>CAZHCN010000036.1:9112-17468 GCA_964530895.1 uncultured Methyloceanibacter sp. | reverse complement strand
CGCCGAAGCGCCGCTTTCTCGGGCGCGGCGACATCGACGTGTCGTTCGAGTTCTTTCCGCCTAAGACCGCGGCGATGGAAGAGACCCTGTGGCGTTCGATCCGCCGCTTGGAGCCGCTGCGGCCGAAATACGTGTCGGTGACCTATGGCGCCGGCGGCTCGACCCGCGAGCGCACCCACGCCACCGTGGCCCGCATGCTGCGCGAGACGACGCTGAAGCCGGCCGCGCATCTCACATGCGTCTGCGCCACCCGCGAGGAAATCGACGAGGTTATTCGCGATTATTGGGACCTCGGCGTGCGCCATATCGTGGCGCTTCGCGGCGACCCGCCGGACGGCGTGGGCGAACGTTATGAGCCGACGCCCGGCGGCTATGTCAACGCCGCCGATCTCGTCGCCGGCATCAAAAGAATCGCGCCGTTCGAGATTTCGGTGGGCTGCTATCCGGAAAAGCACCCGGAATCGCCCTCCGTCGAGGCCGATATCGACATGTTGAAGGCCAAGATCGACGCCGGCGCGACTGGCGCCATCACTCAGTTCTTCTTCGATAACGAGGTCTATTTCCGTTATCTCGACCGCGTGCGCGCCGCCGGGATCGATATCCCCATCGTTCCGGGGCTGATCCCCATCCATAACTTCAAACAGGTATCGAGCTTTGCACAGCGCTCGGGCGCGAGCGTGCCGGACTGGATCGGCCACCGTTTCGAGGGGCTGGACGATGACCAGGAGACGCGGCATCTCGTGGCGGCCGCCGTGGCCGCCGAGCAGGTGCTGGGCCTCGTCGACCAGGGCATCACCGAGTTTCACTTCTACACGCTGAACCGCGCGGACCTCGTCTACGCCATCTGCTATCTGCTGGGCTTGCGTCCGGCCAAGGCCTTCGCCGAAGCGAAGGCGGAGTCTGCGTCATGACCAGAGAAGAACGCATCAAGGCCCTCAAGCGCGAAGCCAAGGAGCGCATCCTCATTCTAGATGGCGCGATGGGCACCATGATCCAGCGCTACAAGCTGGACGAAGCCGGGTATCGCGGCGAGCGGTTCAAGGACCACAAGCGCGATCTCAAGGGCAACAACGATCTGCTCGTGCTCACCCAGCCGGACATCATTCGCGAGATCCACAGCCAATATCTCGAGGCGGGCGCCGACATCCTCGAGACCAATACGTTCAACGCGCAGGCCATCAGCCAGGCCGATTACGGTCTGGAAGATCTGAGCTACGAGATGAACGTCGCTGCGGCCAAGCTTGCCCGCGAGGCGGCGGACGCATGGACGAAGAAGACGCCCGACAAGCCGCGCTTCGTCGCCGGCGCGATCGGACCCACCAACCGCACCGCGTCCATATCGCCCGACGTGAACAATCCCGGCTTTCGTAATGTGAGCTTCGATGCGCTGGTCGAGGCGTATGCCACGCAAACCCGCGGTCTCATCGAAGGCGGCGTCGATGCCATCATGATCGAGACCGTGTTCGACACGCTGAACGCTAAGGCCGCCGGTTTCGCCGTCGAGGCGGTGTTCGACGAGATGGGCGTGGAGCTTCCCATCATGGTCTCCGGCACCATCACCGATCTTTCGGGCCGGAACCTGTCGGGCCAGACGCCGGAAGCCTTTTGGTACTCCATGAAGCATTTGAAGCCCTTCTCCATCGGCCTCAACTGCTCCTTCGGGGCCGAGCAGCTCAGACCCTCAGTCGATGAGATGGCCCACGTCGCCGATACCTATGTCAGCGTCTATCCCAATGCGGGGCTTCCCAACGAGATGGGCGAATACGACGAGACCCCAGAGCACATGGCGACGCTCTTGGAAGATTGGGCCAAGAACGGGCTCATCAACGTCGTCGGCGGATGCTGCGGCACCACGCCCGACCATATCCGCGCGATCGCGCAAGCCGTGGCCAAGTACCAGCCGCGCCCCGTGCCGGAGGTTGAGCACGCGCTCCGCCTCTCCGGCCTCGAACCCTTCGTACATGGATAGGTATAAGTGACCAACGCTGCCCAGAATTTCGTCATGGTGGGCGAGCGGACCAACGTCACCGGGTCCGCGCGCTTCCGCAAGCTGATCGAGGCCAACGACTACGCCGCGGCGCTCGAGGTCGCGCGCCAGCAGGTCGAGAACGGCGCCAACATGCTCGACGTCAACATGGACGAGGGCATGCTGGATTCCGAGAAGGCCATGGGCACCTTGCTCAACCTCATCGCCGCCGAGCCGGATATTTCCCGCGTGCCGATTATGATCGACTCGTCGAAATGGTCTGTCATCGAGACGGGGCTCAAATGCGTGCAAGGGAAGTCGGTGGTGAACTCCATCAGCTTGAAGGAGGGTGAGGGCCCGTTCCTCGACCACGCGCGGAAGGTCCTGCGTTACGGCGCGGCGGTCGTGGTCATGGCCTTCGACGAGAAGGGTCAGGCCGAGACGGCCGAGCGAAAGTTCGAGATCTGTAAGCGCGCCTACAAGCTCTTGACCGAGAAGGTTGGCTTCCCGCCCGAGGACATCATCTTCGATCCCAACATCTTCGCCGTCGCGACCGGCATCGAGGAGCACAACGACTACGCCCGCGCCTTCATCGATGCGACCCGCCGCATCAAGCAGGAGCTGCCCTACGTGCATGTCTCCGGCGGCGTGTCGAACCTGTCATTTGCGTTTCGCGGCAATGAGCGCGTACGCGAGGCCATGCACTCGGTGTTCCTCTATCACGCGATCCAAGCGGGCATGGACATGGGCATCGTCAATGCCGGCCAGCTTGCTTTGTACGACGACATCGAGCCGGAGCTTCGCGATCTCGTCGAGGACGTGATCCTGAACCGCCGCGCGGACGCCACCGACCGGTTGCTCGAAGCGGCGGAGCGCTACAAGGGCGGCGCCTCGCAGAAGAAGGAGGCCGATCTTTCCTGGCGCGAGAAGCCGGTCGAGGAACGCCTGACCTACGCGCTGGTCCACGGCATTGGCGGCTATATCGAGGAGGACACTGAGGAAGCGCGCCTCAAGGCGGAGCGCCCGCTTCACCTTATCGAAGGTCCGCTCATGACCGGCATGAATGTGGTCGGCGATTTGTTCGGTTCCGGCAAGATGTTCCTGCCGCAGGTGGTGAAGTCCGCGCGCGTGATGAAGCAGGCCGTCGCCTATCTCATGCCCTTCATGGAGAAGGAGAAGGAGGAGATGGGGCTGGCCCAAGGTGAGCCCGCCGGCAAGGTGCTGCTCGCCACCGTGAAGGGCGACGTCCACGACATCGGCAAGAACATCGTCGGCGTCGTGCTCCAGTGCAACAATTTCGAGGTCATAGACCTCGGCGTCATGGTGCACTCGCAAACGATCCTCGACACCGCGCGCGAGCGCAAAGTGGACATCGTCGGCCTCTCGGGTCTCATCACGCCGTCGCTTGACGAGATGTGCCATGTCGCCTCCGAGATGGAGCGCGAAGGCTTCGATCTGCCGCTTCTCATCGGCGGCGCCACCACGAGCCGGGTTCATACGGCCGTGAAGATCAGCCCCAACTACCATCGAAGTCAGGCCATCTACGTGACTGACGCGAGCCGCGCCGTGGGCGTCGTCTCCGGGCTGATGTCGAAGGAGGAGCGGCCGAAGCAGATTGCCAAGGTCCGCGAGGAATATGAGCGCATGGCCGAGTCTTACGCGCGCGGCCAGGAGGAGAAGAATAGGGCACCGCTCGCCCAGGCCCGCGCCAACGCGCTGAAGCTCGACTGGTCCGGCTACACGCCGCCCAAGCCGAGCTTCCTCGGTACCCGCACCTTCGAGGCGTACGACTTGGAAGAACTCGCCCGCTATATCGACTGGACGCCGTTCTTCCAGGCCTGGGAACTGAAAGGCCAGTACCCACGCATCCTGGAGGACGACAAATACGGCGAGGCCGCGCGCGCCCTGTTCGACGATGCGCAAGCCATGCTGAAGCAGATCATCGCCGAGAAATGGCTGACGGCGAATGCCGTGGTCGGCTTCTGGCCCGCGAACAGTGTCCGCGACGACATCGAGCTCTATGCCGACGAGACGCGGGAGAGGCCCTTCGCCACGCTGCACACGCTCCGCCAGCAAATGGCGCGCGATACCGGCAGGGCGAACCTGGCGCTCGCCGACTACGTGGCGCCGAAAGACACCGAGGTCGCCGACTATATCGGCGGCTTCGCCGTGACCGCCGGCATTGGCGAGGAGGATGTGGCGCGGCGCTTCGAGCGCGCCAATGACGATTATTCGAAGATCATGGTCAAAGCGCTCGCCGACCGGCTGGCGGAAGCCTTTGCGGAGGCGCTGCACCAGAAGGTGCGCCGCGAGCTGTGGGGCTACGCGCCGGGCGAGACGCTTTCGAACGAAGAGCTCATTGCCGAAGAATATGCCGGCATCCGGCCCGCGCCCGGTTATCCGGCTCAACCCGACCACACCGAGAAGCGCACGCTGTTCGCACTACTCGACGCCGAGAGGAAGATCGGCGTGAAGCTGACCGAGTCTTGTGCAATGTGGCCGGCCGCCGCCGTCTCTGGCTTCTATTTCTCCCACCCGGAGAGCCGCTATTTCGGCGTCGGCAAGATCGGGCGCGATCAGGTCGAGGACTATGCCGCGCGCAAGGGCTGGTCGATCGAGGAGGCCGAGCGCTGGCTTGGCCCGATCCTCAACTATGATCCCAAGCGCCTCGCCGACGCGGCGGCGTAAGCCGCGCGTCCCCGGCGGGAGGTCGCCCAGGCGGTTGTTTCCGCCGGTGGCGCCTCATCGTGATGTCAATGTCGGGTGTGGCCCTATGGGGCCGATGCCTCGCCCGCTAGATCATCCCCAGGATGACGGCGACGAGGAAGCCGAACGACACGATCGCCATGATGGCGGTCAATTTGGCTGTGTTGTCCATCGGAAGCTCTCCTTTCCGATTGGAGGGGGCCCGTCCGCAACCTGGCGACTCTACTGGCTCCCCTCGGCCAGTGCCAAGCCGTTTCCTTGCTGCATCGCACAACGGCGAATCGCCGCAAGCTGCGCTCAACAACGCCCTCACAGGCTCCTGGTTTCATTGATTCACAAAATTTTTTTAACCCTATCAGCCTCCCAAAAACGATTGCGGGAGGGTGAGGCGGGGGTGCTAAAAGGCGCAAATTCTGAGAACTGGGGTTGAACAGCCTGTGGAAAATTTGGCCCGCTCATCTGAGATTGGGCGCCGCCGGGCCGGCAAGACGGCACAATGGCGTGCAATACCGGACCCGCGGATCCGAAAAGAGGGTGTCAAGATGAAGGTCGTCAACGTACTCGGCCTCGGCCTTGTGGCAGCACTATGCGCCTCTCCGGCGGCGGCACTGACCGTCACCAACAACGACCCCGATGCGGTCACCATCAACGTCATCGTCGATGGCGAAGGGACCGAGCAGTCCATCGAACCCGGCGCCTCCGTCGAGCCGGCGTGCGATAAAGGCTGCGTCATCGAGCTTGAAAGCGGGGATCAATACGAGATGAAGGGCGACGAGGAGGCGTCGATCGATGACGGCGCGCTCTACGTCGACGAGGCCCCCGGTGTCCCCGAAGACGAGTACCCCGCCGAAACCCCGGACTCCGACGCAGGAGTCCGACGCGCCCGCTGACGCGCCACAGGACCAGTAGCCTCAGACGTCGCCACGCGCGGCTGCGGCGATCGGGAACTTGCGCAGCAGGATCTCGTCGAAACCGTGGGCGACGAGGCCCGGCAACGAGGCCGTTTCCGCGAAGCCGTGCCGCCGGTAGAACGCAAGCGCGCCTGCGTTGAAGCGGGAGGCGCAGACCCAAAGGTTGCGCGCCTCGTGGCGGCGCGCTTCATCTTCGAACCAGCGCAGGAATGCGCCGCCGATCCCTCGGCCCTGATGCTCCGGGAGAAGCGCCAGCAATTCGAGATAGGGGCCTTTCAGCCAAGGATAGCGCAGCGCGGCGGCGCCTGCCGGCATGCCGCCGATGTCGATCACGTAGCGGCGCGCGCCGTCGCCCTCTGCCGCGAGGTACCGCGTCATGTCGACTGCGGACGTGCCCATGACCGACCAGGGAGACATGGCCACAAGCGCCGGTCCGAGCGCCGCGCACAGCCCAGGCGTCAGCGGACCGAGACGGACGCGCCCAACGGCGCCGCCGCCGAGTTCGAGGTCAGTGGCGCAGAATGGACCAGATGTCATCGCTGATGTCGCGCGGCTTGGCGTGCGCGACCCGCTGCACCTCACCCGGCCGGTTGAGATAGCACTTGTCGGCGATGACCGGCTTGCCGGCGGCGATGAGCTCGCTCACCGTGACGAAGCGATAGCCTTCTTTCTTCAGTTTTGGCAGGGCGATCGCGAGGGCCGCGGCGGTGTTGCGGCCGCGCCCATTGGCGTGGGCGACGATGATGGCCCCGGGATGGGCATGCGTGAGGATGGTGTTGGCGATGGCCTTGGCCGAGATATGCGGGTCGGGATCGCCCGTCACGACGTCCCATTGGATCGCAAGCTCCCCGGCCTTGGCCACGGCCGCCAAGGCCTTGGCGTTGCACCGCCCGTAGGGGAAGCGCATCACGGTGATCCGATCTTGCACGGCGTCGGGGCCTTGCGTCTCGTCTGTGGCGCACGATCGTGCCTCCAGGGCCGTCCGCGCCCGCGCAAACGCCGCCTCGGTGAGGTTGATCTCCTCCGCCATGGTCTGGTCGGTCGCTTTGGAAAGGTCGCGGTGGAGCAACCCATGGCCCCCAACCTCGAAATTGGGATCGGCGATCAGCTGCTGCGCGCGCTCAGGATGGGTCTCGAGCCATTTGCCGCCCGCGAAGAAGGTGGCCTTTGCCCCTTGGGCGCGCAGGAGATCGACGATGCGGCCGTCATAGCCGGCACGATCGCCCTTGGTCTCGCAAAGATCGAAGGTGAGCGCGAGGAGCTTCTCCCCCGGCGGCAGCGTGACGCTCCTTATCGAACCGCGCAGGTCTTCGGCGACTGGCTCGGTGGCGGGAAGGGGCTCCCGCCTGAGCCCCGCGAGATCGAGCGGCGCCCGGGAGCGGACGGGCTTCAGCTCCTTGTCGGTCCCGGCCAAAGCCTCCGGCGTCCAGCAGCGCGCCAGAAGACCGGGGTCGGCGGGTGAAGTCGGGGTTTCGGCCCAAGCGGCCGAGAGCCCGGAAACGGCCAGCACGACAATGGCAAAACCGACCACGCGCTTCGACGCCATCGGCAGGTTGCTCCTTCTGTGCCGGCGTATTGAGCGCGCCTCGCGCGGTTCGTCAACTGGGATTAGCGGATCGGATTGAGCGGCGCCTGCGAGAGCATGGGGCAGTCCAAGGTCTTCTCCAGCGCCTTGACGAGCTCGCCCTCGTCATTGGCCTTGATGTAAAGGCCGTTGTTCTGGTCGGCGAGGCACATCAGATCGGTAACGCTGTTGGTGCCCGTCCACGAGAAGTTGTCGTAGCGGAAACCGATCACGTGGATGGTGAGCTGCTCGGCGGAGTCGTGAAGCTGCTTCGCCAGATCGCAAGGCTTCCGGCCGCAGGTCTCTTCGCCGTCGGTGACCACCACGATCACGCCCGGTTTGTGCCGATAGTCGAGCGCCTCGGCTGCCTTCTCGACGCCCTCGGTCAGCGGCGTCTTCCCGGCGGGCACGAGCGAGTTCACCGCATGCATGATCGGCTCGGTCGCATTGGCCGTCGGCTTGAGGTCGAGCTGGACGTTGCACTGGTTGTAAGGGCCCGGACCGTAAGTGACGAGGCCAACGCGGCGAAACTTGGTGGCGCTCGGCAAGACCTGGGAAAGCGCCGAGCGCACCTCGTCGATGCGCGCCCGTGAGTTCGGGATGCCCAGCGTTTGGTTGCCCGACATCGAGCCCGAGGCGTCGAACACGATCATGGCGTCGTCGGTGCAAGGCCCTGGCTTGGTGTCGTCGGCGAGCGCCAAAGAGCTGCCATTTGCAAGAAGAGCGATGAGCACGGCGGCGGCGGCCTGAAACGGCCGACCCTTGGCAGAACGATTTTCTCCAGACTGCAAGCCCATTGCTCAACGCTCCCAAAGATTTTTGCCAAGTCTATGCAAAATCAGAACACGTTGGAAATAGCAAGAGTGGCGGAAATCCGCGCTTTTTAACCTTTGCCTTTGGTCCGTGTACGGCCTTGAGCCGCATTTCGCTCCAGGAAATCGATCATCAACCCGGCCACGTCGACCCCGGTAGCCTGCTCCAGCCCCTGAATGCCGGGCGATGAATTGAGCTCCATCACCATCGGCCCGTGCCTGGAGCGGAGCATATCGACGCCGCATACATTGAGGCCGAGCGTCTGCGCCGCCTTCACCGCGGTGGCGCGCTCTTGCGGCGTGATCTTTGCCTTCTCGCCGAAGCCGCCCCGATGCAGGTTGGAGCGGAACTCTCCCGCGGGCCCCTGGCGCACCATCGCCGCCACAACCTTGTTGC
>CAZHCN010000036.1:0-9012 GCA_964530895.1 uncultured Methyloceanibacter sp. | reverse complement strand
GAGCGGAACTCTCCCGCGGGCCCCTGGCGCACCATCGCCGCCACAACCTTGTTGCCGACGACGAGGGCGCGGAGATCGGCCGAGCCCGCCTCTTTGATGAATTCCTGCACGAGGATGTTCACTTTGGCGCCCTGGAACGCCTCGATCACCGACTTCGCCGATTTCATCGTCTCGCCGAGCATCACACCGATGCCTTGGGTGCCCTCGAGCAGCTTGATGACCACGGGCGCACCGCCCACCAGATCGATGACGTCCTCGGCCTGTTTCGGGTCGTTGGTGTAGGCGGTGGTCGGCAGGCCGATGCCGCGCCGGGCGAGAAGCTGGAGACAGCGCAGCTTGTCGCGGCTGCGGCCGATGGCGACCGACTCGTTCAGCGGATACACCCCCATGACCTCGAACTGGCGCAGCACGGCGAGACCGTAGAACGTGATCGAGGCGCCGATACGCGGGATCACCGCGTCGAAGCCTTCGAGTTGCCGCTTGCGGTAATAGAGCGTCGGCTTGCGCGAGGTGATGTTGATGGAGACGCGCAGCGTGTTGATGATTTCGATCTCGTGGCCGCGGGCGCGCGCCGCCTCGCAGATGCGGCGGTGGCTGTACAGATTGGGATTGCGGGCGAGCAAAGCGATCTTCATCGGGCTCTCTTGTAAGAGGTTGGGGACTAAGCCGTCCGCGGGCTTCGCGCAACCGGGCGATGCCTGTGGGTCAGTCTGGCGGGCGCGGCGCCGAGCAGGAAGGAGCGGCCGGGCTCGATCACCGTGCGCCCCCGAAGCGCGGTACGCCCGAGCAGCATGCGAAAGCCCATCTCATCGCGGTTGGCAAGCGAAAGCTCTATCGGCCAGGCGACATCCCCGATCCTGAGCAAGGTCTTGATGATGTAACGGCGATCCACGCTCCCGTTCGAGCTGCGCACCGAGCGCTCGTCCACGACGCGCGCCTCGCACGCGACCGACATAGCCCGGCTGCGCTGAAGCGGATGGAGCTCGAAGCGCACCCAAGTGGCGTCCTCGCGGTTGAACGGCTCGATCCGAAACGCGTGCAGGGAGCTGGTGCGCGCGCCGGTGTCGACCTTCGCTTTGATGGCGCCAACGTTGAGATCCGGCAGGCTGACCCATTCGCGCCAACCGATCGTCAGCTTGGTCTTAGAGAGGTGGCGTGCGTCCATGGCTCCGGTATCGCGGCGTAGAGGCCGACTGCTTCATGTAGCACACCGCGTGCGCGGACGGATCGTCTTCCGAGGGTAGTCACGGGCTGAAGATCAGTATCACATAGACGAAGAACAGCAGCAGATGTACGACCCCTTGCAGCACATTGGTGCGCGCACCGCCGAAGGTGAGGCCGCTAACGAACAGGGTCAGGATCAGGAGCACGGTCTCGACCTGGGTCAGCCCGAGATGCACGTCGCGTCCGGTGAGAAGCCCGATCATGAGCACGGCGGGAATGGTGAGGCCAATCGTGGAGAGCGCCGAGCCGAGGCAAACATTGACCGCCCGCTGGAGGTGGTTGGCGAGCGCCGCATAGAAGGCGGTGAGCCCTTCCGGCGCAAGCACGAGAATGGCGATGACAACGCCGCCGAGGGGGTCCGGCAGGCCGAGATCCTCGATGCCGAAATCGACGATGACGGCCAGGAACTCCGACAGCAGCACCACCGGAATCAGCGTGACCACCAGCATGACCACGTGAAATCCGAGTGACCGGCTTTTCGTCTCGGGGTGGCCTCGCTCCTGATGAAGCGGGTCCTCCGCGCACTCCAACGGTTCGGCGAAGTAGGACCGATGCCGCATGGTCTGGATGAAGATAAACACCGCGTAGAACAGGAGCGTGACCACGAGGAACATGACCGCCTTCGACGGCGCCTTGATCGGGTCGGGCGCGGTCTCGGTGTAGTTCGGCAGGACGAGCGCGAAAACCGACAGCGCGGCGATGACCACAAGGAAAGCGCGGGCCCCGGCGAGGTTGTACTCCTGCTCCGAATAACGGAGGGCGCCCATGAGCAGCGCCGTGCCCACCATGCCGTTCAGCACGATCATCAGCGTGGCGAACATGGCGTCGCGCGCGAGCGTCGGATTGTTCTGGCCGTGCAGCATGATCGAGGCGAGCAACGCCACCTCGATGATGATCACCGAGAAGGTGAGCACCAAAGTGCCGTAAGGCTCGCCAAGGTTCTCGGCGATGGCTTCCGCATGACGCACCACGCCGAACGAGCACCACATCATGATCCCGAACAGCCATACGAACAGCACGATCGCGAGCGCGTCGCTCTGGAGATTCGTGAGCATCGTGCTCCCGAACGCGAAGAAGATGAGTGTCGTCAGAATGCCGGCGAGCGCCGGCGCCTCGCTGACGAAGATGAACCGGGCAACTGGCCCTGTGGCGACGGCGGTCCTTGGCGCTTTGCGCGGAGCAGTGGTGTTCTGTTCGTTCATGGAGCCCGTTTCACCCGGCATCTCGCGCGAATCTCGGCTGCGGTTTGAGCGAACCCTAGCATGACGGCGCTTTCCGGGCGTTTACCGGGCACGACGCTTCGCTAGCCGCCGTCAGGTCTTTGATGTAAAAGCCCTTTACATGAATCAGTCCGACCGCGGCTGGCGACGCCCACGCTCCTACCATCACGGCAACCTCAAAGAGGTGCTGCTGGAGGCCGCCCGCAAGCTCATCGAGGAGCACGGCGCCTTCGGTTTCAGCCTCACCGAAGCCGCGCGCCTTGCCGGCGTGAGCCCTGCCGCGCCTTATCGTCACTTTCGCGACCGCGACGCGCTTCTCGCAGAGGTCGCGCGCAATGGCTTTGAGCGCTTCGCCGCGCGTCTCGATGCCGCGTGGAACAATGGCATCCCGACGCCTCTTTCCGCGTTCGAGAATCTCGGTCGCGCCTATCTCGCCTTCGCCCGCGAGGAGCCGGCGAGCTACACGGTGATGTTCGAGACGGGGCTCGCGCCGGGCACGGCAGGCGAGACTCTCCCCGCGGCCGAGCGCGCCTTCGATGTGCTCCAGCACGCGGCGGCGGCGTTATGCCGCCACCTTCCTGAGGACGAGCGGCCGCCGCTCAAGCTCGTGAGCCTGCATGTCTGGGCCATGTCCCACGGCGTTGCCACGCTCTTCTCCCAAGGCGGGCGCGCGGCGCGCAAGGTGCCCATGACCGCGGAGGAGATCCTTGAAAGCGGGCTTCTTATCTATCTGAAAGGACTCGGTGTGCTGCCCGACGCGAAGGGGGAGGACGAAACCCCTTAGCGGCTCGCCTCGAGCCATTTCAGCACGCGGTCCCAGTCGCTGCGCGTGCCGTTATAGATGTTCCGGTCCACCCTGCCGTCGATGCCGGGCACTTTGCCCGTGGTCGTGAACTGCCAGAACGCCCAGCTCCGCCGGCCATAGACGTCGTCAGGCTCAGCCGCCACTGAGCGCAGCCAGAAGTGATAGCCCCTGAACTCGCCTTGGAGCACGTCGCGGTGGAAGACGGGGTCCGTGTAGATGATCGGCTGCTTGCCGGTATGCGCCTCCATGGCATCGAGGATGATCTTGATCTTCTGCAACGCGAGGGTGCGGGAGATCTTGCCGGGGCAGGTCTTGGAATGGGTGTTCCATTCTAGGTCGAGCACTGGCGGCAACGCGTCGGGATCCTGCGGCACGTTCAGCATGAACCACAGCGCCTGCTCAGAAGCCGGCCGGCACCAATAGATGAAGTGATAAGCGCCGCGCGCCACGCCGGCCTTCTTGGCCGCGTACCAGTTGTCGAGGAATTTCGGGTCGAGATAATCACCGCCCTCGGTCGCCTTGATGTAGGCGAACTTGACGCCCGCATCGCGCACTTTGTTCCAGTCGATATCGCCCTGATAATAGGAGACGTCGATGCCTTGGATCGGCATGGTGTGGGCACGGACCACGCCCTTGTGCGGCTTCAGGTCCTTGAGCGACAGCGCCAGGACGGGCCCTCCGCCGGCGAGGCCCACGACGCCCATGACCGCGGCGGCCACGCCGAGACCCAAGACACGGCGATATGCGAACCCCATCTGACGCGCCCCACGCGAAGACTCTGAACTCAATGCAATTTTCCGCGAATTGCGGCAACAGTCTGACCCCAGGGGGTTAAGATTTTTTGGCCCGGCCTATGCCATTACCGCCGCCGCATCCCATATTTTCGATGCGTCCCCTTGACCGCCTTGCCAAGCGAACGCATCTATGTAAATGTGAATAACATTCACACCGAAGGAAGGACCCTGATGCACCTGGTTGCGACCTTGGATGATTACGGGAAGCCGGCTTGGATCGCGGCAACGATCCTCGGCTTCATCGTTTGGTGGCCCGTTGGCCTTGGCGTTTTGGCCTATCTGATCTGGAGTGGACGTATGGGATGTGGAAACCAAAAAGCTTGGCGCGCGTACTTCAACGACGAGGCACGGCGCTTTCGCAGCGGCTTTACCTCGACCGGCAACCACGCCTTCGATGAGTACCGCGAGGAGACCCTGAAGCGGCTCGAGGAGGAGGCCAAGGAGTTCCAAGGTTTCCTCAAACGCCTGCGTCACGCAAAGGACAAGGCGGAGTTCGACCAGTTCATGGCCGAGCGGCGCCAGAGCAGCGCGCCGACGGCGGTCTAGGCTCTCATTCGTTCCCCCTGCGAACGAGCCGAATAGCCCTGAATTGAGAGGCAACAGTTGCGTAGGAGGCGCGGGATTTCGGTCCCGCGCCTTTTCCTTTTGCACAGAATGACGTAATGACGGTGCCTTCGACCCTCGAAGAGCGAAAAATCCATGAGGCTCCGGACCCTATTACTATCGGTCACCATGATGCTCGTGGCCACCGCTGCGGCGGCCGATGCATGCATGCACTCCAATGCCGATGAGGAGATCGCTGAAGGCCGTCTCTCGATCGGGCAATTCGAAGATGCGGCTGGACGCCCCGAGCAGGCGTTCATCCTTAGCTTGCCGGCTCCGGTCTGTCTCAGCAGCGACGACGAGATGGACGATGTCAAGGGCGCGGAAACCATTCACGTCTATGCATTCGACGACGATGTTGGCCGCGCCTTGAGAAAATTCGTGGGCAAGGACGTCCAGGTGCGGGGGAGACCTTTCCCAGCGCATACCGCCCATCATCATGCGCCAATTGTCATGGAGGTCACGGAGATCGATGAGATCTAAGCAACATTGCGTGAAATATCGTCTCGCCGCCGGTCTCCTGGTATCAGGTGCGCTGCTCTTTTCGTCCGCGGCCTTTGCCGCATCCACCGACATGCAAGACCTTCAGAAGAAGCCGGAGAACTATCTCGGCCAGGAGGTCGAGATCGTGGGCGTCTGCGTGAAAGGTGGCAAAAAAGGCGACGTGCTCGGCTATGAGTGCACGACCGAGGAGGGGATCTATGTCGATGCGCACGACGTCGAGCCCGAGGCCGCCAAGGAGAAGTTGGACGGGGGTTGTGACGGCGACAGCTGCCGCGTGACCATCCGCTTCATGCCGCACTCCTACACGACCTCGTCCGGGGTCGAGCCTGGCAAGGATGTCACCATCTTCAACGCCGACAAGGCGACGGTGAGCTCTGAGTCCGGCAACTAGCTCTAGGGGTAATTCTTGAGCACGCTTTCCGCGCCGAACCAGCGGAACACGAACGGCAGCCCGAGCGGGCTGAACATCGCTTTGATGGTGAGCCGGCGCAGCCACGGCCGCGAACGCTTTGAGGGGATGAAGAAGCGGGCGAAGGACGCCGCATCGTCCTGCCTCTCGGTCACCTCCGGTTTCAGCTTCGCCTCGTAGGCGGCAAAGGCGGCGGTGTGGTCGCCGTCATGGCGGGCGAGCTCACGCGCGATCACATACGCGCCGGCCATGGCCATGTGCGAGCCCTGACCCGCGAGCAGCGTGAGGCAGCCGCACGCATCGCCCAGAAGCGCCACGCGGCCCGTGGACCAGTGCGGCATCACGATCTGCGTGAGCGAGTCGAAATAGATCGGCTCCGAGCCGTGATAGGCATCGAGCATCTTCTCGGTGATCCAGCCCGCGCCAGTATAGGCCTGCCGCACGAAGGCAAGCCGCTCCGCGTGTGGCACACGGACCTCGTCGTGACGGAACGCGTAGGTCGCCGCCAAGCGCGTCTCATCGAGCGGGTAAAACGCCGCGAGGCGATTGGTCTCCTCGTAGAGCTTCAGCGCCCGGCCCAACTCAAAGCTGGGATTGTCGAGATGGTAGGCGGCGACATAGCCGCCGAGGAACCGCGCGAACTGGCTCTCCTCGCCGAACACGAGGCGCCGCACGCCTGAATGGACCCCGTCGGCGCCGAAAACGAGCGCGAAGTCGCCTTCGCTGCCGTCGTTGAACCTGACATGGACCGCGTCATCCGTCTCAACCAGCGCGCTGATCTCGCGGCCGAAGCCGATCTCGACGCCGGACGCCGTGGCACGATCGTGCAGGATGCGCTCCAGGTCGGAGCGGCGCAGATACACATACTTGTCGTTGAGCGCGTGCGCGACCCGCGAGATCGGCACCGAGGCATAGACTTGGCCGTGGCTGTCCACGAACTGGAGCGCATCGATGGGATAGCGGATCTTCCGCAGCTCCGGCACCAGGCCCATGCGCTCGGCCACGTCCCAGCCCGAGCCGAAGAAATCCATCATATAGCCTTCGGCGCGCAGGCTGTTGTCGCGCTCGACCACGAGGAGGTCGTGGCCCTGGTCTTTCAGCAGGATCGCCAGCGTAAGCCCGGCGATGCCGGCGCCTGAGATCAGGATCTTTCCCTCAATGGCCATGCGCGCCTCCCGTGGCTCGATCAGTCGCGCGTCTTTTTCGCGTCCCTCTTCCCGTACCCGCCGCCGGTCGGCGTCTTGATGACAACGGCTTCGCCTGCGGCGATCACCGTCTGGTCGGCGCCTTTCAGCCGCTCCAAGCGCCCCCCGTTTCGCTTCACCCAATTCTCGCCCGTTTGCCCAGGCTCGGCCCCTTTGGCGCCGAAGGGGCGAACTTTGCGGAAGCCCGAGAGGATGGCGCAATCCATCTGTTCCAGAAAGCGAAGGACACGAAGTGTCCCGTCGCCCGCGCGCCACTCGCCCTTGCCGCCCGAGCCGCGCGCGATCTCGAACCGCTCCAAGAGCACCGGGTAACGCAGCTCCAGCACTTCCGGGTCCGTGAGCCGCGAGTTCGTCATGTGCGTCTGCACCGCCGCCACGCCGTCGAAGCCGGGCCCGGCCGGCGCGCCCGAGCAGATCGTCTCGTAATACTGGAACCGCGCATTGCCGAAGGTGAGATTGTTCATCGTGCCTTGCGCGGAGCCGAGCACGCCGAGCGCACCATAGAGGCAGTTCACGATGGTCTGGCTCGTCTCCACATTGCCGCCGGCGACCGGTGCCGGATATTTCGGTTTCAGAAGCGAGCCCTTGGGCACGACGATCTTGATGTGGCGCAGGCAGCCGGCATTGAGCGGAATGTCGTCGTCGACCAGCGTGCGGAATACGTAGAGCACGCAGGCACGCGTTATCGGCTCGGGCGCGTTGAACGTGGTGCCGGTCTGCGCGCTGGTGCCGGTGAAATCGACGGTCGCCTTCTTGGCTTGTCTGTCGATGGTGATGGCGACCTTGACGACGCTGCCCTGATCGGTCTCCACCTCGAAGCGCGAGTTCTTGAGCTTGGCGATCACCGCGCGCACCGCCTCCGCCGCGTTGTCCTGCACGTGGCCCATATAGGCCTTTACCGTGGCGAGCCCGTAATGGCGCACCATCTTGCGCAGCTCGATCACGCCCTTCTCGTTGGCGGCCGCCTGGGCTTTAAGATCGGCGATGTTCTGCTCGGGGTTCCGCACAGGGCAGGGGGCGCCCGTCAGAAGCGACCGCACCGCATCCTCCCGGAAGCGGCCGCGTCCCACGAGCTTGAACGGGTCGATATAGACGCCTTCCTCCTCGATGCTCTTCGCCATGGGGCTCATAGAGCCCGGCGCGATGCCGCCGATGTCGGCATGGTGGCCGCGCGCGGCGACGAAGAACAAAAGATCGGGGCTGTTCTCGGCGAACACCGGCGTCACCACGGTGATGTCGGGAAGGTGGGTGCCGCCGTTATAAGGCGCATTCAGCATCCACACGTCGCCGGGCTTCAGCGTGTCGCCCACCTCGCGCAGGATCGTCTCCACGCTCTTGCCCATGGAGCCGAGATGGACCGGGATATGCGGGGCGTTGGCGATGAGGCGCCCGCGCTCGTCGAAGATCGCGCAGGAGAAGTCGAGCCGCTCCTTGATGTTGACCGAGCGCGCGGTGTTCTGCAGCGCATAGCCCATCTGCTCGGCCACCGACACGAAGAGGTTGTTGAACACTTCGAGCATGACCGGATCGGCCTTTTTGCCGACCTTCGCCTCGACCTTCTTGCTTGTGCGGGTGAGGAGGAGATGATTCTTTCCCGTCACCTCCGCCTGCCACTCCGGCTCCACCATCACCGTCTGATGGGCCTCGATGATCAGCGCTGGCCCTTGGATCCTGTTCCCGGGGGCGAGGTCGGCGCGAAGAAACACGGGCGCGTCATGCCAGCCCCCATGAGTGAAGACGTCTGCGCTGGTGTGCGGCTCGGGCGCTGCTTCGGCTGCGAGCGGAACGTCGTGCTCTTCCACCAGCGCGCCGCCGCCCACGCCTTCGACCTCGACCGCCTCGATCTCGATGTCCTTCTCCGGGCTGATGAAGCCGAAGCGCTGTTGATGGGCGATCTCGAACCGGGCACGCATCCCGTGCAGCGAGCCCGCCGGAATGGGCAGGGAGCTGTCGGTCCCTTCGTAGCGGAGGTGCGCGTACGCGGTGACCTTGACCGCATCGCGCGCGATGCCCTGACGCACCAGCTCGTCGCGGACCTCCGCTTCCAGCGGCGTGCGGATTTCGGCGAGCGTGGTGAGGCCCGCATGGTCGAGGCGCGCCAGCACGGCTTGCGTGCGCGTGGCGCGCAAAGACGCGAGACCCATACCGTATGCCGAGAGCACGCCGGAAAGCGGGTGCAGCAGCACGCTCTTGATGCCGAGTGCGTCGGCCACCAGGCAGGCATGCTGTCCGCCGGCGCCACCGAACG
>CAZHCN010000035.1:0-17988 GCA_964530895.1 uncultured Methyloceanibacter sp. | reverse complement strand
GTCGGCATGAAGTCGCGCGGCGTCTACGAGACGCCCGGCGGCACGATCCTCTATGCCGCCCATCGCGCCATGGAGTCGCTGACCCTCGACCGCGAGGCGATGCACCTGAAAGACTCGTTGATGCCGCGCTACGCGGAGCTCGTCTATTACGGCTTCTGGTTCTCGCCGGAGCGCGAGATGCTGCAAGCGCTTGTGGACAAGAGCCAGGAGAATGTCGAAGGCGAGGTGACGCTCAAGCTCTACAAAGGCAACGTCATCGTCATCGGACGCGCGAGCCCGAAATCGCTCTACTCCAGCGAGATCGTCACCTTCGAGGACGACGCCGGCGCGTACGACCAGAAGGATGCGGAAGGCTTCATCAAGCTCAACGCACTCCGCCTGCGCCTCCTCGGCAAGCTCCGCCCGCACTAGTTGCTGAGTCTCGACATTCAAACGGCCGTATTGGCCATCTTTGGGCCCGTTCGACTCTGCCCTGCCGAGAAATTTGCGCGCCTTCTCGTATGGCGGCGGCGGAATGACAGCCTGAACGCCAGCAAGGTCCGCCCTAGCACTGCCTTCAACTAGCGCCCTCGCGCTTGATCGGGCATCATCCACCGCTCTGCAGAGGGATGCCCCATGGCTTGGCCCGACACTCGCCTTCTCGATCTCTTCGGCATCGAACTGCCGATCGTCCAAGCGCCCATGGCGAATTCCACGGGCATCGAGATGGCCGTCGCCGTCGCCCGCGCGGGCGGGCTCGGCTCTTTGCCGTGTGCCACAATCAGCGCGGACAAGATCCGCGAAGACGTCGCCGCGTTCCGCGCGCAAGCGGGCAAGCCCGTCCATCTCAACTTCTTCTGCCACACGGAAGCGCCGCCCAACCCGGAGAAGGATCGCGCTTGGCTTGCACATCTTGCGCCTTACTTCGCCGAGCTTGGCGTCGAGCCGCCGCCTCTGCCGCTTCCCGCCGGCCACCCGCCGTTCGCAGCGGAGGAATGCGCCGTCGTGGAGGAATTGCGGCCCGACATCCTCAGCTTTCATTTCGGCCTGCCGCCCGCGCCGCTCCTCGCGCGTGTCAGGGCCGCCGGCTGCAAAGTCCTCTGCTCGGCGACCTCGCTCCGCGAGGCCAAGCACCTCGCCGATCACGGTGTCGACGTCATCATCGCACAGGGCGCGGAAGCCGGCGGTCATCGCGGCATGTTTCTCGAAACGGATGTCGCGACCCAAGTCGGCACCTTCGCGCTCGTGCGGGGCATCTGTGAATTGACCGGCGTGCCGGTGATCGCCGCGGGCGGCATTGCCGACGGCCGGGCCATTGCCGCGGCCTTCGCGCTCGGCGCATCCGCGGTGCAGATCGGCACCGCCTTTCTGCAATGCCCGGAGGCCTACACGCCACCTTTGCACAGGTCGGCGCTTGCCGATCCGGGGCGCGAGACCGCCATTACCAACGTGCTGACGGGGCGCCCCGCCCGTGGCGTCATGAACCGCTTCATGCGGCAGCAAGGCCCCATCAACGATGCTGCGCCGGATTTCCCCCGCGCCCGTCCCGCCATTGCGCCGCTCCGCGCCAAGGCGGAAGCCGAAGGCTCGGGCGACTTCTCGCCGCTCTGGTCGGGCCAGGCGGCGAAGCTGCCGCCGCCGATGGGCGCCGGCGCGCTGACCCGTATGCTCGCCGAGGACGCGCGCTCTACTCTTGCTCGGGCATGATTACCGCATCGCCTGGCATCTCTTCGAACACGCTCTCCTTCACGCCGAAATTGGTGGCGAGCAGAAGATCGGGCGTGCCGGCCATCCACGCGGTGATGGAGACCGATTCATACGTGCCGTTGTTGAGCACGATGATGACTTCGAGATCGTCTTTGCCGGTGTTCTCGATATAGTGGCCGTAGCCTTGCGGCACATAGCCGACATCGCCTGCAGCGAATTCGTCCAGACGCGCCCGGCCGCCCGAGCCGAACACCGTCATGCGGCCGGTGCCCTTCAACCAGTACTGCCACTCCGCCGCGTTGGGATGCCAATGCAGCTCCCGCATGCCGCCGGGCGCGATCGTGAGGAGCCCGCCGGTCATGGTCGTGGAGATGGGAAACTCGATCTCCGAGGCGACGCGCATCTCGCCGCCGGGGAACGGCTCGGGCGCTTGCGCAAGCATGCGGTAGCGATGGGTCAGCGGCGGCGCGTTCAGCGAGCCGGGCGTGGGGTCCTCGGGCAAAGGCGGCGGCACCGGACCTTTGGCGATGTAGACCTCGTGGTCCGGGAAGTTCGCGAAGGCGGAAACCGGCAGGCCGAAATTCTTGGCCAGCACCTCGTGCGGCGTATGCCCGAGCCAGTCGGTGATCGAGAACGTGCCGAACTCCGAGAAGTAGCCGTTGTCGAACACGAGGATGAAGGTGCAACCGCCTTCGAGCCCTTGGATCGAATGGCCGTGGCCGCGCGGGAAGTACCAAACATCGCCCTCCGCGAAATCCACGACCTCGGCCTGATTTTCCGGATCGATCGTGGTGACGCGCGCGCGGCCGGCGATCATGTAGGCCCACTCGGCGGCGTTGGCGTGCCAGTGCAGCTCACGTACCGCGCCCGCCTCGAGCGTCATGTAGACTCCGGCCAGCTTGTCGGACACGGGGAACTGGACGACGGTCGCCTCTTTGGCCGTGCCGCCGTCGAACTGTTTGGTCGGCGCCGCGCCGAGCGCGTAGCGGAAAGACGGAAGCTCAGGTCCCGCGAGCGGCGCGGGTGCCGGCCCATAGGGCGGCTGCATGGTTTCGCTCATGATTAAGACCCCTAGACCGGCTGAAATGGCGCGGGAAGTTCGCCATAACTCGGGCGGCGCCGCAACGATTAGCTACGCGCCGGGGACTTTTCTTAGACACTTGGAGAGGTCGCGCCGGCCCTTAGAGCTCGATGGTCACCTTGCGGGTATCGCCGAGATTGGCCTTGGTACCGAACAGCCGCGCCTTGGCGAACTGGAAATCGGCGACAGCGGAATTGGCTGGACCTTCCCACATCTCAGCGCGCCACAGCTCGACCCGAATCAGCATCAGATTGGGATCCTCCGGTCCGCTGAGCCAGCCATCTTGTTGGCGGTCCCAAAGCCTCCGCGCGTAGTCGACGTCGTCGATGACAAAGGCTTCCCCGGTGAGGGCGAGATAGACGCTCTCACTCGGGTAGACGAATGTCAGATAGACCTCCGGATCGACCTCGATCTCGTCCTCCCGCAAACCGCGCCGGTCGGTCAGGAAGCAGATCACGTTCTCGTCCCGCTCGGGGAGCGCTTCCATAGGACGTACGCGTAACCCGTCAGAGAATTGCGTGGCCATCATGCACACGCGCGCTTTCTCGATGACGTCCCAAATCCGGTCGATTTGGATCTGCTCTTCTCCGGTCATGGCTCGGGAGCCCCCTGTGTTGACGCTGTTCCCGAGCATCGCGCATTGCATCGCAAAATACCGCTTAGGCGCATGATCTAGGTGAAGAATTTGCTCTCGGAAGCAACGCTAGGTTGCGCCTTCGGTGGGCAAGGCTCGCGGCGATAGGTATCGTTTTGCGCCGGGTCGGCCGAAAGCCGGGCGGAAGAACCCGATCGAGGGAGACCGCGGGTCCCGCGCCAAATGAGCCGATAGCTTCTCTATCCCTGGGTGAATGCCTATATGCTCGGGGACAGTTCATCCAACCGACGGCACCTTGTCATGCGCTGGTCCCTGAATGTGGGCGCGATCGGCGGCACCGCAATCCGCATCCACGTCACCTTCGTCCTGTTTCTCGTTTGGCTCGCCATGGTCTACTACCGCCAAGGCGGCGCGGATGGGGCATGGCAAGGCACAATCTTCATCGTGCTCATTTTCCTTTGCGTCCTGCTACACGAGCTCGGCCACGTCTTTGCCGCGCGCCGCTATGGCGTCGAGACACGCGACGTCACCCTATGGCCCTTTGGCGGCATCGCCAGCATGGAGCGCATGCCCGAGAAGCCGTCCGAGGAGCTGATCGTGGCGGTGGCGGGTCCCGCCGTGAACGTCGTCATCGCCGGCGTGCTGCTCCTGTTTCTGTGGCCGCATCTCAATCCCGACAATCTCGCCAAGCTCGAGGACCCGGCCGTGTCGCTCGGCGTCAAGATCGCCGGCGCAAACATCATCCTCGTCCTGTTCAACATGATCCCGGCTTTCCCCATGGATGGCGGGCGCGTGCTTCGCGCGCTCCTTGCCATGCGCATGGGCAATGCCCGCGCCACCGAGATGGCCGCCACGATCGGCCAGGGCTTTGCCGTTCTGTTCGGCGTGCTCGGCCTGTTCTACAATCCGATGCTTATCATCATCGCCGTCTTCATCTTCCTCGCCGCCTCCGGCGAAGCGACCCAAGCGAAGCTCCGCTCCGTCGCCCAAGGCACGCTCGTCTCCGACGCGATGATCACCGCGTTCGAATCCTTGCCCACCTCCGCCAGCGTGAGCGACGCCGCCGATGCGCTGATCCGCACCACCCAAACGGAGTTTCCCATCGTCGACGGCACCGGCCGGTTGCGTGGCGTGCTGACCCGCGATGCCATGATCAAGGCCCTGAAAGAGCGCGGTCCGCACACGCCCGTGCTGGAGGTGATGCAAGGGGACATCCCCACCGTGCCGGCACGCGCTAAGCTCGATTTGGCGCTCCGCTCGCTGATGCAGAAGGGATATCCCGCTCTGGGCGTCACCGGCGCAGACGGCAAGCTGGTCGGCCTCCTCACCGTCGAAAATCTCGGCGAGATGATGATGGTGCACGCGGCGCGGCCGGAGACCGAAGCCGGCCCCTGGGGCAACCCGAACCGGTAGGCCTGAAAAACGCCAGCCAAGCCCGCGCCAGGCTGAAGACCGGGACGCCAAGCGCGTCATTGTGGTCTAACGGAAAATCATTATATTGCGCCGCAACAACAGCCGCCCAGCGGCCGAAAGACACCTTCCGACATGAAGCTCCGTAACATTGCCATCATTGCCCATGTCGACCATGGCAAGACGACCCTGGTTGACCGCCTGCTCCAGCAGTCCGGCTCGTTCCGCGACAATCAGCGCGTGGACGAGCGCGCCATGGACTCGAACGACCTGGAGCGCGAACGCGGCATTACCATCCTCGCCAAGGCCACCTCGATCCTGTGGGACGACGTCCGCATCAATATCGTCGACACACCGGGCCACGCCGATTTCGGCGGCGAGGTGGAGCGCATTCTGAATATGGTGGACGGCGCGCTGGTGCTGGTCGACGCGGCCGAAGGCCCGCTGCCGCAAACCAAGTTCGTCGTATCGAAGGCACTCAAGATGGGGCTCAAACCCATCGTCGTCATCAACAAGGTCGACCGCGCCGACGCTCGGCCGGACGAGGTGCTGAACGAGGTGTTCGATCTCTTCGCCGCGTTGGACGCGAGCGAGGAGCAGCTCGACTTTCCGATCCTTTATGGCTCGGCCAAGGAGGGCTGGATGGCGGAAAGCGTCGACGGCCCGAAGGATCAAGGCATGCGGCCTTTGTTCGAGCTCGTGCTGCGTCACGTTGCGTCGCCCGCAATCGAGAAGGGTCCGTTCCGCCTGCTCGGCACCATCCTCGAAGCGAATCCTTATCTCGGCCGCATCGTCACCGGCCGCATCACCTCAGGCACGATCAAGCCGAACGATATGGTCAAGGTGCTCGATCACGACGGCCGGCTTGTCGAGCAGGGCCGCGTGTCGAAAGTGCTCGCCTTCCGCGGGCTGGAGCGTGTCGGCCTCGACGAGGCGGCCGCGGGCGATATCGTCTCGCTCGCCGGTCTGCCCAACGCGACCGTCGCGCACACGATCTGCGCAACCGAAGTGGACGCCCCGCTTCCGGCCCAACCTATTGATCCGCCGACGCTTTCTATGACTTTCCGGGTCAACGATTCGCCGCTCGCCGGCACCGAAGGCTCGAAAGTCACGGGCCGCATGATCCGCGACCGGCTGCTGCGCGAGGCGGAGGGCAATGTCGCCCTCAAGGTGACGGAATCCGAGGAACGCGACTCCATGGAGGTCGCCGGCCGCGGCGAGCTTCAGCTCGGCATCCTCATCGAGACCATGCGCCGCGAAGGCTTCGAGCTTTCCGTGTCGCGGCCCAAAGTGTTGCTGAGACGGGACGGCGGCCAGTTGCTCGAGCCCATCGAGGAGGTGGTCATCGACCTCGACGAGGAGCATGCCGGCGCCGTCGTGCAGAAATTGTCCGAGCGCAAAGCCGATCTCATCGAGATGAGGCCGTCCGGCGGCGGACGCCAGCGTCTCGTGTTCTACGCGCCGACCCGCGGGCTGATCGGCTACCAAGGCGAGCTTCTCACCGACACGCGCGGCACCGGCATCATGAACCGGCTGTTCCACGGCTACGCGCCCCACAAGGGTCCGATCCAAGGCCGGCGCAACGGCGTTCTGATCTCGACCGACCAGGGCGAGGCCGTGGCCTACGCGCTGTGGAACCTCGAGGACCGCGGGCCGATGATGATCGATCCCGGCACGCGCGTGTATCGCGGCATGATCGTCGGCGAGCATACCCGCGACAACGATCTCGAAGTGAACGTGCTCAAAGGCAAGAAGCTCACCAACATTCGCACGACCTCGAAGGACGAGGCGGTGCGGCTCACGCCACCGATCCGCATGGCGCTTGAACGCGCGCTTGCCTATATCGACGACGACGAGCTGGTCGAGGTCACGCCGAAGTCCATACGCTTGCGCAAACGGCATCTCGACCCGAACGACCGCAAGAAGGCCGAGCGCCAACGCCTCACCGAGGACGTTGCTTAGTCGTCCCGCCCGAAACGCACAACCTGGGATAAAGACGACGACTCCTTTGCCGAGCGCATCGTTCCTGCGCTAGGCTCATGTCATGTCCGTCGATGTCGTTCAGGTTCGGCCGGCACGGCCAAAGGACGCCCCCGCCCTCTCCTCCGCCTATGAGGAAGCATGGCGGGGCGCTTATCAGGGCATCATCCCCCACCTCTCGCTCGAACGCATGATCGCCCGCCGCGGCTTGCGCTGGTGGGAAACCACACTGCGCAAACGACCGTCGCTGTTGGTGCTCGACTTCGGTGGCGAGGCGGCAGGTTATGTGACGTTTGGCCGCTGCCGGTTGGCGCGGGCGCCTTATCAGGGCGAGATCTTCGAGCTCTACCTCCACCCGAACTATCAAGGCCTCGGCTTCGGCGAGCGGCTGTTCGACGCCGCACGCACCCGCCTTGGCGAGATGCGGCTAAGAGGCCTTCTTGTTTGGGCACTTGCCGACAACGAGGCGGCGACCGGCTTCTATCTCCAGCGTGGCGGGAAGCCCGTAGCGGAAGGATCCGAGACCTTCGGCGAGACATCATTGCGCAAAATCGCCTTCGCTTGGGCCTGAGCGCTTTTACATCTCGTTTACCGCAACCGTTCGGCGCGCCTTAACGACCTTTCCTTAGGGTTGCAAACTTCTCGTGCGGCCTATGGGAATTCACGCAAATGACAGAAGTCGGCGGTCGAGATCGGTTGATAATGGCCGGTCTGGTGGTCCTGGGTCTTTTCACTGTCGTTGCCGGCGTCTTGTCTGGCCGATCGACGATCAACTATGTGCTTGGCCGCGATGCGCGCGAAGCCGCACTGACCTGGACTCGTGGCATCGACGACCGTCTGCGCCAGTCTGGCATACCGCAGCGTGTGCTCGATGAGAACGTGCACGTGCTGAACGAGGCGGGCCTTCGCAATCTCTCCGAGAACGCCGGCGCAAACATCACACTTCCTGCCGATCCAAGTTTCAGCGCGGACGGGTTCGGCCTAATCGATGGCCTCGACCGGATCACCCGCGGCTGGCTGCTGAGCAATATCGACAAGACAAAAGGCGAGTTCGTCAGTCGCCTCGACGGCTTCGCCGTTCTGTCGCCCAAGGGCACCGCGCTCGCCGTCGGCGGCAACCTTTCCCCGGAAGCGCTCGGCGCTATGCTGCGTGAAAGCGACATCAAGGAGGCGCTGGCCCGCACATCAAGCGAAGATCGTGTCGAACTTGCCGACCTTCCCCACAAGAGGGATGTCAACCTTGCGCTGGTTCCCGTCATGGAGGATGGCAAGCTCGCCCGCGTCTACGCCTTTACCGTCGACCAGACCGCGGCCGCCTCGCTGACCAATGTCGCGCTCACGGTCGTCACCCTGACCACCAGCCTCCTGATCGTCATGGGCTTCTCCGTGCCGGCGGCGATCGCCTCGCGGCGCATCCGCGAGCGCTGGCACGCCGAGGACAAGATTCGCTTCCTCGCCATGCACGATTCGCTGACCGGCCTGCCGAATCGCGTGCAATTCAATCAGCATCTCGAACGCGCGGTCGGGCGTGCCAAGCGCCACGGCAACCTCATGGCGGTATTCTGCCTCGACCTCGATCGCTTCAAGGACGTCAACGATACGCTCGGCCATGCCACGGGCGACTCGCTTCTGGAGGAAGTCGCGGCGAGGCTGAAAGAGAATGTGCGCGATGTCGATCTCGTCGGCCGGCTCGGTGGCGACGAGTTCGCCATCGTCGCCGAGGAGCTCGATACGCCCGAGGACGCCATGCGGCTTGCCCGGCGCGTCTGCACCGCGCTCGGCGCTGGATACCAGGTGAACGGCCACGAGGTTACCACCTCGGCCAGCGTCGGCATCGCGCTGGGCCCCGTCGACAACGAGCGGATCGACAGTCTCTTGAAGAACGCCGACCTGGCGCTCTACCGCGCCAAGGAGGACGGTCGCAACACGTTCCGTTTCTTCGAGCCGGCCATGGACGCGGCCCTCCAGAAGCGCCGGCGCCTGGAGAACGATCTCAGGAACGCTCTGCGCAAGAACCAGCTTTATCTCGACTATCAGCCCCAATTCGGCCTGGAGAACGGCAAGCTCACAGGCTACGAGGCGCTGGTGCGCTGGTGGCATCCGTCCGAAGGCGAGGTCCCGCCCACGACCTTCATCCCCATCGCCGAGGAGACGGGCCTCATCGTTCCGCTCGGCGAATGGATCCTCAAGACGGCGTGCGCCTATGCCACCACCTGGCCGCTCGACACCAAGCTCGCCGTCAACCTCTCACCCGGCCAGTTCAAGACGCAGGACGTCTACGGCCTCGTGCGCCGCGTCCTGGCCGAAACCGGGCTCGAGCCCAACCGGCTGGAGCTCGAGATCACCGAAGGCATCATCTTGCAGAACACCGAATCCGTCATCGAGACCCTGACGAAGCTCGATCGTCTCGGGGTCTCCATCGCCATGGACGACTTCGGCACCGGCTATTCGAGCCTCTCCTACCTCACCCGCTTCCCGGTGAAGAAGATCAAGATCGACCGTTCCTTCATCGATACGCTCGGCTCGAGCCCGCAGACGAGCGCCATCGTGTCGAGCATTGTAGGCCTCGGCCAGTCGCTGCACGTGACCATCACCGCCGAGGGCGTCGAGACCGAAAGCCAGGCCGCCATGCTCAAGAAATGGGGCTGCGACCAGGTGCAGGGCTACTACTACGGCCGTCCCGAAGCGGAAGTCTCCGAAGACGAAGCAGGCGACACGCCGCTCGATCGGCCCCTCGTCGCCTAGTCAATCCGGTCCCCGTCGGGACCGTATAGATGGATGCGGTCGTTCGCGCAATCGAACCCCCGCGCCAGAGTGTCGGCCACCTTCCGCGCCAGGGCGTTCGCGTTCGGGTTTCCCGTCGCGGTCACATAGCCGACGTGGCAGGCATCCGTCTTGCCGAGCTTGGTGATGACGAGCGTTGAACCCTCCCCGTTATCGGAATCCCAGCGGAAGCGGAGAATCGTGGCGAACGGCTTGCCGTCCGCCAGCCGCCATTCCAGAGTGTCGCCGATCGTGTTGAACTGCGGCAGCGTCTGCTCGGCTGCCGTCTGCTTTGCAGCGTCGGGCCCGTAGGACACGAACATGCGCAAATCGCCTTCGGCCACGCGCACCTCGATTCCGTCATAGCCCGTGCATTTGGAGATGCCGCCAATGCCGCCGGCATCGAGCGGCGTGGCGTCCTTGCAGGCGCTTTTGTCCAGCTTCGTATAGGCGCTCGAAATCTCCTCCGCCGCGGCCCCAGAGCTCAGGAGCGGCACGGCCAGGGTTGCAGCGAGAAGGAGGTGCGGCGATTTCTTCATCGGCCTTTTGACGCAGATCAGATCGCCCTTTCGTCCGCTGCGGGACTTGTGAGCGGCCCTTCGGCAGCATAGAAGGGCTCGGGGGGAGCCTTGGAGCGCCTTTCTATCACGGCCCAGGCTCCATCGCATCAAAGGTGGCCGGTTCGCCATGAGTGACATGAGAATCGCCGTGCTGGGCGCCGCCGGGCGCATGGGCCAGGCGCTGACCCGTGCGCTGGTGGAGACGCCGGGCTGTGGGGTCGCCGGCGGGCTGGAGCCCAAGGGTTCACCGGCCGTCGGCCAGGACATCGGCACGGTCGCCGGGCTCGACCCGCTCGGCGTTGCCATCAGCGACGATCCGCTTCAGCTTTTCGCCCATGTAGACGGTGTGCTCGACTTCACCACGCCCAAGGCGACGGTTGAGTTTGCCGCCCTCGCGGCACAGGCCCGTATCGTCCATGTCATCGGCACGACAGGCTTCAGCGACGACGAGCTCGCCAAGATCGAAGCCGCCGCACGTCATGCCACGATCGTCAAGGCGGGCAATATGAGCATGGGGGTGAACCTCATGGCCGCGCTCACCGCCCGCGTGGCCGAGACGCTCGGGCCGGAGTTCGACATCGAGATCCTCGAGATGCACCACCGCCACAAGCGCGACGCGCCCTCCGGCACCTCGCTCATGCTCGGCGCCGCCGCCGCCGAGGGACGGCGCCTGTCGCTGGCCGAGAAGAGCGTCCGGACCCGCGACGGGGAAACCGGCCCGCGGCGCGAAGGTGATATCGGCTTTGCGGCGCTTCGCGGCGGCGACGTGGTCGGCGAGCATCGCGTGATCTTCGCCGGGCCTGGTGAGCGCATCGAGCTCACCCATATCGCCTCCGACCGGGGGATTTTCGCCCGGGGCGCCGTCAGGGCCGCCCTCTGGGCCCGCAAGAAGCCCCCCGGCCTCTATTCCATGGCCGACGTGCTTGGTCTGTAATGTGCTCGTTGATATCTCACGCATCACCATTGGCAAGATGATGGGCAACCGCCTAAAACCTGTGTCCGCACTGCCGGAAAGTGGCCCTAAAGAGAGGCGATGGTGGCGCCCGCTTTAACCTTCCTTTCCTATACTGGCCGGTGCGCCCAAGGCCCCCTCGGGGCCCGCCGGGCGTCGTTCGCACAATGACAGGGCGCCTCACAAGCGACATGCTCCAGAAGGCAAGCGACAAACCCGGGAAACCCGAGAACGTCCTCGTGCTGGTCCGCCACGGGCAGAGCGAGTGGAACCGGCTCAATATGTTCACCGGCTGGAAGGACGTGGGCTTGAGCGAGGAAGGCGTCACCGAGGCGCACCGCGCCGGCGCTCTCCTGAAGGAAGAGGGGCTGCATTTCGACAGCGCCTTCACCTCGACGCTGAGGCGCGCCCACAACACCCTCGATATCATCCTGGATGAGCTCGGCCAGGGAAAGCTCCCCACCATCAAGGCTGCCGCGCTGAATGAGCGCGACTATGGCCAGCTCGTCGGCATCAACAAGGAGGAGGCGCGCAAGCGCTTCGGCCACGAGCAGGTGCAAGTCTGGCAGCGCTCTTATGACATCGCACCTCCGGGCGGCGAGTCGCTCAAGGACACCGCTGCGCGCGTTTGCCCGTTCTTTGACAGATGGGTCGTACCGGAGCTGCAAGAGGGCAAGAACGTGATTCTCGTCGCCCACGGCAACTCGCTGCGCTCGCTCATCATGGAGCTCGACAAGCTCACGCCGGAGGAGGTGAAGGAATACTCGATCGCCACCGCCGCGCCGGTGATCTATCGCCTCAATGCCGATGGCAGCGTGGCGGAGAAGCGCGACCTCGCCGCTTAGGCCGGGCTCGCGTTGCGCGCATTGCGCAGTGCCGCGGAGAGGGCCGCGGCGAAGTCCTCGCGCTCCGGATCGGTCAGGAAGCTCGCGAGCACGAGGCGTTCACCGTGACTGGCGAGGGAGAGTTCCGACATGCGGCCGACCCGCTCCACGAGGCTGAGCCGCACCCAATACGGATTGAAGCTCCAGGATTGCGAGCGGCCGTTAGGCGTGACCCGCGTCACCGTGAGCGCCTCATGGTTCAAGTCCACCGTCTCGTAGATGCTGAGCGCGCGGAAATTGAGCTTGAAGGCGGCATAGACGAGAGCCACGTCGAGCCCCATGAAGCCCACCACCGGCCACGCCCCGATGAGATAGAACAGGAGCCCCGTCCCGAACGAGACCGCACTTATCGCGCCCATGAGCACCATGAAGCCCTTCGGTCCGAGCGAGCGGTGGGGCGTCAGCACAGCGCTGAACTGTGCCTGGTCTTGGGCGGGCATTCGGGCTGAAAGCCCTTGTGAGGGGACGGGCGGCTCTGCCATAGCTGGAAAGCTAATACACTTCTGGCGGTAGACAAGGTCTGTGACGGTTCTATCTAAGCGCGCAAAACCGGCAAAGGCGCCGCGAGGGGGGAAGAAAGCTCCGGGGTCACGGCTGACGAAAGCTCAGATCGACGAGCTTTTCCGGCGCTTCCACGCCGAGGATCCCGACCCCAAGACCGAGCTCCACTACAAGGACCCGTTCACGCTGCTCGTCGCCGTCGTGCTGTCGGCGCAAGCGACCGACGCCTCGGTGAACCGCGCCACGCCCGGCCTGTTCGCGGTCGCCGGCACGCCGAAGAAAATCGTTGCGCTCGGCGAGAAGGCCGTCACCGAGAAGATCAAGACCATCGGGCTATACCGCAACAAGGCGAAGAACCTCGTCGCGCTCTCCAAGAAGCTCATCGAGGAGCATGACGGCAAAGTGCCGGACACCCGCGAGGTGCTCGAGACCTTGCCCGGCGTCGGACGCAAGACGGCGAACGTCGTGCTCAACGTCGCCTTCGGTCAGCCCACCATCGGCATCGACACCCACGCCTTCCGCGTGGCCAACCGCACCGGGCTCGCGCCCGGCAAGACGCCGCTGAAGGTCGAGGAGATCCTCAACCGCATCGTGCCCGACCGCTACAAGCATAACTGCCATCACTGGCTGATCCTGCACGGCCGCTATGTGTGCAAGGCGCGCAAGCCCGAATGCTGGCGCTGCATCATCGCCGACATCTGCCTGTTCAAGCCCAAGACGCCCCAGCCGAAGACGCCGGCGCCGAAGACGCCGGCGCCAGAGACCTCCTCGCCGGGCTGACAGCGTCGAACCGCCTCAGAATCGTCCGCGCACGGTGCTTTTCGCGTCCCCGTGCAACCTTCCATTAGTCATTTTCAACCATCTTCCCTCCGGGACCTGCGGGCGAAAGCAGGAGGGGGATCTAGTGAAACGCGTACCAGCCTTCTTGGCTCTGGCTGCGGTCGCGGCCGCGATGCTGGGGTGCACGACCACGCAGAAAGTCGTGAGTGGTGCTGCCGTCGGCGGCGGGACCGGTCTCTTACTCGGCGGTCCGGTTGGCGCAGCCGCAGGCGCGGCCATCGGCGCCGTCGCGGCGCCGGTCGGCTCGGCCGCCCTGTCTGCGGACTAACCAACTGCGTTTCATTACGAAATTCTGATCAAGCAACCGGTTGCGGCGCGACGCGCAGGCCTGACTTCGCCGCGAGCCGCTTGAACATGCGCACCATGAAGCCCGTGGCGAAGAGCGGCGTCACGAGGTTCAGGATCGGCACCGAGGCGAGCCCGGCGATGATGAGGCCGCATAGAAGCACCGTCAGCTGGTTGTCCTTCCGGAACCGCTTCGCCTCCGCCACGCTCATATGGCGCATGGCGGCGAGCTCGAAATATTCCCGTCCGAGCAGATAGCCGTTGCCCACATAGAACGCGATCAGGTTCACGCCGGGAATGAGCAGGAGCAGCAGCGCGAGCACGTTCACCGCGAGCACCACGAAGAAGAACTTCACCGCGAGCCACGCCGCGTACATCGCCGGCAGTTCGCGCCCCGGCGGATCCTGCGGAAAGTTGGTGCGCTCCACCGTGGCGGCGATGTCGTCGAGATAGAGGCCGGCGATCAGCGAGGTGACCGGCGGGATCAGGAAGACCGACCCGGCGACGAGCGCTAAGCCGCCAAGCCACTCGATCGTCTTCTCAATCCAGCCGGGCCACGCCACGAAATGACTGAACGACCACTCCGCCGCCAGGATCAGGCCTGCGAGGAGCGCGATTGTGAACCCCACGCATTTCACCATCACCGCCCGAAACGGCGGCGTGAACAGCTGTTCGAAGGCTTGACCTGCGGCGGCGAGCATGACGTTGTCCCTGAGCTATCGGCACCGGGAATATAGTGGCGCATACGCGTGACGCCAGCGCCGGACGCCAAGTGAAACGCCTGAGGGAAGAACGGGGGACCCGCGACCAAATGGCTGAAAAAACCTATGACGTAGTCGGCATCGGCAACGCCATCGTCGACATCATCGCCCGCTGCGATGAGGGCTTCCTCACCAAGCACGACCTCGACAAGGGGTTCATGCGCTTGATCGATGCGGATGAGGCGGGGCACCTTTACGAGGCCATGGGCCCGGCCATCGAGCGCTCCGGCGGATCGGTTGCCAACTCCATCGCTGGCCTCGCCTCGTTCGGGGCCAAATGCGGCTTCATCGGCCGGGTCGCCGCTGACCAGTTCGGCGGCATTTTCCGCCACGACATCCGCTCCCTCGGGATCGCCTATACCACCGAGCCGGCCGTCGACGGCGCCCCGACCGCCCGCTGCCTCATCCTGGTGACGCCGGACGGCGAACGCACCATGAACACGTTTCTCGGCGCGAGCGTCGATTTCACGCCCGACGACATCGACACCGACATGATCGACGCCGCGAAAATCGTCTATCTCGAAGGCTATCTGTTCGACAAAGACGCGGCGAAAGCGGCGTTCCGCGAGGCCGCCCGCCTCGCCAAGGCGAGCGGCGCCAAGGTGGCGCTCACCCTCTCGGACCCCTTCTGCGTCGACCGCCACCGCGACGATTTCCGCAAATTGGTCAAGGAAGGCGCCGACATCGTCTTCGCCAACGAGAAGGAGATCACCACGCTTTACGAGGTGAATTCCTTCGACGAGGCAGCCGATGCCGCCCTTCAGGATTGCGAGTTGGCGGTCCTGACGCGCTCCGAAGCGGGCTCGATGATCGTGGGCGCCGGCGAGAGCGTCGAGGTCCCGGCCGATCCCGTCCACAAGGTGGTCGACGCGACCGGCGCCGGCGACCTCTACGCCGCCGGCTTCCTCTTTGGGCTGACGAAGGGCATGGCGCTCGAGGCCTGCGGCCGGCTCGGCAGCCTGGCCGCGGCGGAGGTCATCTCCCATATCGGCGCCCGGCCCGAAATCAGCCTGAGCAAGCTCGCAAACGACCAGGGACTCTTGGATTAGGCGCGGGACTTGGGGGCCCTTGAGGCTGTTGCCAAACGGCCACGCAAGGCGAAAATCGTGTTGTAGGCCTTAGAGATAGGTCTGTCGCAGGTGATTCCCCTGATATGTTTTCCACAAATGCGCAGAAGCGCTTTGGGGGTCAAGAATGCGGAAATCCTTGTATCTATGTGCGGCGACCCTTCTCGGGGCGGTCGCTTCGGCGCAGCCTGCCGCGGCGCAGGACTACGCCAAGGCGACTGCCGGCGGCACCACGGTTTGGGCCGGCGGCGGCGTCCAGTTCCTGTCCCTTCCTGAAATTCACTTCACCGGCAAGCGGCACGGGACGTCGCTGGATCGGCAACCGAATAGCGAAAACGGCTGGCTGGATTTCGGCGGCTCGACCGGCGCCGGACTTGAGACACCGCTCGGCAATTGGGGCGGCTTCAACGTGACCGGCTCCGTCGATGGCTTCTGGTCCGGTATCCAGAACGACACGCGGACCAGGTGCAAAAGCCAGGACACCCGTTGCGTGGTCATCGACCCGACCGGCGCCAGTGTGTCCAGAAGCCTGCGGCTGAATACCAAGACCGACAGCGACATCGACTACTGGGGCGGCAAGGCTTCACTGAAATTCGGCACCGGGGCGCCGACCGAGGTGAAACCCGAAATTTACCGCAACGACTACTTCATCGCCGGCTTCGACGTTCGTGGCATCGACCAGGACAACAGGCTGCACAGCTCGGCGGGGACGGTTTTCACCTACAAGGAGTCTCTCGATACCACCTATACCGGCGGGTTCATCGGCTTCGGCGGCGAGTACAGCTTCGGCTTCATCCCGGGCGTCAAGAATGTCGGTGGTCTCTACGACCGCCTCGGCCTGCGGACCTTCATCAATGCGACCGCCGGCTTCTACAACGCGAACACCGACTATAGCGGCCGCTTCACCGGACCGGCGAGCACGCATCTTTCCAAGTCGAGCGACGATTTCGCCTTTATCGGCACGGTGTCACTCGAGACCCGCAAGCAGCTCGGCCCGCGCACCAGCCTGTCTCTGTGGACCGACTACGAGTACATCTCCTCAGTGCCTGATCTGCACTACGCTGGCGCGGGAGGGACCACGCGGATCGAGAGCGACGACGTGTTCGCGACCCGCACCATGCTGCGGTTCAATATCGGCCTTGGCTCCCAGCAACTCTACACGGGCCCCGGGTACTAGCCTTTTCTCAGAGCTTTCGCAGCGCCACGCTCTTAACGGCGTGGTGCTTTGCGCGGCTGATATCAGTGCCCCGCGGCGCAGCTAGGTAGTTTCATCTGCCTCGTTGCCTTTCTGTCACGCCAAACGAGAATTTCGCGGCTGGCGATACGCCCCGGCAATCGACTGATATCCTGCCGGCTCAACACCGGGGTCTCCGAGGCCTCCATGCACAAGCTTGCGCGATTCCTGTCGGGTGCCACCTTGGCGGCAGGGTCCTTTTGCGGTCACGCACACGCGCAAGATCCCTCATCCATCACCGTGGGCGACGGAACCGTCATCTCCATCGGCGGCGGCGCTCAGTTCCTGAAACTCCCAGATATCGACTTCACGTTCTTGGTGAACAACGCAGGCACTGCCGTTCGCCACACGACCAACGACAGCTTCGATGAATATGGCGGCGTGGTGATCGGCTCTGTCGAAACGCCGCTCGGCTATTGGGGATCGACGCCGGTCACAGCCGTCTTTTCCGGTTCCTTCGTCAATGTCGATAACAGCGACCACCGTAATTGCACCAGCACGGCGCGGCTGGCCTGCTTCACCGAGGACATCATCGACCATCCGAATACGAGCGACAGTTTCGGGTTTGGAAGCTTTATCAGCACGACGCACCGCGACGTCGACTTTTGGGGTGCATCCACCGAAGCGCGTTTCGGCAGGCGCCCGGCGCCGCTTCCCGACTCCGGGGGCTACCTCTTCCGCTTCGGCTATGTGGGCGTCGGCGCCGATGTGAGGGGCATCTATCAGGACAACGCCGTGAAGGTCGGCTCTTCTGCCGCCCGCTCCCCCAAGATCAACTATACGGAATCCCTCGATACCACCTATTGGGGCAGCTATCTCGCCGTCGGCGGCGAGTATAACGTCCTGGGCTATCTCGGCATCGGCAAGACTTGGGGACTACGCTCCTTCGTCACGCTGCGAGCCGGTGTCTATGACGCCAGCACGAACTATGGCGGTCACTTCCGAGCATCCGGACCGTTTCCCAATGTCAGCACCAGGCTGAGCCTGTCGGACGACAAGGCGGCCTTCATCGGCGGCGGAAGCTTCGAAACGCGGAAGCAGTTTGGGCCGCGCACGAGCCTGTCTCTATTGACCGACTATGAGTGGTTCTCCTACGCGCCGCAGATGAAATACGTCGACGCCGACGTTCCTTTTGCCGGCGACGTCAACCGGACGCATATTGCCGGCGATGACGCCTTCGCCGTTCGCACGCAGCTCAGGTTCAATATCGGGCTGGGTCCGAAAGCGCTCTATGCCGCGCCTCAAGCTCCGCTTAAGTAGGCACGGGCGAGCGTCAGAGCTTTCGCAGCGCCACGCTCTCCACCGCGTGGTTGGCGCCCTTGCGCAGGATGAGGTCGGCGCGCTGGCGCGTGGGCAGGATGTTCTCTTTCAGATTGACGAGATTGATCG
>CAZHCN010000034.1:0-18020 GCA_964530895.1 uncultured Methyloceanibacter sp. | reverse complement strand
GGATCGACCACTATCTCGGCAAGGAGCCGGTGCAGAACATCCTCTACACGCGCTTTGCCAATTCCATCTACGAGCCGATCTGGAACCGCACCCATGTACGCGCGATCCAGATCACAATGGCCGAGAATTTCGGCGTGCAGGACCGCGGCGCGTTCTATGACGAGGCTGGCGCCATCCGTGACGTGTTGCAGAATCACATGCTGCAAATCCTGGCGTCGCTGACCATGGACCCGCCCACGGGGCAGGAGCACGAGGCGATCCGCGACAAGAAAGCGAGCCTCTTGAAGGCCGTCCGCGCGCTTGAGCCGGGCGATATCGTGCGCGGTCAGTATGAAGGCTACGAGAACGTCCCCGGCGTGCATCCCGGCTCCACGGTGGAGACCTTCGCCGCCGCCAGGCTGGCCATCGACAGCTGGCGGTGGGAGGGCGTTCCCATCTTCATTCGCACCGGCAAGGTCCTGCCCGTGAGCATTGCCGAGGCGGTCGTCGAGTTTAGAAAGCCGCCGCGCGAGACCTTCGGGGAGATCGAAGCCGTCGGCTGCGGCCATATGCGCTTCCGCATCCAGCCCGACGTGACGATCGCGCTCGGCACGCGGGTCAAAACTCCTGGCGACCGCATGATCGGCGACGATGTCGAGCTGATCCTGACCCGACAGCCGGGCGTGGACAAGCCGCCTTATCAGCGCCTTCTCGGCGACGCCATGCACGGCATTAGCGATCTCTTTACGCGCGAGGACATTGTCGATGCGGAGTGGCGCATCGTCGACAACGTGCTTGGCGACGCGACACCTCTCTATCGCTACAAGCCCGGAACTTGGGGGCCGGACGAGGCCGAGCAGCTCGTCGGCCGCGACGGGCCTTGGCTCAATCCAAAGCCGGCATAGTACCTACGATGCAGAAGACCCATGCCATGCTCTTTCTCTTCGATGTCGACAATACGTTGCTCGACAACGACAGGGTCAAGCAGGACATGGCCTCCCATGTCGAACACACTTTCGGCAAGGCGGGGAACGAGCGGTTCTGGGCGCTCTATGAGGAGCAGCGGATCAAACACGGCTATGTCGACATCATCGGGACGCTGGAACGCTTCCGCCTGGAGCATATCGACAACCCTGCCGCCTTACGTCTCGCCAACTGGCTTCTGGACTATCCCTTCATCGAGCGGCTTTACCCGGATGTGTTTGCGCTCATCCGCCATGTGCGTCACTGGGGACAGCCAGTGATCCTGACGGACGGCGACGGCGTGTTTCAGCCGCACAAATTGGTGCGTTCCGGCCTGTGGGATGCCTTCGACGGGCATGTCCTCGGCTATGTCCACAAGGAACAGGAACTGGACGCGATCCAGCGCGCTTATCCCGCCCGGCATTACGTGATGGTCGACGACAAGCTCACCGTGCTCAATATCGTAAAGAACGCGCTGGGCGAGCGGGTGACCACCATCTTTCCCCGCCAAGGCCACTACGCGCACAATCCAAAATATCTCGAGGGCCAGAAGCCGGCCGATATCACGGTTGACCGCATCGCCGACCTATTGGAGCACGATTTTTCGGCGCTTAAGGAGACACTGTCGTGAAAGCAACTCAAGGCCTGCATGAGCTCGGGCAAAGCCTGTGGATCGACGACATCACCCGCGACATGCTCGATAGCGGGACCCTCAAGAAGTATATCGACGACTTCTCGGTGACCGGACTGACGTCGAACCCGACGATCTTCGACAACGCCATCTCGAAGAGTAACAGCTACGACCCGGAGATCAAGCGCTTGACCAAGGCAGGCTTCACCGGCGAGGCGTTATTTTTCGAGCTGGCGCTCCAGGATCTCTCGCGCGCGGCGGATCTGTTCTTGCCGGTCCACGAGAGGACGGCGACGGTCGACGGCTTCGTGTCCCTCGAAGTCTCGCCGCTTCTCGCCTACGACACCAAGGCCACCGTGGACGAGGCGAAGAGACTCTACGCGCGGGCACACAAGCCAAATCTGTTCATCAAGATTCCCGGCACCAAGGAAGGCCTGCCGGCCATCGAGGAGGCGATCTTTTCCGGCGTCACCGTCAATGTGACGCTGCTATTCTCGGCGGACGACTGCAACGCCGCAGCGGATGCCTACATGAAGGGGCTGGAGCGCCGCGTCGCGGCCGGTCTCGACCCGGACGTCCGCTCCGTGGCCTCAATCTTTATCAGCCGCTGGGACAAGGCGGTGATGGACAAGGCGCCGGACAATTTGCGCGACAAGCTCGGGATCGCCGTCGCTCATCAGGCCTACAGAGACTATCGCGCGATGCTCGACTCCGACCGCTGGCAGCGGCTGGAATCCTTTGGTGCCCGCCCGCAGCGCCTGTTGTTTGCGAGCACCAGCACCAAGGACCCGCGCGCGCCGGACACTCTATATATATCCGGGCTCGCGGCGCCCAACACGGTCAACACCATGCCCGACAAGACGCTGCTGGCCTTTGCCGATCACGGCAAGCTCGAAGGCGTTCTCTCGCCGGACGGCGGCAATTGCGAAGACGTGCTGGCGGCATTCGAGAAAGCCGGCATCTCCGTTTCCGCGCTGGCCGCCCAGCTCCAGAAGGAAGGCGCCGCCTCCTTCGTTTCGTCGTGGCAGGACCTGCTGAAATCCATCGACGCCAAGACCAAAGCGCTGAGCTAAAGGGAGGCCGTCCCATGTCCACGCAGTTGATCGACACCCCGGCGTGGCAGGCGCTTCTCGCGCATCACGCCAAGATCAAGGACGCGCATTTGCGGCAGCTCTTCGCCAACGATCCGGATCGCGCCGCGCGCTTCACGGTCGAAGGCGCCGGGCTCACCCTCGATTATTCCAAGAACCGCATCACCGAGGAGACCATGGGTCTCCTGGTCAACCTCGCCAAGGAGCGCAACGTGGCGGAGCGCCGCGATGCGATGTTTCGCGGCGAGAAGATCAACGTGTCGGAGAACCGCGCCGTGCTGCACGTGGCCTTGCGGGCGCCGCGGGACGAGGTGATCGAGGTGGACGGGCACGATGTGGTGCCGGACGTTCACGACGTGCTCGACCGCATGGCGGCCTTCGCCGACAAGGTCCGGAGCGGCGCATGTACGGGGCACACGGGCAAGCGCATCAAGAACGTCATCAATATCGGGATCGGCGGCTCTTATCTCGGTCCCGAGATGGCCTATCTCGCGCTTCGGCCCTACTCGAAGCGCGACATGACGTTCCGCTTCGTGTCCAACGTGGACGGCGCCTGCTTTGACGAGGCGACCCGCGACCTAGACCCCGCGGAGACGCTGTTCATCATCTCGTCCAAGACCTTCACCACGCTCGAGACCATGACCAACGCCGCGACGGCGCGCGCTTGGGCGGTCAAGACCCTCGGCGACGAAGCCGCGGTAGCGAAGCATTTCGTCGCCGTGTCGACCAACACCGCGGGCGTCGAGAAATTCGGCATCGACACCGCCAATATGTTCGAGTTCTGGGACTGGGTCGGCGGCCGCTATTCGATGGACTCGGCCATCGGGCTGTCGACCATGATCGCCATCGGGCCTGAGAACTTCCGCGACATGCTCGCGGGCTTCCACGAAATGGACGAGCATTTCAAGACGGCGCCACCTGAGAAAAATTTGCCGATGCTGATGGGCCTGCTCACGGTCTGGTACAACAATTTCTTCGGGGCGCAGACGCTCGCGGTGCTGCCCTATTCGGAGCACATGGCGCGGTTTCCCGCCTACCTCCAGCAGCTGCAGATGGAGAGCAACGGCAAGCATGTGGATCTCGCCGCGGCGCATGTGAACTATCAGACGGGGCCGATCATCTGGGGCGAGCCCGGCACCGACGGGCAGCACTCGTTCTACCAGCTGATCCATCAGGGCACGAAGCTCATCCCCTGCGATCTCATCGGATTTCTCACGCCGTTGAGCCCACTCGCCGATCACCACGATCTTCTGATGGCCAATCTGTTCGCGCAGGCCGAGGCGCTTGCCTTCGGCAAGACGGCGGCGGAACTGACGGCCGAAGGCTCACCCCCGGCGCAGACGCCGTTCCGCGTCACCGAAGGGAACCGCCCGACCAACATGATCCTGGCCGAGAAGCTCGATCCGAGGACGCTCGGCGCGCTCGTCGCGCTCTACGAGCACAGCGTGTTCACCCAAGGCGCGGTCTGGGATATCGACTCGTTCGACCAGTGGGGCGTGGAACTCGGCAAAGTCCTTGCCGTTCGCATCATCCCCGAGCTCAGGAGCCAGGATGCGCCGAAGCTCAGCCACGATTCTTCGACCAACGCGTTGATCACGCGCTACCGCAAGCACAAGTTCTAACGGTTGACAGGCGCTGACGCCCGCCAGCAGACTCGGGGCGCCTTCACCGCCGCGAGACGCCGAGGTTGCCGCGGATGTCCGACCAACACTATCCCCCACCTCGTGGCATTGATCTGTCCACTTGGGATCAAGGCTATGTGCATATCAAAGGCTTTTTCTCGCCAGAGCGGGTTGAAGCCATGCGTGCCGAGTTTGATCGCCTGTGGCGTGACCGCCGCAATCCGAATAACCCCTACGTGATCGACGTGTTTATTGGGACTCCTCGGGAACGCCGCGTCTTGTTTCGCTCGGCGCCAAGCGAGGCCCGCAAGCAGCCTTACAAGTTGAACGACTTGTTCTTGGAAAACGCGATTGTCCAAGACGCCATTCTAGACCCGCGGTTGGTCGAGACGCTGAGATACCTTCTGCAAAACGATCCCGTCGTATGCAATACGCTCACCCTCGAGTATGGCTCTCAGCAGCGTTTGCACTTCGATACTTTCTACATGCCGTCCGTGACACGGAACCAGATGATCGCCACCTGGATCGCACTCGATCCCGTGCGGCCGGAGAATGGACCGCTGTGCTACGTGCCTGGCAGCAACAAGATTGAGCCTTATCTCTTCTCCAGTGGCACCACGCTCGCCAAGCCCGAGGAAATGGCGCAGTTCGATTCCTACATTGAAAAGGCACTGGCCACGGAAAACCTCGAAGTGGTTGAGTTGTCGGCGGAGCCCGGCGATTTGTTTATCTGGCATGCGCAGCTTTATCACGGTGGCGCACCCATTGCGGACCCGTCCGTCACACGCCGATCTATCGTCACACACTACTTTTCCACTGCCGACGTAGCTGAGCACGATCGCAGAGATTTGGGCGGTGGGCGGCTGATACTGAAGCGCAATCATCAGCCCGCACAAGACTGGCCCTCCAGCGGTCCTTCGAGACTCATGGGCGCCTTGGGTTGGAAGCGCGCTTTCAGGCCGCAGTGACGGCGCGGCCACGCATGGCGGCGGCACGGATAGCCTTGATGTTGTCGGCGTAACTGCCGCCGCCAAAGACGCCGGAACCCGATACGAGCGCATTGGCGCCGGCCTCAACCACGAGCGGCGCGGTCTCCACATGGATGCCGCCGTCCACCTCGATACGGATCGGCCGCGACCCGATCATCTTCGCAATCGCGCGGATCTTGTGGAGTTGCGCGGGTATGAAGCTCTGGCCGCCGAAACCGGGGTTCACCGTCATCACCAGGATATGGTCGACCTTGTCGATCACATATTTGAGGGCCGTCTCCGGCGTCGAGGGCGTGAGGCTGACGCCGGCGTGCTTGCCGAAGCTCCTGATGAGCTGAAGCGAGCGGTCGAGATGCGGCCCCGCTTCGGCATGGACGGTGATCATGTCGGCGCCGGCGTCCGCAAAGGCCTCGATATACGGGTCGCAGGGGGCGATCATCAAATGCACGTCGAACGGCTTCTTGGAATGCGGGCGAAGCGCCTTCACCACGTCCGGGCCGATGGTGATGTTGGGCACGAAATGCCCGTCCATGACGTCGATATGGATCCAGTCCGCGCCGGCCTTGTCGACGGCGCGCACCTCCTCGCCGAGCTTGGCGAAGTCGGCGGAGAGGATCGACGGCGCGATGATGATCTCGTGGGTCATGGCGCTTTCAGGTCGGTTCGGCGTCCTTGCCCCGCTTGGCCGGGCAATCCAACACCCCCTGACATCGCAGAATATCCTGGACCCTTGGTTACTGGATTCCCGCTCTCGCGGGAATGCCAAGTGGTAACTTTTCCCGCTTAACATGGGGTCAGAACCGGCGCGAACGAACGAGGCCCCCCATGAAGCCAGCTTTTGGGACGCTCCGCATTTTCGAGGACGCAGATGCCTTGGCGCAGGGCGGGGCCGCGTATCTCTGCGATCTCGCGGCCGGCAATCCTGGCCGGACCATCATCGCGCTGTCCGGGGGCAACACGCCGAAGCCGCTCTACCCGTTGCTGGCCCAAGAGCCGATTCGATCCCGCCTGCCGTGGAACCGGACGCACTTCATCCTCGGCGACGAGCGCTTCGTTCCACCGTCGGACCCGGCCAGCAATTACGGCATGGCGCGGGCCGCCTTCCTGGACCACGTGCCGGTGCCTCCTCAGAACGTGCATCCCGTGGAGACGGTAGGTTTAACGCTCGACGAGGCGGCGAAGGCGTATGAGGCCACGTTGAAAGGGCTCTACGGCGCGGACACGCTTCGGCTCGACCGGCCTCTCCTCGACCTCACTTTGCTCGGCCTCGGCGAGGACGGCCATACGGCGTCGCTTCTGCCGGGAGAACCCGTGCTGCAAGAGCGCAAACGGTGGGTCGCGCCGGTGCCGAAGGGCCGGCAAGAGGAGCGGATCACCCTCACCTATCCGGCGCTCGATTCAAGCGCCGCGGTCGCCTTTCTCGTGTCCGGCGAGGGCAAGCGCGACATCCTCGACAAGATCCTGTCGGGCGAGACGGCCTTTCCCGCGGCGCATATTCGTCCCATCGGCGAGGTCATCTGGTTCGCCGATCGTGCCGCGGCGGGGCGCTGGGCCTGATGCGAGCGTCTAGCCGAACTTGAACCGCCGAAAGAATCGTCTGCGCTGTTTGGTACATGGCGGCTTCCAAGGGAATAAAGACGGTTATGAGCGCAAGATTTTCAGCCGCCCAAGCAGGACGAACTCTCATTTGCTGCGACCTAGCCCGAAATGAGATGGTTGGAAAGCATGGGAGCCGCGACACGTTGCCTGGATAGACACGTTTGCCACCCGTTATGCACGTGAGCCTCGGCGCCTTTCACTTTCGCTGCGGGAACGGTAGACTGTCTCACACCGTTTACTAAGCGGCGATAAGACAAATGGTGATGGATCTCATCACGATTGGTGCTTCTTGAATCTCGAGATCAAGACGGAAAAGGGCTTTGGCGGCGCGGGGAGCGCGATCCCCGAGGCACCCCCGCGTATCTATATCCTCTACAGATCTGTTGCCGGCAGCTCTGCCGAGCGCGCAAGACACCTCTCGCGCGTCGCATCACTCGGCTTTGATTGGGTCTGCTGGGTCGCTTCGGGGGATCATGAGCCGGCTGACATCGGCGCGCTCGCGAGCGAGGCACAGCGCGCGGGCCTCAAGCTCCTGTTGGAAATGCCGCCGGCGAAGACCGCTCACTACGCAGCGTGGGCCAACGCGGGGGTTGAGGGATTCCTCATCTCGAACGCGGCGCGGCGCAACGCGGCCGACTGGCGGGAGACACTCGCCGCGCTCCGCAAGGGCGAGCGCCCAGCGATCTTCGTTGCCGATACGCTCGGCCGTCCCTGGGAGGAGGTTCTGACACTTGCCGGGGCCGGCTTCGATTATCTGATCAACAGCGCCGCGTGGTGGGATCTGCGCGAGGGCTGGTTCCTGCAGCAGCATCAGGAATTGTCGCGGCTGGTGCCCACGCTCGCGAGCCCCGAGCCGCTCCACGGAACGCGGCTTGCTCATCGGCTTACCTTTGCCGATCCTGACCAGCGTCACGCCATTTATCGCGGGCGCTATCTCCTGGCGGCGGTGGCATCGTCCGGCATTATCTGCCCGATGGGCTACGAGTTTGCGAGCCCCGTGGTGTTCGACGGCCCCGCGGCCCGCGCTTCCGACTGGGACTTCACGCGCACCCAGTCGCCCTTCGATTTGAGCGAGGAGATCGCCGCGATCAATCGGCTGAAGCGGAAGGCGCCGGTGCTCACGGGGGAAGGTGCGCTTCGGCTCGGCTCCGCGCCGGGAACGTCACCGGTCGCGCTGGTGCGGACATCCGAAAACGCGCCCGGTACGGCAGCCTGTCTTCTTATTAGCGGCAGCGGTGAGGACCGTGCGCCGCCGCCCCTTGCCGAGCTGGCGATTGCGGCCGATGCGACCTGCTTCCTCGATCCCTGGAGCAAGAAGCCGGCAAGCCTGGGCGATCTTGCCCCATATGAGTCGCGGCTATTATTCACGGCGCCGCAGGCCGAAGGCCGGTCCCTCTCCCATAAGGAATCGAAGAAGCGGCTCGAGGCCTTAGCCGAGAACCGGGTCGTGATCGAACGCGCCAGTCCCGAGCTCGACGGCGGCCGCTTCCCGGTGAAGCGTGTGGCCGGTGACACGTTCCAGGTCGAGGCCGATATCTTCTGCGACGGCCACGACGTGATCGATGCGGTCGTCGCTTATTGCGCACCGAGCGCCGAGGATTGGTCCGAAGCACCAATGAGTTTCGTCGACAATGATCGCTGGGCCGGAAGTTTTCTTCTCACCGAGATCGGCCGCTGGACCTACACCATCTTTGCCTGGCGCGATCTCTTCGCCACCTGGCGGCAGGACGTGGCCAAGAAGCACGACGCCGGCCAGCCCATCTCGCTCGAGCTCATCGAAGGACGCGAGCTTGTCGCACGCTACGCGAAGGCGGCGAAGGGCAAGGTCGCCGATGCGCTAAAGACCTTGCTGAGGAAGCTCGAGACGGTCGAGGACGAGGGCGTGCTGCTCGGTGTTCTCCAGAGCGCGGAGACTGCCGCTCTGATGCGACGCGCGGGCCTTCGCACTCATCTGTCCCGCTACGACCACGCGCTCGAGGTGATCGTCGATCGGCCGATCGCGGCGTGCGCGGCTTGGTACGAAATGATGCCGCGGTCGCAGTCAGGCGATCCGCTCCGCCACGGCACGTTCGACGACGTGATCGCCCGGCTCCCTTACGTCCGCGACCTCGGCTTCGACGTGCTCTACTTCCCGCCGATCCATCCCATTGGCGAGACCAACCGTAAGGGGCGCAACAACAGTTTGACGGCACGGGCCGACGATCCCGGCAGCCCCTATGCCATCGGCGCCAAGGACGGCGGGCACGACGCGATCCACGCCGAGCTTGGCGATTTCGACGATTTCGCGCGCCTGATCGCGGCGGCGCGGGCGCACGGGCTCGAAGTCGCCATAGATTTCGCCATCCAATGCTCGCCGGACCATCCTTGGATCAAGGAGCATCCCGAGTGGTTCGACTGGCGGCCGGACGGCACCGTGAAGTTCGCCGAGAACCCGCCGAAGAAGTACGAGGACATCGTCAACGTCCATTTCTATCGCGATGCCCTGCCGTCGCTGTGGATGGCGCTGCGCGACGTGGTGCGGTTCTGGATCGAGAAGGGTGTCACCATCTTCCGCGTCGATAACCCGCATACGAAGCCGGTGCCGTTCTGGGAGTGGATGATCACCGACATCCAGGCGGAGCATCCCGAGGCCGTGTTTCTCGCCGAGGCCTTCACGCGGCCGAAGATGATGAAGCGCCTCGCGAAGGTCGGCTTCACGCAATCCTACTCTTACTTCACCTGGCGCAACACAAAGTGGGAACTGACCGAGTATCTGACGGAGCTGACCTCGACCGAGGCGGCCGAGTACATGCGGCCGAACTTCTTCGTCAACACGCCGGACATCAACCCGGTGCCGCTCCAGACAAGCGGCCCGGCCGGCTTCAAGGCGCGTCTCGTTCTCGCCGCCACCTTGAGCCCCCTTTACGGCCTCTACAACGGGTTCGAGCTGTGCGAGGCGACGCCCATTCCCGGCAAGGAGGAGTACCTCAACTCGGAGAAATACGAGATCAAGGCGTGGGATTGGGATCGGCCCGGCAATATCAAGGACGACGTGCGTCTGATCAATGCGATCAGGCGGAACAATCCCGCCTTGTGGCACTTTACCAATCTCACGTTCCTCAACGCCTGGAACGACAACATCATCGCGTATTACAAGATGAGCGCGGCGCGCGACAATCTGGTCATCGTCGCCGTCAATCTCGACTCGCACAACGCGCAAGGCGCCAATTTCGAGGTGCCGCTCTGGGAGTTCGGCCTCCCCGACTCTGCCTCGATCGAGGCCGTGGACCTCGTCGAGGGCAAGCGCTTCACCTGGAACGGCAAGGTGCAGCATATCTGGCTCGATCCCGCGCACCGGCCTTACGCAATTTGGCGCCTGGTTCCTCCGGGCGCGGCTTAAGCGAAATCGGCTGAAGGAGACCCATGATCGATCGGTCCGATCCGCATTGGTACAAGGACGCCATCATCTATCAGCTGCACATCAAGGCGTTCCAAGACGCCAACAATGACGGCATCGGCGACTTCACTGGCCTCATCAATCGTCTGGATTATATCCATGATCTCGGCGTCACCGCGATCTGGCTGTTGCCGTTCTACCCCTCGCCGCTCCGCGACGACGGTTACGACATCGCCGACTATCGCGCCATCAATCCGGCCTACGGCACGATGCGCGAGTTCCGCCGCTTCGTCGCCGAGGCACACAAGCGCGACATCCGCATCATCACCGAGCTGGTCATCAACCACACTTCGGACCAGCACCCCTGGTTTCAGCGCGCGCGCAATGCAAAGCCCGGGTCGGCGTGGCGTAATTATTATGTGTGGAGCGACACCGACCAGAAATATTCCGGTACGCGCATCATCTTCCTCGACACGGAGACGTCGAACTGGACCTGGGACCCGGCGGCCGAGGCGTTTTTCTGGCACCGGTTCTATTCGCACCAGCCCGACCTGAATTTCGACAATCCGCGGGTTCTCGAGGAAGTGCTCAAAGTCATGCATTTCTGGCTCGACACCGGCGTGGACGGGTTGCGGCTCGACGCCGTGCCCTATCTCGTCGAGCGGGAAGGCACCAACAACGAAAACTTGCCCGAGACCCACGAGGTTCTGAGGAGGATACGCGCCGAAGTCGACGCCCACTATCCCGACCGGCTGTTGCTCGCCGAGGCCAACCAGTGGCCCGAAGACGCGCTGCCCTATTTCGGCGATGGCGACGAATGCCACATGGCGTTCCACTTTCCGCTGATGCCGCGCATCTATATGGCGCTGGCGCAGGAGGACCGGCATCCCATCACCGACATCATCGCTCAGACACCGGACATACCGGAGAACTGCCAATGGGCCATCTTTCTACGCAACCATGACGAGCTGACGCTGGAGATGGTCACGGCCTCAGAGCGCGACTATCTGTGGAACACCTACGCGATGGATCCGCGCGCACGCATCAATCTCGGCATCCGCAGGCGGCTGGCGCCACTGCTCGAGAACGACCGCCGCAAGATCGAGTTGTTGAACGGACTGTTGTTGTCGATGCCTGGCGCGCCGATCATCTATTACGGCGACGAGCTCGGCATGGGCGATAATTACTTCCTCGGCGACCGCGACGGCGTGCGCACGCCGATGCAGTGGTCGGCAGACCGCAATGGCGGCTTCTCGCGCGCCGACCCGCAATATCTCTACCTGCCGCCGATCATGGACCCGATCTACGGCTACGAGGCCATCAACGTCGAGCGCCAGCAGAAGGATACGTCGTCGATCCTGAACTGGATGCGGCGCATGATCGCCGTGCGCAAGTCGTCCGCCGCCTTCGGGCGCGGCACCATGTCGTTCCTCTACCCGCGCAACCGGAAGATCCTCGCCTATATGCGCCAAGACGAGGACGAGACGATCCTGTGTCTGTTCAACTTGTCGCGCGCGGCGCAAGCGGTCGAGCTCGACCTCGGCGCGTTCAAGGGCCGGGTACCCGTCGAGATGACCGGCCGCTCCGCCTTCCCCCCTATCGGCGAGCTGCCTTATCTGCTGACGCTTCCCGCTTACGGCTTCTTTTGGTTCGTGCTGGCGGAGGAGGCGGAAGCGCCGGCCTGGCATCAGCCCGCACCCGAGGCGCTTCCGGACTTTACCACCCTGGTACTCACGCAAGGCTGGCGCACCGTCACCGAGGGCGTTCCGGCGCGGAAGTTCCAGCGCAACGTGCTCCCTGCCTATCTCGTCAACCAGCGCTGGTTCGCCGCCAAGGACAGGCATATCGAGAGCGTTTCGCTGGAGCCGTGGACAGAAATCTCCGGCGCTGGGGGTGGCTCTTACCTCCTGGCCGCAGTCGACATGAAGTTCGCCGGCGGCGAGAGCCAGCTTTACTTCTTGCCCTTGTCGTTCACCTGGGAGGAAAGCTACCTCAAGCCGGGGTCGCCGCAGCTTGCCAACACGCTCGCCAAGATCAGGCGCGGGGCGCGGCTCGGCGCCTTGGTCGACGCGGCGGCCGAGCCCGAATTCGCCCATGCCTTGCTTCGCCGGCTTCAGGGCGCCAGCGCCGACGCGAATGCGGACGACAGCATCCACTACGAGCCCACCGACCGCTTGAAGGCGCTCGAACTGCCGGAGATCGAAGAATCCCGCAGGCCAACGACCGAGCAGAGCAATGTCTCGGTCGTGCTCGGCAACGAGGTTGTGCTCAAGCTCTATCGCCGACTGCAATCCGGCATCCAGCCGGAGATCGAGGTGAGCCGCTTCCTGACCGAGGCTGGCTTCGAAAACACGCCGCCCTTCCTCGGCTCGATCGAGCATCGGTCGAAGACGGACGAAGCAGTGTCCATTGCCGTGGCGTTCAAATTCCTCACCAACCAAGGCAATGGCTGGGATGTTCTCCTCGGCGCGCTGGACCGCCAATTGGAAGAGCAAGAGATCGCGCCGGCGCCTTCTGAGGGGGACATGGCCGAGCTGCGCCATGACTTCGCTCTCGATCTCGTCCGCGCGCTTGGACAGCGGACGGCGGAGATGCACTGCGCGTTCGCCTCGAAGACACGCGACAAGGCGTTCCGCGCAGAGCCGGTGACCGAGGCCGACATGCGGCGTTGGACGCGCCATGTCATCGGGCAGTCCAAGCGCGCCTTTGCTGCGTTGAAGCAGGCGCGGCGCACCATCACCGATGACGACGAGACGGTCGCCGGCATCGACACGCTGCTCAAGCGCCAGCGCGATATTGCACGCCGCATCGAGCGCTTCTCGAAGATGAAGCCGACCGGCTTCAAGATGCGGCACCACGGGGACTATCATCTAGGCCAGGTCCTCGTGGCGCATAACGATGTGTACGTCATCGATTTCGAGGGCGAGCCGCTACGCTCCCTGAAGGAGCGGCGCGCCAAGGCCGATCCGGCCCGCGACGTCGCCGGCATGCTACGCTCGTTCGACTATGCGGCAGGCACGGCCCTGCAGCGGTCGCTCGAACGCGGACTCGGCCAGCGGGAGACCGTCGAGAGCATCGCTTTCGGCTGGCGCGATGCGGCGCAGGCGCTGTTTCTCGAGACATACGCCGAGACGCTGGGCGCTTGCGGCCATTGGCCGAGCCCGATCAATGAAACCTTGGCCCGCCTCGACCTGTTCTTAATGGAGAAGGTCCTTTATGAAATCAGCTATGAGGCGGGCAATCGGCCGGCCTGGGTCGGCATTCCCATCAACGGCGCGATCCGCCTCTTGAGCCAAGCATGAGAGGAACGTCATGACGCTTCCTGCCGAGAAACGCGGAAATGATTGGGCTCCCAGCCGAGCGGGCCTTGAAGCCATCGTGCGCGGCGAGCACGGCGACCCGTTCTCGATCCTTGGTCTGCACCACGGCCGCTATGGCGCATCCGTGCGCGCCTTTCTGCCGGGGGCAAATTCGGTGTCGGCGCTCGACCCAAAAAGCGGCGACAGCTTTGCGCTGGATACGCTGCACCGCGCCGGGTTCTTCGCCGGCGAGGTCCCCGACACGTTCCCGCAGGACTACCGCTTGCGCGCCACCTATGACGGGACGACCGTCGAAATCGGCGATCCCTACCGCTTCGGCCCCATTCTCGGCGAGCTCGACCTCCACCTCTTCGCCGAGGGCAACCATCTGCGGCTCTACGAGAAATTGGGTGCACACGCCATCACGCATGAGGGCGTGGACGGCGTCAGCTTCGCGGTGTGGGCGCCGAATGCTTCGCGGGTCAGCGTGGTCGGGCCGTTCAACGCTTGGGACGGCCGGCGCCACGTCATGCGCAAGCGCATGGAGGCCGGCCTTTGGGAAATTTTCATTCCGGGGCTCCAGCCGGGCGAGATCTACAAGTATGAGCTGCTCGGGCCGCATAAGGAACTGCTGCCGCTAAAGGCCGACCCGTTTGCCTTCCAGCAGGAGCATCCGCCGGCCACGGCCTCCATCGTCCACGGCCTGCCGCAACGCCCCACTCCGATCGGCTCCTGGCAATCTGAGCGGGAGCGGCTCCACGCCGTCGATGCCCCGATCACCATCTACGAGCTGCATGCAGGCTCGTGGATGCGCGGGGAGAACAATCGTTTCTTGAGCTACACCGAGCTCGCCGACCGGCTCATCCCCTATGTGCGCGACATGGGCTTCACCCATATCGAACTCCTGCCGGTGAGCGAGTTTCCGTTCGACGGATCGTGGGGCTACCAGCCCATCGGCCTCTATGCGCCGACTTCGCGCTTCGGCACGCCGGAGGACTTCGCGAGCTTCGTCTCCCGCTGCCACGAGGCGGGGATCGGCGTGCTCGTCGACTGGGTATCGGCGCATTTCCCGACGGACGTGCACGGCCTTGCGCGCTTCGACGGCACAGCGCTCTACGAGCACGAAGACCCGCGGCTCGGCTTCCACCGCGACTGGAATACGCTGATCTACAATTACGGACGCCGCGAGGTGCTCAATTTCCTGCTCGCCAACGCGTTGTTCTGGCTCGAGCGCTTCGGCATCGATGGTCTCCGCGTCGATGCGGTGGCGTCGATGCTCTATCTCGATTACAGCCGCGAGCCCGGCGACTGGCTTCCCAACCGGTTCGGCGGCAACGAGAACCTCGAGGCTGTCGCCTTCTTGAAGCGGCTTAACGAGCTCGTGTTCGCCGAGCGGCCCGGCACGACGACCGTCGCCGAGGAGTCGACGGCGTGGCCCGGCGTGTCGCGCCCGACTTATCTCGGCGGCCTCGGCTTCGGCTTCAAATGGAACATGGGCTGGATGCACGACACGCTCAGCTACATGCAGAAGGACCCGATCCACCGGCGTCATCACCACGACCAGCTCACCTTCGGCCTGCTCTATGCCTTCTCGGAGAACTTCGTGCTGCCGCTCAGCCACGACGAGGTGGTGCACGGCAAAGGCTCGCTGATCGGCAAGATGCCGGGGGATCGGTGGCAGAAATTCGCGAATTTGCGAGCATATTTCGGGTTCATGTGGGGCCACCCGGGCAAAAAGCTGCTCTTCATGGGCGGCGAGTTCGCGCAGGATTCCGAGTGGAGTCACGAGCGGAGTCTCGATTGGCACCTCCTCGACGACCACATGCATCGTGGCGTGCAGTCGCTGGTGCGCGACCTGAACCGGCTCTACCGCGCGACGCCCGCCCTCCACGTCTACGACGCCGAGGGCCGCGGCTTCGAGTGGGTCGACGCATCCGACAACGAGGCAAGCGTGCTCTCGTTCCTGCGCTGGGGCCGGGAGGGCGACAGGCCGGTCCTGGTCGTGTGCAATTTCACGCCGGTGCCGCGCGAAAACTACCGCATCGGCGTGCCGAGCGGCGGCCGATGGGTCGAGCGCATCAACACGGATTCCCATGACTATGGCGGCTCGGGGGTCGGCAATGGCGGCGAGGTCGCGGCGAACGACATCAGCTGGCACGGTCGGCCCTACTCGCTCAACCTGACGCTGCCGCCGCTCGGCACGCTCATTCTCGAGCCGGTCGGCTCATAAGGCTCGGCTGCTCGCCGCCCACCCGGGGATCGACCACGGCGCCGGCGCCTTTACGATCTTAGCCATGAACATGAGGATGGCTGTGCCTTGTGCCAGCGGGACGAACATGGTCATGGCCGTAAGGGCGGTCACGCTCGCGATCATGGGCCTAGCGGCGACGGGCGCCATCGGCGTCAACATAGTCAGGCTCGTGGTGGCAAGCCGCGCCATGCGCATGGCGATGATCATGTCCGTGATCGTGGTCGTGGGATTGCCCACAGCCACAGCGACAGCCGTCGGCGTGAACATGGTCAGGCTCGTGGTGACGAGCCGCGCCATGCGCAAGCTGGTAATCGTGTCCGTAATGATCGTCGCGGGCGCGGCTGCTGCTGCGGGGCCCGTCAGCATGAGCATGTACATGCTCATGAGCCTCGTCATCGGCGTATTACTCTCAATGATCGCGGGGGCGGTCGTGAGAGACGCGAATGGCGTGAGCATGGTCATGGCTGATCGTGATCGGAGTCGCGTCACATAGCAAGCACGGTGGCGCTTGCGTCGTTACCATTGGGCAATGCCCACACATTGGGCAGCCTCTTCTAGCTCCACGGTCTTGATGTTCAGCCCGACGTTAGGGGCCTCTCCCCCGCCCCTTCATCAACTGAAGCCCCCGGGAGGCGTTTCTCCGCGGAGCGCACGCTACGCCGGGAGACCATCACGACGGAACTCCTTGAGATTGTGGTGGGGCGGAAGGCGTGATCGAGCCCGAAGGCAGCCAACGCAGGCCGGATGTCTGACGCGTGTCAATGTCACAAGGTCAACGTGCGCTTACGCTAAGCACGACAACCGGAAAGCAAGGAGGCGTCGATGATCGAGTTGTTGAAGGGCTTCCCTGACAACGTCGTTGCAGTGAGCGGTAAAGGACGCATTACCAAGGCAGATTATGACACCGTGCTGGTCCCGGCCATCGACGCGGCACTGAAAAAGCAAGAAAAAGTGCGGCTCTACTACGAGATCGGGCCGGATTTTGGCGGCTACGACCCGGCGGCAGCCTGGGAGGACTTCAAGGTTGGCATGGAGCACCTCCTGCGCTGGGGGCGCGTGGCGGTGGTCACGGATGTGGACTGGATCAAGCACACCATGCAGATCTTCAGTTTCGTCATGCCCAGCGACATGCGGGTGTTCCCCGTGGCCGAAGCCGACAAGGCGCGCGCTTGGATCGCTGAAGCATAAGCCCGCCCCCTAGAGCTTATCTTGACGAGGCGTGCGAAGCCTCAAATCATGGTGGTCAATGCCTTCTGCCCAACAGGCCGTTCTCAGCCGCGACAAGCTGCAGACCTTGCTCGATCACTTGAAAGAGCGGGGCTATCGCGTGCTCGGTCCGACGGTGCGCGATCAGGCCATCGTCTACGACGATATCGACGCGCTCGGCGACCTTCCGGAAGGATGGACCGATGCCCAAGACGGCGGCCGCTATCGTTTGGAGAAGCGCGGCGATGCGGCACTCTTCGGCTACGCAGTCGGGCCGCAGTCTTGGAAGAAGTTTCTGCACCGACCCGCGATCCGCTTGTGGCGGGCAAAGCGCGAAGCCGACGACATCACCGTTACGCCCGAGCCGGGCCCAGATAGACCCTATGCGTTCATCGGCGTGCGCGCGTGCGAGCTCCATGCCATCGCCATCCAAGATCGCGTGCTCATGGGCGGAAATTATGTCGACCCCCATTACCGGGCCCGGCGTGAAGACACGTTCATCGTCGCGCTAAACTGCTCCGTGGCGGGCGGAACCTGCTTTTGCGTTTCCATGCATACCGGTCCGAAAGCCGAGTCCGGATTCGACCTCGCGCTGACCGAGCTCATGGACGGCGGAGAGCACCGCTTTCTGGTCGAGCCCGGCACGGACTTGGGCGAAGAGGTCCTGGCGGCATTGCCGCATCGACCGGCCATGAACGTCGACATCGATGCGGCTCAAGCGGTCATCGAGAATACGGCTGCCCACATGGGCCGCACAATGCAGGCGGACGATGTGCCCGCACTCCTTATGCGCAATCTCAAGCACCCCCGCTGGGATGACGTGGCACAGCGGTGCCTCACCTGCGCCAATTGCACGATGGTCTGCCCGACCTGCTTCTGCACCACCGTCGATCAGACCAGCGATCTCACCGGCACGGAAAGCGCGGCATGGCGGCGCTGGGATTCCTGCTTCACCATGGATTTCACCTATATTCACGGTGGCAGCGTGCGCACGAGCGCCCAGTCGCGCTACCG
>CAZHCN010000033.1:0-18113 GCA_964530895.1 uncultured Methyloceanibacter sp. | reverse complement strand
ATAAGCTCGGGCCCTTGGCCTATGGCGACAACGAGGAGGAAGTGTTCCTCGGCCATTCCGTGGCGCGTACGCAGAGCCTCTCGGACGAGACGCAGACCATCGTCGATGAGGAGATCCACCGCCTGGTCGATGAATCCTACGAAGGCGCGCGGAAGATCATCTCCGAGAACATCGACGATTTGCACACGATCGCCCGCGGGCTTCTCGAGTACGAGACGTTGAGCGGCGACGAGATCAAGAACCTCTTGAACGGCAAGCCGCCGGTACGCGACTTCACCGCAGAAGAGCCGGTACGTCCCGGCCCGCAGTCGTCCGTGCCGACCGCAGGCCGGGGCAAGAAGCCGCCGGAGCCCGAAGCCGGGGGCATGGAGCCTCAGCCGACCTAGACCCAAGGCGGACCAGCATTCCAACCTGTGCGCATGCCCGGCCCTCGTGCCGGGCATGTTGCTTGTGCTAAGGCTCGCCCATGGCGGACGGGAAGCTCTATCTCAGGCCCATCGGATTCCTCTACGGGCCGCCGGCGGACGCGGCGGTCGAGGACGGCTTGGCGCTGCCTTTGGCGGGCGGGCCGATCGCATTCACGTCGGCGGTGCTGATCGAAGGCGACCCGACCAGCTCGCAGCGGCGGCTCTTCACGGCGCATGCGCTCGAAGAGGCGCGCGACGCCGATCTCAATGCTGTGCTTAAGCGGGTGATGCGGCCACGCCCGCCTTTCGCGGGCTTGAGCCTGACGCGACCGCTGCTCATGGGCATCGTCAACGTCACGCCGGATTCTTTCTCCGATGGCGGTCTCTACGACGAGACCGAAGGCGCCATCACCCATGCGGCGGAGCTTGCTTCGGAAGGTGCCGCGATCGTCGACATCGGCGGGGAGTCGACACGGCCCGGCTCGGACCCGGTCGAGCACGACGAGGAGCTTTCCCGCGTTTTGCCGGTGCTGGAAGGACTCAACGGTTTTCAGGCCGTCATCTCCATCGATACCCGTAAAGCGTCCGTGGCCAAGGCTGCCGCCAAAGCCGGCGCCAAGATCCTCAACGACGTGTCCGCGCTGAGCTACGATCCGGTCTGCCTGGACGTGGCGGCGGAGACGGGGCTCGACGTGGTGCTCATGCACGCGCAAGGCGAGCCCAAGACCATGCAGGACAATCCCAGCTACGACGACGTGGTGCTCGAGGTGTTCGACTACCTGGAAGCGCGCATCAAGGCCTGCGAGGCCGCAGGCATCGGCCGGGCGCGTATCGCCGTCGATCCGGGGCTCGGCTTCGGCAAGACGCTCGCCCACAACCTCGCGCTTCTCGCCAATCTCAGCCTGTTCCACGGGCTCGGCGTGCCTCTCCTCGTAGGCGCCTCGCGCAAGCGCTTTATCGGCGGGGTGGGGCAGGGCAAGGACCCCAAGACCCGGGATCCGGGCAGCCACGCCGCGGCGATTGCCTCCGCCGCCCAAGGCGTGCAGATTCTCAGGGTGCATGACGTGGCCGGCAGCCGCCAAGCCCTTGAGGTCTGGCGCGCCAGCATGTTTGGCACTGAAAATTAAGGGCAATTCGACGCCGGCCTGGGCTTCCAGGTGTAATTTTTGCTTACATTTTTTGAACGCATCAGGCGTATTGGAGGAGCATAATCCCGTCTCGCGCCAGGCGGAGCTGCAAACGGGGCGGATACCGCCAGGCGTCGTAGACGGGGGAAAGACCGGGATGGCTCGCAAATTTTTTGGCACGGACGGGATCCGTGGCAGCGCCAACTCGTATCCGATGACGTCGGAGGTGGCGCTCAAGGTCGGCATGGCTGCCGGCAAGGTGTTCACCAACGGCTCCTACCGTCACCGGGTGGTGATCGGCAAGGACACGAGGCTGTCCGGCTACATGATCGAATCCGCGCTGGTGTCCGGTTTCACCGCCGTGGGCATGGACGTGTTCCAGCTCGGTCCGATGCCGACGCCTGCCGTCGCCATGCTGACCCGCTCGCTCCGTGCCGATCTCGGCGTGATGATCTCCGCCTCGCACAACCCGTATGTCGACAACGGCATCAAGCTGTTCGGGCCGGACGGCTACAAGCTGTCCGACGAGCAGGAGGCCGAAATCGAGGCGCTGATGGAGGGCGACACCTCGGCGCTTCTCGCATCGCCGGAGCGGATAGGCCGCGCAACCCGCATCGACAGCGCGCGTGAGCGCTATATCGAGTTCGCCAAACGCACCCTGCCGCGCAATCTCCGCTTCGACGGCATCAGGGCCGTAATCGATTGCGCCAATGGCGCCGGTTACAAGGTGGCGCCCGAGGCGCTGTGGGAGCTCGGCACCGAGGTCATCAAGATCGGCGTCGATCCGAACGGCCTCAACATCAACAAGGATTGCGGCTCGACCGCGCCGCAGAATCTGATCCGCAAGGTCAGCGAGGTGCGCGCCGATATCGGCATCGCGCTCGATGGCGACGCGGACCGCGTGGTCATCGTGGACGAGAAGGGCCGCATCATCGACGGCGATCAGTTGATGGCGGTGATTGCCGAGTTCTGGCTGAGGCGCGGACGGCTCGCCGGCGGCGGCGTGGTCGCGACGGTGATGTCCAATCTCGGCTTGGAGCGCTATCTGGAAGATTTGGGGCTGGGGCTCGCGCGCACCCCGGTCGGCGACCGCTACGTGGTCGAGTACATGCGCCAGCACGGCTACAATGTCGGCGGCGAGCAGTCCGGCCATATCGTGCTGTCGGACTTCTCCACCACCGGCGACGGCCTGGTCACGGCCCTGCAAATCCTCGCCGTGGTGGCCCAGAGCGGCAAGCCGGTGAGCGAGGTCTGCAACCGCTTCGAGCCCCTGCCGCAGGTGCTCGAGAACGTCCGCTACAAGAACGGCCAGCCGCTCGACAATCTCGGTGTGCAGCGGGCCATCAACGACGGCAAATCGAGGCTCGGCAATGCCGGCCGGCTCGTGATCCGTCCCTCCGGAACGGAGCCCGTGATTCGGGTGATGGCGGAGGGCGACGACGAAGGACTGGTGAAGACGGTGGTGTCCGACATCGTCCATGCCTTATCGGACGCGGCGGCGGCTTAGGCCCGCTCGGCGCTTATTCAGAAAATCCAACTTTTTCAGCGGCTTGTAGGGCGCGGATGGCAGGGTGTTGCCGCTTTGCAGCGCGCGTCCCGCGATGGAACCCGGTTTAGGAGTCCGTTAACCATTCCAGCCCGATAGTCCCCGAATGAGACAGCCAGCGTGACCTGAGCATCAGGAGATTGGTTCGCCAGGCTGCAGTCAGAAGGGGATAACGATGGGACAGACTCGCTCACTCATTACCGCAATGGCCCTGGTCTTGGGCTCCACGGCCGGCGCTTACGCCGCCGATCTTGGACTTCCGCCGCCGCCGCCGCTTGCGCCGGTGGCTTGCCCCGGTTGCACGGGGCCGGTCTACTTCAAGGGGTTTGTCGGCGCCGCCAATCCGTCGGTCGACAGCATCTCCACGCCGGACTATCGCTTCAACGACTTCCAGGTGTTCCACGAAGACATTAAGAGCTCGCCGCTCTTCGGTGTCGGCATCGGCTACCAGTTCAACACCTGGCTGCGCTTCGACATCACCGGTGAGTACCGGGGCGATGCGACCTTCTTCGGCCAGGACCGCTATCCGGGCGGCAACGGCACGTTCAACGTGGACTCCAACGCTGCTGACCATACCTTCCTGCCGGGCACCAACGAATACACCGCCGACATCCAGAGCTGGGTCGGTCTCGCCAACGCCTATATCGATCTTCCCAATATCTGGTGCATCACGCCCTGGGTTGGCGGCGGCATCGGTCTCGCCTCGGTTTCGGTGAACGGCCTGAAGGACGTCAACGTGCCGAACGGGAGCGTGTTCTACGGCGCCGACAACACCCAGACGAATTTCGCCTGGGCCTTCTATGGCGGTCTCTCCTACGACGTGAACCCGTCGCTCACGCTCGACCTGTCCTACCGTTACCTCAACCTGGGTGACGCGCGGAGCGGCAGGGTGACGGCCTACGACAACAGCGCCTCCTATGCCGGTCTCGACATCGACAACATCCATTCAAACGACGTGATGCTTGGCGTGCGCTGGAAGCTCGGACATCAGCCCACGGCGCCAATGCCGGTCGCCTTCAAGTAAGCCCATCCACCACAGCCGACTGCTAGCCTTACCGCCCGTCCTTTGGACGGGCGGCTTTTTTTGCGCGCAGCACTGCGCGTCCCTGCGGCACTTGACGAGTCGTTTGCAGGCAAGCATGTCTTGGCCATGACGCTGCCAGCAAAACCCTCGGTACGCCCCGAGAACCCACGCTTCTCGTCCGGCCCCTGCACCAAGCACAAGGGCTGGTCGCTCGAGGGCCTTAAGGGCGCGCTGCTCGGCCGCAACCACCGCCAGAAGGAGACGAAAGCGCGCATCGAGGCGGCGCTCGTCAAAACCCGCGACCTGCTTGAGCTGCCGCCGGACTATCGCGTGGCGCTCGTGCCCGCCTCCGACACGGGCGCGGTCGAGATGGCGCTGTGGTCGCTTCTCGGTCCGCGGGGCGTCGACGTGCTCGCCTGGGAGGCGTTCAGCCGCGACTGGGTGACCGACATCGTCGAGCAGCTCAAGCTCGGCCACGTCCGTGCGCTCACGGCGCCCTATGGCGAGCTGCCCGATCTCGCCCAGGTCGATTTCACCCGCGACGTGGTGTTCGCCTGGAACGGCACGACGTCGGGCGTGCGCGTGCCGAACGGCGATTGGATCGCAAGCGATCGCGAAGGTCTCACGATCTGCGACGCCACCTCGGCGGTGTTCGCGCAAGACATCGATTGGCGGAAGCTCGATGCGGCGACCTTCTCCTGGCAGAAGGTGCTAGGCGGCGAGGCGCAGCACGGCATGCTGATCCTCTCCCCGCGGGCGATCGCGCGGCTCGAGGACCACACGCCGCCTTGGCCGCTGCCGAAGCTGTTCCGCATGACGAAGGACGGCAAGGTGATGGAGGATCTGTTCGAAGGCTCGACCATCAACACGCCGTCCATGCTGTGCCTCGAGGACTATATGGATGCGCTTTCGTTCGTCGAAAGCGTCGGCGGTCTGAAAGGCACCATCGCGCGGTCGGACGCCAATGCCGCCGTCATCGCCGACTGGGTGGCGCGGACGCCGTGGGTGGAGTTCCTGGCGCGCGCACCGGAGACGCGCTCCAACACGTCCGTGTGCATGAAGATCGTCGATCCCGAGGTTGCGGCCTTGTCGCCACGATTGCGCGACGATTTTCCGCGGCGGATGGCGGCGCGGCTCGGCGACGAGGGCGTCGCCTACGATGTCGCCTCCTATCGCGACGCGCCGCCAGGCCTTCGCATCTGGACCGGGGCGACCGTCGAGAAAGCGGACGTGGAGGCTCTCATGCCGTGGCTCGACTGGGCGTTTGCGTGCGAGAAACGTGCTCTGGTCAAGGCGGCTTGACCTCACGTCGCGGCGGGCTGCTGTCCCCCGCGCCCCTGACCCCTTCCTAGATGGAAAGGGTCAGGAGTCGCGTCAGGCGAAGCGCTATCCTCTACGAGTGGGTTGCCTCAGCTCGTTACGGGCATGGTGGATCGGCTTGTGAACCGGGGGTGGCGGGGTCTCGGCCTTGGTGGGTGCCCCCGCATAGGGGCATGTCTCGGCGTTTGGCGTCTCCATGCACTGGGGGATCATAGCGAGGGCGGGGGTCAGCGTGGCGGCGGTCAGCGTGGCTGCCGCGGCGGCGCCTATGATTACGCTTCTAAGCATCGGATTGACTCCTTTGAGTCGTCGGTTGTTTTGGTGGTAGGGGGGAAGTAGCCACCAAACGATCAAACCTCTTGCATGTCCGCCGGTTCCTGCGCGCGCCGACGCACGCCAACGTGTCGCACCGTGCTCCCGCCCGGCCGGGCTTGCCTTGGAATCTTGCCGAAAGGAAACGCGACAAGCGCACTCGCATCTGTCCGGGCCTCGCGCTATAACGGCACACGGCCCTGCCTCCCGCGGGGCCGTTTCTGCGTTTGATTCCAGGATTTAGAGGATTTCATCGTGGCCAATGTCGTGGTCGTCGGCTCCCAATGGGGCGACGAAGGCAAGGGCAAGATCGTCGATTGGCTGTCGGAGCGCGCCGACGTGGTGGTGCGCTTCCAGGGCGGCCACAATGCCGGCCACACGCTTGTGGTCGACGGGACGACCTACAAGCTCTCGCTGCTGCCGTCAGGTGTGGTGCGCAAGGGCAAGCTCGCGGTCATCGGCAACGGCGTCGTGGTCGATCCTTGGGCCTTGGCCGAGGAGATCGCGCGCATCGAGGCACTTGGGGTCGCGATCTCCCGCGACAACTTGCGCATCGCCGAGAACGCGACATTGATCCTGCCGCTCCACCGCGAGCTCGACGCGTTGCGCGAGGCCGCGGCCGGCGACGGCAAGATCGGCACGACCAAGCGCGGCATCGGCCCGGCCTATGAGGACAAGGTCGGCCGCCGCGCCGTCCGCGTCATGGACCTCGCCGATCTGCAAAGCCTGAAGCCCAAGATCGAGCGCATCCTCGCCCACCACAATCCCTTACGTCGCGGGCTCGACGAGCCGGAGATCTCGGCCGATCAACTTTGCGGCGAGCTCACGGCGATCGCGCCGAAAGTTCTTCCTTATGTGGACACGGTGTGGTCGCTGCTCGACGCGGAGCGCCGGGCGGGAAAGCGCATCCTGTTCGAAGGGGCGCAAGGGGCGCTGCTCGATATCGACCACGGCACTTATCCGTTCGTCACCTCGTCGAACACGGTGGCGGCGCAAGCCGCGACCGGCGCGGGCGTCGGGCCCAGCGCCCTCAACTACGTGCTCGGCATCACCAAGGCTTACACCACACGGGTGGGCGAGGGGCCGTTTCCCACTGAGCTCACCGACGGCGTGGGCAAGCTGATCGGGGAGCGCGGCGCCGAGTTCGGTACGGTGACGGGGCGGGCGCGGCGCTGCGGCTGGTTCGACGCCTGCCTCGTGCGTCAGACCTGCAAAGTGGGCGGGATCAACGGCATCGCGCTCACCAAGCTCGACGTGCTCGACGATCTGCCGAACGGCGAACTTAAGATCTGCGTCGGTTACAAGCTCGATGGCGCGGAACTCGATCATCTTCCAGCGGCGCAAGGGGCGCAGGCGCGCGTCGAGCCCATCTACGAGACCATGGAGGGCTGGACGGAATCGACCCGCGGCGCGCGGTCCTGGGCGGAGCTGCCGGCCCAGTGCATCAAATATGTCCGGCGGCTCGAGGAGCTCATCGGCGTGCCGGTGGCGCTCCTCTCCACGAGCCCGAAGCGCGAGGACACCATCCTCGTGCACGATCCCTTCGTGGATTAGGCTCGCGTTATGGCCGAGAGCAAATATCCCTGGAAAGTGGTGTGGATCACGGGCGCCTCGGGTGCGATCTGCGGCGAGATCGCGCGGCGGCTCGCTGACGCCGGCGTCAAGATCGCCGCCACGGCGCGACCGAGCGACAGGCTCGATGCGCTGGCTGGAGCAAGCGAGAACATCACGGCATTTCCGGCGGACGTGCTGAAGCCCGAAGAGTTGAAGGAAGCGGTCGCCAAGATCGAGGCCGCGCTCGGACCCATCGACATGGTGCTGCTCGGCGCCGGCATGTATGTGCCCTTCGACATCCGCAACATCGATCTCGACGGCTTCCGCAAGACCATGGCGCTCAACGTCGACGGCGTGATCGACGGGGTCGCCGCCGTGCTGCCGGCGATGTTGGCGCGCGGGCAGGGGCACATCGCCATCATGGGCTCGCTGTTCGGCTATGCGGGCTGGCCGGGCAATGGCAGCTATGGCGCGAGCAAGGCGGCGGTGATCAACCTCGCCGAGAGCCTCAAATTGGAGCTCCAAGGGACCGGCGTCGACGTGACGCTGATCAGTCCGGGGTTCGTCGATACGCCGCTGAATGCGGCCTACGACCCGAAAAAGAAGCTCTTCGTCATGTCGAAGGAGCGCTGCGCGCGGAAAATCCTGGAGAAGCTGCCGAGCAAGCCTTACGAGATCGCCTTCCCGACCCAGGTCGAAGGCTTCCTCAAGACCGTGCGCAACGTGCCGCGCAGTCTCTCCTTCCCGCTGGTGCGCTGGTTCATCAAGGCGATGGGCGCGTGATGATGCTCGACACCTTCCGCATGTTCGCCGGCTACAACGCCTGGGCCAATGAGCGGCTTTATGACGCCGCGGCGCAGCTTTCCGACGCGGACTACCGCGCCGACCGCGGCGCCTTCTTCAAGTCGATGCACGGCACGCTCAACCATCTCCTGGTGGGCGACCGCGTGTGGATGCATCGCTTCACGGGCGAGGGGCCTTCGCCCACCGCGCTCGACGCTATCCTGGAGGACGATTTCGAGGGCTTGCGCGCGGCGCGGCGTGCGGAGGATCGGCGCATCATGTCCTATGTGGCTGGTCTGACCGACGAGGATCTCGCCGGCGATATCTGCTACCGCACCATCAGCAGACCGGCGGAGATCGTGCAGCCGCTTCGCTATGCGTTGCCGCACGTTTTCAATCACCAGACCCACCACCGCGGGCAGGCGCACTGCCTGCTCACCGAGATCACAGGCGATGCGCCGTCGCTCGACCTGATTCTCTATCAGCGCGAGACCGGAATCGGTCTCGGTTGAACTTGTACTTGGGTCATCAAGGCGGAGGCGGGCGGTTCAGCCTATCGGCTTTCATTAACGTGAACGCGCATTAACATTACATCTTTCAGGTCGTGCAACGCGTCTCCTGCACGTTTTGCGCTTCGCAAGATAAAGGAGACCCTTGGTATGAAGTATCTCGGAAGCGCTATCGTGGCCCTCGGTTTTGTTGCCCTTACGACCGCCGCGTCGGCCGCCGTCGTTTGCAACGGTGAAGGCGATTGCTGGCGGGTCCACAAGGACTATGACTATCCCCATGGCGCGGGTATCCACGTCTATGGCGACGATTGGCGGTGGGCGGACGGTGCTCCCTATCGCTGGCGTGAGCCCGGCGCGGGACGCGGCTTCTATCGCGGCGGCGTCTGGATCGGTTTCTAGGCGAGGCCGTTCGAAACATTATGAGGGGTGCCGTATCGCGCGGCGCCCCTCATTTGCATTGGCGCGAACTCTCGGGGCCTAAGCCGCCCTCTTTGCCGACCGTGGCGGCGCCATGAACTCGGGCCCGACCGGATCTTTGATCGCTTCGGCGAGGATCGCATCGATCTCCTTCATGGTGGCGCCGTCGATGTGCCAGTCCATGACGTCGCGAACGGCGTCGAGCTGGCCGGGGTGGCGGGCGCCCCACAGTGCGACGGTATCGCCGCGATCGAGGATCCAGCGCACGGCGAGCGCCAGCACGGATTTACCGAAACGCTCCCTGGCCAAATTATTCAGCCCTTCCACGGCCGCGAGATATTGCGCGCGGCGCGGCGGCTTGAACTTGGGATCGTTGTTCCTGAGGTCGTCGCCCTCGAATTTGGTGTCGGCCTTGATCTTGCCCGACAGGAGGCCGCGGCACAGCGCGCCATAGGCGAGCACGACGATGCCATGCTTCTTGGCATACGGCAGCACGTCTTCTTCAATCTCGCGCTCGAACAGATTGTAGGGCGGCTGGATGGTGGCGATCGGCGCCGCCCGTTGAAACGCGTCCATGTGGGCCGGGCTGTAATTGCTGACGCCGATGGCGCGGATCTTTCCGTCACGGCGGAAATCTTCGAGCGTCTTCGCCGTCACTTCGAAATCCGTCGCCTCATCGGGCCAGTGAACCTGGTAGATGTCGATCACGTCGGTCTTCAGCCGCCGCAGCGAATCTTCCAGCTCGGTGCGCAGCCGCGCTGGCGTGGAATTCCGCACGATCCCCTCGCCGGACCAATCGAGACCGACCTTGGTGGCGATCAAGACTTTGTCGCGCCGGCCCGCAAGCGCCTTGCCGACGATCTCCTCGGAGTGGCCGAACCCATAGACGGGCGCGGTATCGACGAGATTGATGCCGAGATCGAGCGCGCGGTGGATGGTGGCGATAGCGTCCTTCTCTTCGGTGCCACCCCACATCCAGCCGCCGATGGCCCAGGTGCCGAGTGCGATGCGCGACGCACCGAAGGGAAGGCCCGCAATCTTCAGGTGTTCCATGATTGGCCCCTTTCACGATCTGAATTCGTCGAACAACGCTTCAGGTGGGAAAGGGTGCCACCTGAACATAGAGGGTGGGACAAACTGACCCCGCGCTTTTAAGACAAAAACTCTCGGAAATAGTTGTCGAGCAAGCGGTCCTGGGGATCGATCTCCTTGCGGCGGGCGGCGAATTGCTGGAGGCGCGTGCCAAAGGCCCGGCGGACCATGTCCCGGGTCAGGAACGGGGTCTGGTTGAACAGCGGAACGCCCCGGCGGTCGCTACAGAACTCATTGTAAGCATGGAGGAATTCCTCCCATTCGGGGCCGCCGGTGGAGGCCGGGTCGATGCTCATGCCGGGCCCTTCCCAGGTGTAGGAGAACAGCGCCTCGACGTCGCGGCAGATGGCGTAGCCGACGCTCGGCAGGTTGCAGCGGAAGCCGGTCTGGGCCTCGTAGGCGATGCAGAAGTCGCAATACTCCTCGAGGACGTCGAAAAAGCTGCTCTCGCGGAACGACCACATGCTGAACAGGTACTTCGTCTCGCCGGGATCGCGCGGGTAGTTGATGATCTGCGCGTGCGGCCAGGTGCGGTCCGAGCGCACCCACAAAACCAGGAGCTGGCGCAGCACGTAATAGAATACGTCCTGCGCCTGCGCGCGCAGTTTCGGGTTGCTGATGTTCTTTTGGATCCACAACACCACAGCCGGCGCATATTTGCGCCAGAAGCGGTTGCGGTAGGACCACGTCAGCCGCGATCTCGGCGCGACGTCGGGATTGTCCTTGCGGAGCTCGACCACCACGCGCTTCGCATACGGGAAGATGTAGTACATCACCGCATAACCGCGCGCTTTGTAGATCGGATAGAACTTCCGGAAGTTCTCCAGGGTCAGCGAGTAGTGGCGCACGGCGAGCGCCGTGGTCGGCCTCACCTTGATGGTCACCTCGAAGATGATGCCGAACAATCCGTAGCTCGAGCGGATGAGCTGCATCTCCTTCGGGTTCTCGGCCTCGGTGATCTCGCGGATCTCGCCTTGCGGTGTCACGAGCCGGACGGCGGTGACATAGGAGCTGATCTGGCCAAAGCCGCCGGGGAAGGATGAGTCCTTGGTGGCGGCGCAGGCCATGGCGGCGAGCGTGACGTTGCCGATCTCGGTCGTGATGTAAGGCTGCAGGCCGCGGTCCTTCAGGGCATAGGCGAGCTGCTCGTGGCTCACGCCCGCTTCGACCGTGACTGTGTCGTCGGTGAAGTGCAGGATGCGGTTCATGGCCTTCATGTCGACCATGGTGCCGCCTTGGTCGTCGCCGTTCATGCGCGCCGTGGAATGCATGGAGCCGGCCGGACGCACGGGCGAGGGAAACCGCACCGTGTCGGTCACGATTTCGATGATGTCCTCGACGCTCTCCGGCGCAACCTTCACCCGCGGGTGATAGGTCCAGGTGCCGTCCCAGCTCTTGATGGTGACGTCCTGCTGGATGTCCATGAACTTCCCCCAACTCTCGCGGCGCAAGACCATAACGGAATGCGCCGGCGAATCCAGGCTTGAGGCGCAAGGGCCTTTGGACCCATTGAGATTATCCTGGACCCTGAAGGATTTGACCCAGATCAAGGAGGCGCAAGGCGGATCGTATGGGTTGAAGGGGACTAAGGGGAGTGCTTAGGTCTGCCGCAATTCGCCGCTATGGGCGGCGGTCGATGTCGCACCAGAGGTTTGAGAGGGGACGTGAAGCGTTTCTGTATCATCGGGGCGGGCGCTTGCGGGCTCGCCGTGGCCAAAACCTTCGTCGAGCGCGGGATTCCCTTCGATTGCTTCGAGGCCGAGGGGGATGTCGGGGGGATCTGGAACCCGGATAGCCCCCATGCCGTCTACGGCTCGACTCATCTCAACTCGTCCAAGAAGTTGTCCCGCTACCCGGATTTCAAGTTCCCGGACGAGATGCCGTACTATGTCAGCGCGGCGCAGGCCGAAGAGTATTTGCGCGCTTATGCCGCGGAATATGGGGTCTACGATCACATCACCTTCAATACCCGGGTCGCCGCGATCGAGCGGGCGCCGGACGGCTGGCGGGTGACCCTCGAAGGAGAGACCGAGCCCCGGCTCTATGGCAGGGTCGTCGTCGCCAACGGCCATCACTGGCACCCTTACGTGCCTGACTATCCCGGTCACTTCGACGGCGAGATGCTGCACTCCCACGACGTCAAGTCGAAGGCGCAGCTCAAGGGCAAGCGCGTGCTCGTGGTCGGCGCGGGCAATTCGGCGGTGGACATCCTGTCGGACGCGGCGCTGGACGGGGAGGCGGCGATCCATTCCATGCGCCGCTCATACTATTTCTTCCCGAAAATGCTGTTCGGCAAGCCGACAGACGCCGTCATCGACCGGTTGAGCAAATTACCGCTGCCGCGCCACTTCATGTACGGGGTCTACAAGCTCGGCATGTGGATCCTGCTCGGCTCGCATGAGCGCTACGGTCTGCCTAAGCCGGACCACGATCTGTTCGAGGCCCATCCGACCGCCTGCACCACCTATCTCGATCACATCGTGCATGGGCGCATCACGCCGAAGCCCGGTATCGAGCGGATCGAGGGAAAACGCGTCTATTTCGTCGACGACACCTCTGAGGAGGTCGATCTTCTCATCTGGGCCACGGGGTTCCGCGTCAACTTCCCCTTCATGGACGACTCCTACGTGCTCGACGCGCAGGGCAAGTCGAAGCTCTTCATCCATACCTTCCATCGGGAATGGGACGACTTCTTCGTCTGCGGGTTGTTCGAGCCGGCGGAAGGGGGCGTGTGGCAGATTGCCGATTATCAGGCGCGGTTGATCGCGGCGTTCATCACGGCGCAGGAGAGCGACCCAAAGCGGGCGGCATGGTTCCACGCGCTAAAGGCGCACGCCGACCCCGATATCGGTCACGGCCTCAAATGGCAGGACACGCCGTGGCACAGATTCGAGATCCAGCATTTGCGCTTCCGCCGCTATATGGCGCGGCTGCTCAAGAAGTTCGGCCCGTGCGCCGGCGAGGAGCCTGAAATGCGCACGATGGGCGAGAGCGCAGAGGAAGAGGACGCGAAGCTGAAGCTCGCGTCCTGACTCCCGGCGTGAGAAGCAAAAAAGACCCGGGAGGGAGGAGGACCCCCGGGTCTAAGTCGCAATGACGGTGCGAGCTAGGACGCGTCCGCCACCGCGTTTTCGAATTTCTTCTTCGCCTGCTCGACCGGCTTATAGGCGTCGCGCGCAACGGCGGCATACATCTCACCGATCTTGGAGGCCTCGGCCATCCACGTCTCGTAGGCCTTCTTGGCGTACTGCGACTGGATCTCCACGGCATGCTCCAGCGACTTGGCGCCGAGCAGCTTCTCGAAGGTGCGGGTGGCATCCTCGAAGGCCTGCTTGGAATAGGTGGTCACGCGGGCGCCGATGGCCTGGAGGCCCTTATTGACCTCGCCATAGGAGCGAAGACTCGCTTCGTAGCTGTCCTTGCTCATCTTCTGGAAGTCCTCGGTGGCTTTCTGGATTGGCTCCAACATCTCGGGAATCCTCATAAATTGGGTGGTTCGGAACGTCTGATGCGAGGCATATATTGCACTGCACAATGAACGTCAAGGTATTTTGTGCAGTGCACAAAAATTTTGACGTCCCGAAATGGCCGCCGCTGCCGCGGCGGGCCCAACAAATCGGCCTATCGGGTCATTTCCTGAAGAAAAGGCCCCTCAGGGCAGGCGCTGGAAGCCAGGCGCCCTAGCACCCGTAGCCGAGGGTGACGATGCACCAGACACCCTTGCCGGTCTTCTTGGCGACGGTGGCGGTACCCTTGGCAACGCCGACAGTGCCCTGAGCCACGCCCTTCCCGGCCTGGCCGGCGCCCTGGACGACGCCTTGGCCGACTTCCTTCGTGCCCTGGACGACGCCCTCGGCGGCGCTCTTCACGGGGCCTTCCGCCAGCGCCGGCATGGCTGCCGCCGCCAGGAGAAGTGCCGCAATAAGCGATATGCGGATCATGGATGTCCTCCTCAATCACCTGGATTTCCCCCAGATCAAGCCTAACACTTGGGCAATGCCCTCGGTTCCGACAAGAGGCGCCCGTCCGAGGCAGCGCCGTCTTGGCCGCGCGCCGGCACCTCAGAGAAAGGCGAAGGCAAGCGCAAGCAGGATGCGGTAGATGCCGAAGGGGATGAAGGTGTTGTGGCGGACATAAGCGAGCAGGAACTTCACGCTGAGAAGCGCGACAACAAAGGATGCGATGAAGCCCGCGGCCAGCACGCCGAAGTCCCCGGCGGCGAAGGATGAGGCATTCTTGTAAAGGTCGTAGAACGTGGCGGCGAGCATGGTCGGCACGGCGAGCAAGAAGGAAAATTCCACGATCGTGCTGCGCGAAAGGCCGAGGATGAGGCCTCCCACGATGGTCGCTCCAGACCGCGACACGCCCGGTATGATCGAAATGCTTTGGAACAGCCCGATCAGCACCGCCTTCGAATACGGGATCGCGGTGACGTCGGCGACCGCATCGTCGGCTTCCTTGTGCAAGAGCTCGAACACGATGAGCGCCACGCCGCCCAAGCCAAGGGCCCAGAGCACGATGGTGTCGCTGCCGAAAAGGTAAGTCTTGATCACGTGGTAGAGGGCGAAGCCGATCAGCCCGGTGGGGATGAAGGCGGCAATCACCCGACCGACGACGGCGGGATCGAAGAATCGCCGCCAATAGAGGCCGACCACCGAGGCAATGGCGCCGAGCTGGATTGCGATCTCGAAGCTCTTCTGGAAGTCCGTTTGGGCGAGACCGAGAAGCCGGCTCGCCAGGATCAAGTGCCCCGTCGAGGAAACCGGCAGGAACTCGGTGAGGCCCTCAACAATTCCCAGGATGATGGCTTGCAGCAGCGTCATGGCGCAGCTTTCAAGCCCAGGTCATCGCCCTTGTCTCCGTGGCGAAGGGCCACACGCCCAAGTTCCCCGGGGCTTCAGGCGTAGTGGTTGGCGATGACCGCGCCTGAAATCTCGGCTGCGGCGATCACCCCCAGGACGTCCTCGGGCCGGGGCACTCTTGCCTTGCGGTCGACGACGATGGCGAGGCTGCGGCCCCGCCGGTTCATGCGTGTGATGATGGTGTTGAGGATGCTGGTGTCGGGCGCGATCACGAAGTTGTCGGCAACCACGGAACGAAGCGTCTGCCCGGCATGGCGATCGGGCAGATAGGACCCCGCCGCGAGCCGGGCGACCCCGGCGATGCGCGCGCCGTCCGAGACGATGATGTGCGCGCCCGGCCGGTCGGCGATTTGCTTCAAGGCGTCGGCGATCGTGGTGTCGATGGGCAGCACGATGAAGTCCTTGTTCATCAGCTCGCGCGCCTGGCGCACCAGATACATGTTGGTGTGGCGGATGATCGGGATCGGCTGGCCGCGGTGCCGCAGCTTGACGGTGTAGATGTTCTCGACGATGAGCGCCCGCCTGATGCTGGTCGCCAGCGCCACCGCCAACACCAGGGGCACGATCACGTGGTAGTCGCGGGTCATCTCGAAAATCATGACGATGGCCGTAATCGAGGCCCCGGTTGCGCCGCCCACGAGCGCGCCCATGCCGACCACGGCGAAGGCGATGACGGAAAACCCGGCGTCGGGAAACAGCGCGTCGCCGATCGCGCCGAACGCCGCACCCAGCGTCGCGCCGATGAACAGCGACGGCGAGAACACGCCGCCGGACGCGCCGGCGCCGAGGCTGATCGAGGTGGCGACCAGCTTGCCGAGGAAAAGGGCGAGGAGGATGAGGATGGTGACCGTGCCGCCGTTGAGTATCGATTGAATCGTGGCGTAGCCGACGCCCGCGGTCTCGGGGTGGCCAGTGGTCAGCACGAAGCCGTAGAAAATGAGCCCGACGATGAACATGCCGATCATGTTTTGCGTGTAGGCATTGCCCGGCAGGGTGGGGAAGAAGTCCTCGCAGAACGCGAGGAACCGGATGAAGGCCCATGAGACGACGCCCGCGGCCGTCCCGAGCAGGGCGTAGCCGGCAAACAGCACGAGGCTGACCGTGGTCGCCTCCGGCAAGGCCGTCTGGGGCACGAAGAAGGCCGGGTCGAGGCCGAACACGACCCGCGCGATCGTGGTCGCCGTCGTCGTCGCCACCACCAGCGGAAGGAAGGTCCGATTGCTCACCTCCGGCAGGAGCAGCTCGACCGCGAACATCACGCCGCCGAGGGGCGTGTTGAAGGTCGCGGCAATGCCGGCGCCGGCGCCGGCCGAGAGAAGCGTGATCTTCTGCCATCGCGCCAACGAGAGCGCGCGCGCCAGGGTGGATCCGAAGGAAGCGCCGATCTGGATGATGGGACCTTCGCGGCCGACCGACGCGCCAGAGCCGATGGAGATCGCCGAAGCGATCGACTTGACGATGGCGACGACGCCCCGGACGTTCCCCTCGTTGTGGTAGACGGCGTACATCACCTCCGGCACGCCGTGCCCCTTGGCCTCGGGCGCGAAGGTCTGCACGAGCCACACCACGATCAGCCCGCCCACGACCGGCGCCAGGATGATGAGCGGGCCCCACGGCGCGCTCGGGTCGTACAGATTGGCGTTATAGGAAAACTCGAGCTTTCCCAGGAAGAAGAGGTTGTGGACGCCGGAGATCATGCCCCGGAACACCACGGCACCAAGCGCCGCCACGATGCCGATGAGGAAGGCGAGGAGGACGAGGACGGGAAGCGAGACGCTACGGGATTCGTCAAGTTGTCCGGCGGGAGCGATTTCTGCCGCCGAGGCAGATTCAGTCAAGTCGGTCATGATACTCCGGGGGGCTCAATAGGCTCCTCCTCGCACCTTCAGCCCCGCGCGGTCAAGGTTTAGCGCGACGCAGGCCGGTCCTTGTGGACGGGCCCGCCGGCGCAATAGAAGGCTCAAGCCCCAGAGGGTAGATTGGCGGGCGATGGCGCCGAGATATCCCAGAATTTCGGAGACGATCCGGCATTGGATCGTCCCCAATCTCCAGCACTTCCGCGAGTCCCGGCTGCCGACGGTGTGGCTCTTGGCGCCGTTCATCGGTATTGCAACCGGCGTCGGGGCCATTCTGTTCCGGCTCCTGATCGGCGCCTTCCAGTGGCCGTGGCTTCACTACGTGACCGAGAACGTGGCCGAGCTCGCCAGGGCGCAGCCGTGGTGGGTGATCTTGATGGCGCCCGCGGTGGGCGGCCTCCTGGTCGGCTTGATGCTGCAATATCTGCTGACCACCAAGCGCACCGACGCGGTGCCGGACGTCATGGAGGCGCGGGTCAATGCGGGCCGGAGCCTCAACCTGAAGCAAGGTCTGCTCAGCGCGCTCGCCAGCGCCTTGTCGCTCGGATCCGGAGCGAGCGCCGGCCGCGAAGGTCCCATCGTCCATCTCGGCGCGACCATCGCCATTTCGGCGTGCACGCTTTTCAAGCTGCCAGACTCCGCCAGGCGCCTCGTGCTCGCCTCCGGCGCCGCGGGCGCGGTCGCGGCCTCGTTCAACGCGCCCATCGCCGGCGTGCTGTTCGCCCAGGAGGTGATCCTCGGTCATTTCACCATCACCAACTTCGTGCCGCTGGTCCTGTCGTCGGTGGTGGCGACCATCATCTCGCAGGCCTGGTTCGGCAATGTCGCCGCCTTCGTCGTGCCCTCCTACGAGATCAGCTCCTATCTCGAGGTTCCCGCCTTCGCCCTGCTCGGCATCTTTGCGGCGGCGGTCGCGGTGCTGTTCCAGATCTCCGTGTTCACCACGGATTGGGTCGCCCGCCACATCAAGATGCCGCTCGTGGCGCGGCCCGCGGTCGGCGGGCTCCTGCTCGGCGCCATGGCCATCTGGCTTCCGCAAGTGCTGGGGGTTGGGTACGACTCGACCGACGCCGCGCTCAAAGGGCAGATGTCCATCGCGTTGATGCTGACGCTGCTCTTCGCCAAGACGGCGGCGACCGCGATTACGCTCTCGTCCCGGTTCGGCGGTGGCGTGTTTTCGCCCGCGCTCTATCTCGGCGCCATGCTGGGCGGCGCCTTCGGCTTGATTGCCGCCGACGTGTTCCCGGGCTTGGGGTCGAGCGAGGGGCTTTACGCCATCCTCGGCATGGGCGCGGTCACGGCCG
>CAZHCN010000032.1:0-18182 GCA_964530895.1 uncultured Methyloceanibacter sp. | reverse complement strand
TCCTTGAGGTCGAACAGATCGGTGAAGGTCTTGTCCTCGGAGAGCACGGAGAAGGAGAGCGGCGTCACGAACGCCGCGCCGCCTTGCGTCAGGATCACGCGCACGGACGCGCCGCGCTCCTTCAAGCGGCGCACGAGCTCGAGGCTCTTATAGGCGGCGATGCCGCCGCCGACGATCAAGAGGATGCGCTTTCCTTGCACTCTTTTCTCGCTACCACTGTCATTCCCGCGAAAGCGGGAATCCAGTAATCCCTGACCTTAGCAATTATGGAACATGGTGGTTACTGGGTTGCCCGGTCAAGCCGGGCAATGACAAGGAAACAGGATTGGTTAGCGCGCCGGGCCTAAAACACCAGCGCGAGCGCGATGGCGACCAAGGCGATCGCGCCCACCCAGATGCCTGCCCGGCTCCAGCGGTCCTTCTGGCGCTGAGCTTCTGCCAGCCTCTCCACGCTGTCGGCGTCGAGATGCACGCCCTCTTCCACCATGGATGTGAAAGCGTCGACCGTCCTCTCGGCCTGGACAAGCAGCTTGGGGATGTCGCCGACGAAACGGCCGACGGAGACGGCGCCCTCCGCTGCCTGCTCGATGCGGGCGCCGGCGCCGAACTGGGTCTCCATCCACGCCTTCACCACCGGCTCGGCGACGACCCAAATGTTGAGGTCGGGATCGAGGCTGCGGCCGACGCCCTCGACCACCACCATGGTCTTTTGCAGGAGGATCAGCTCGGGCCGCGTCTGCATATCGAAGACTTCGGTGTATTGGAAAAGCTGGCCGAGCAGTTGCGCCATGGAGATCTCGCTCGCCGGGCGGTCCATGATCGGCTCGCCGATGGCGCGCAAGGCTTGGGCGAATTGCGCGACGGAGTGCTTCCGCGGCACGTAGCCCGCCTCGAAATGCACCTCGGCCACGCGGGCGTAGTTGCGGGTGATGAAGCCGTAGAGGATCTCGGCCAGGAAGCGCCGCTCCTTCAGGCTCAAGCGGCCCATGATGCCGAAATCGACGGCGACGATGTTGTCGTCCTTGTCGACGAACAGATTCCCCGGATGCAAATCGGCATGGAAGAAGCCGTCTCGCATGGCATGGCGCAGGAAGGTCTGTACGAGCCGCGTGCCGAGTGCTTTCAGGTCGTGGCCCGCGGCGCGCAACGCGTCATGGTCGGCGATGGGGATGCCGTCGATCCATTCGAGCGTCAGCACGCGCCGCGCGCTCCGTGTCCAATCCACCTTCGGCACGCGGAAGCCTTCGTCGTCCTTGGAGTTGTCGGCCATCTCGGAGATGGCGGCGGCCTCCATGCGCAGATCCATCTCGATGGCGACGGACTTGGCGAGCGTGTCGACCACGGCGATGGGGCGCAGGCGCCGCGACGGCGCATGGAAGCGCTCGATCATGCGCGCGGCGAAGAAATAAGAGTCGAGGTCCTTCTGGAAGCGCTGCTCGATGCCGGGTCGCAGCACCTTGACGGCGACCGGCTTCAGGGTGCCGTCCGGCGTCTTCACGGCCGCCTTGTGGACTTGCGCGATGGACGCGGCGGCGACCGGCGGACCGAACTCGGCATAGAGCCGATCGATGGGCGCTTCGAGCTCCGCCTCGACGGCCTTCACCGCCTCGCTTTGCGAGAACGGCGGCAAGCGGTCCTGGAGCGTGGAGAGATCGCGGGCGAGCTCGCGGCCGATGATGTCGTCGCGGGTGGCGAGGAACTGACCGAGCTTGATATAGGACGGGCCGAGCGAGGTGAGCGCCTCCGAGAGCCGCGCCTGGTTGCCCGAGGCCGCCCCGTTCTTGCGCAAGGGGGCGGTGACCCGGCCGAACAGAGCGAGCGGCGCAGGCATGGTCGTGTCGTTGGGAAAGACGCGCGCGCCGCTCCAGGCGAGCGTCACGCCCGCCTTAGTCAGCCGCGCCATATTGCCGATGGCGTTCACCGCCTCTGCCTCATCTAAAGCCGCCAGCCGGTGTGGATCGCCGCGATGCCACCGGTGAGATTTCGATAGCGCACAAGCTCGAAGCCCGCATCCTGAATCATCCGCATGAAGCTTTCTTGATCAGGGAAGCGGCGGATGCTTTCGACCAGGTAACGATAAGCCTCGGCGTCGCCGGTGACGAGGCCGCCGAGCCGCGGGATCGCACTGAAGGAATAGGCGTCATAGAGCGTGTCGAGGAGCGGCATCTCCACGCTCGAGAACTCGAGGCAGAGGAACCGGCCGCCCGGTTTCAGCACGCGGAAGGCCTCGAGAAGCGCCTTGTCGATATGGGTGACGTTGCGAATCCCGAAGGCGATCGTATAGGCGTCGAAGCGCGCGCTCTCGAAGGGCAGCGCCTCGGCATTGCCTTGCACGAAGGTCAGGCGCTCGCGGCCGCCCGCGCGCGCGCGTCCCGCTCCCAGCATCTCAGGGCTGATATCGCAGATCACGGCGCTCCCGCCGGCCCCCGCCGCATCGAGGAAGCGGCAGGCGACGTCGCCCGTGCCGCCGGCGACATCGAGGAGCGCGAACGGCGTTTCGCTTTTCGGCGGGGCCAGCGCGTTGATCAGCTCGGCTTTCCATAGGCGGTGCAGCCCGCCCGACATCAGATCGTTCATCACGTCATAGCGGCGCGCGACCTTGGCGAAAACGTCGTTCACCAGGCCCTGGCGCGCGCTTTCCGCCACACGGGCGAAGCCGAAGCTCGTCTCGGTCTCGCTGGAATCGGGGTTTTTCAGGTCTTCGGGCATTGCGAGCGGACAATAGCCTAAGCCCCCAGTTCAGGCTATTGTTGCACTGCAATGAGGTTTCTTCTGCACTGCGGTATGCCAGGACGCCATGCCAGAACTGCCTGAAGTCGAGACGGTGCGCCGGGGGCTCGAGCCCATTCTCGTGGGCAACGCCTTCGCGCGCGTGGAGCAGCGGCGTCCCGATTTGCGCTTTCCCCTGCCCAAGCGTTTCGGCGAGCGGCTGGAGGGGCGGAAAGTCGAGGCGCTCGACCGGCGCGCCAAATATCTGCTTGCCCGGCTCGACGACGGCGCGGTGCTCGTCATGCATCTCGGCATGACCGGCCGCTTCTCCATCGACAAGGCGAACGGCGTCACGGCCAAGCCCGGCGATTTCGCGCATCCTCAGCGGACCATCCCGAAGCACGAGCACATTGTCTTCCATCTCGGCGACGGCACTGCCGTCCGCTACTCCGACACACGCCGCTTCGGGATCATGGACCTCGTGCCGGCGACCGCGCTCGAGACTCATGCTCTGTTCAAGGGCCTCGGCGTGGAGCCGCTCGGCGATGGGCTCACGCCGGCATGGCTCGCGGGCAAGCTCAAAGGCAAGGCCACCTCGATCAAGGCAGCGCTGATCGATCAGCGGCTGATTGCAGGCCTCGGCAACATCTATGCCTGCGAGGCGCTCTATCGTGCCCGCATCTCGCCGCTCAAGCTCGCCGGAACGCTCGCCACGAAATCCGGCAAGCCAACCAAAAAAACGGAAGCGCTCGTTGAGGGGATCAAGGCGGTGCTGACAAGCGCCATCAGGGCCGGCGGATCGTCGTTGCGCGACTATCGCCACACCGACGGCCGGCTTGGCCGCTTCCAGCACAGCTTCAAGGTCTATGGCCGCGAGGGGAAACCCTGCAAGAGGACCGGATGCGACGGCATCATCCGCCGCATCGTCCAAGGCGGCCGTTCGACCTTTTATTGTCCAACCTGCCAGAGATAAGGGAACTGAACATATGTATGTCGAAGAGATCGCCAAGGGCGAAGAGGCGTCCAAAGGCACACCTTACGAAACGCTGATCGTCACGCGCCAGGGCAAGGTCGGGCTCATCGCGCTCAACCGGCCGCAGGCGCTGAACGCGCTCAACACGCTCCTCATCAAAGAGCTCAACCGCGCGCTGAAGACGTTCGACACCGACCCGAATATCGGCTGCATCGTCATCACCGGCAACGAGAAGGCGTTTGCCGCCGGTGTCGACATCAAGGAGATGGCCACCAAGACCTTCGTCGAAGCCTATGGCAGCGACTTCCTGGCGCCGTTCGATGTGATCAGCACCATCCGCAAGCCCATCATCGCCGCGGTCGCGGGCTACGCGCTCGGCGGCGGCTGCGAGCTTGCCATGAGTTGCGACATCATCCTCGCCGCCGATAATGCGGTCTTCGGCCAGCCCGAGATCAATCTCGGCATCATGCCAGGCGCAGGCGGCACGCAGCGGCTGACCCGTGCGGTGGGCAAGGCCAAGGCCATGGAGCTCTGCCTCACGGGGCGCCAGATGCACGCGGAAGAAGCCGAGCGCGCCAACCTCGTCAGCCGCATCGTCCCGGCCGCTGAGCTGCTCGATGTGACGATGAAGGTGGCCGACAAGATCGCCAACTTGTCGCAACACGCGGTGATGATGATCAAGGAAGCGATCAATCGCGGCTTCGCCACGACGCTCGCCGAAGGCACACGCTTCGAGCGCGGGCAGTTCTACTCGCTGTTCGCCACGGAGGATCAGAAGGAGGGCATGGCCGCCTTCATTGAGAAGCGGAAGCCCGAGTTCAAGAACCTCTAGGGCTCCCGGTTCGCGGTTAGAGTGTAGCCAGGCTTCCTTTTCGCCTAGTTGACGCTATTCCGGGCGCTCGCTATAGAGCACGTCAAATCCACGCGTTTCTTAGCGCCCTTGGCCTTGCGAACCCTGGCCGACGGCGCATCCAAGGATCCTGAAACATGGCCAATACCAAGTCGGCGAAGAAAGCCGTTCGCCAAATCACCCGCCGGACCGCCGCCAACAAGGCGCGCCGGAGCCGCATGCGCTCGTCGGTCCGCAAGGTCGAGGAGGCGATCGCCTCCGGCAACAAGGACGCCGCCCAGGCTGCCCTCAAGGAAGCCCAGCCGGTCATGGCACGGACGGCGCAGAAGGGCCTGCTCCATCGCCGGGCCGCCTCGCGCAAAGTCTCCCGCCTCGCCAAGCGCGTCGGCGCCATGGGCGCTTAGGCGCCCACCCCTCCACCGGAACGAAAGTCTCCCCCCTGTTGCGCGCGCGCCACAGGGGTTGCGTGTCGTTTTGCGCGCTCCATGTCAATTTGACGAACATTTCAATTGTTTGACGGCCGGCCGGTGGCGCTCCTTGCGCGCGCTTATCCACCGGCCCTCCCCGTCGAAAAAAAAATTGCGGCGCTCGGTGCGAAGAAACCCCGACTTGCGCGCGTTTTTCGCGCGAAGCGCCGTCGATTCAGGCTTACCAGACAGAGGCTTGCCGATAAGGGTTGCGCGGGGCGCCCACTGATCAATACTAGGCGACACCCCCGGTTCGTTCGCTTGATTGGCGGGGTTTGCGTGTGTATAGTCTGATTATCCGAACGGGGAATTCCCCTCCTTACAATCGAGTATCTTGGCCTTGGCGTTTGCCAGGACAGGTTTTCTTTGTCTTCGCAGTATGGGGGGATGAAGAACTTGTGGAATGCTTATGCGTAAGCTGTGAATATTGCGGGTGAAGACTGCGTAGAGTCGCCACGTATTGTGGTCACCACAAAAACAGTTCTTGTGACGTGCTCACATTTTTTGGGGAGGAGGCTCGATTTTGGGCGCGCATCCGGACGAAAACGCGGTCGATGAGGTTGATGTCGCAACGGCCTGGAAAGGCCTTCAGGCAAGCCCTCGGTCGCAGTTGGTCGACGTGCGCACCCGCGCGGAATGGACGTATGTCGGGATTCCCGATCTGGGGCCCGTGGGCAAACGGGCTGTCCTTGTCGAGTGGCAGACCTTTCCCGATCAGTCCGTGGATCCGCGATTTGCCGAACGCCTCGCCAACGAGTTGAAGGCGCTCGGTGTTCAGTTGGACGACGACCTTTTCTTCATTTGCCGTTCGGGAAGCCGGAGCCTGGCCGCGGCCAAGGCGATGGCGTCGGCGGGGTTCCGTGCCTGCCACAACGTCTCGGAGGGGTTCGAAGGACCGCTCGACGACGAGAGGCATCGCGGCACGCTCTTAGGTTGGAAGGCGATCGGACTGCCCTGGCAGCAAGGCTAGGGGGCCGGTCGAAGGGGACGGTTGTGGCTGTCCGCGTCGATCAAGTTGGCTGCTCCTGTGTGAAGCGTGCGGTGCGTAATGGCGCGACAAAAATGAATGGGAAAGATAAAAACCGTGGCACAGGCACATGCGCAGGCTCCGCACGGCGAGCCTCAGCAAAAGGAGCAGTGCGCGCCAAGCGAGGCTTGGGCGAGAGTCAAATCGCGGCTACGCGGCGAATTGGGCGAGGACGTCTACGCCAGTTGGTTCAGGGGCGTGGAGCTCGATCAGGTGGACGACGGGGTCGTCCATCTTACCGTCGCCACCCGCTTCCTGCGGAACTGGCTACGCGCGCACTATTACGATTCAGTGCTGCGGCTGACGCGTGCCGAATGGCCAGCGGCTGAACGCATCGAGTTCACCGTCAGGCAACCGCACTTCGCCGTCGAGACGCCCAAAGAGACGCCGTGCGATCGCCGTGCTCCGGCGATGCCGAGCGCGGACGATCGTGCCCAGCTGCCCATGCCGCTGCGCACGGGCTATGGCGGGTTCGAGGGATCGCCGCTCGACCCGCGGCTGACCTTTGCAAGCTTCGTGGTCGGGTGCTCGAACAAGCTCGCCCATGCGGCGGCACAGCAGGTCGCGAGCGCCTTCTCGAGCCCACAATCGCCGTTTAACCCATTGTTTCTTCACGGAAATGTTGGCTTGGGCAAGACCCACCTGCTGCACGCCATTTCCTGGGAAGTGAAGCAGCAGAAGCCGGACTCCGAGGTGCTCTATCTCACGGCCGAACGCTTCATGTCGGGCTTCGTGCAGGCTTTGCGCGCGCGCGATGCGCTCGCCTTCAAGGAGAAGCTCCGCAATATCGACATCCTCCTGATCGACGACATGGAGTTTCTGCAAGGGCCGACCATTCAGCAGGAGTTCTGTCACACGCTGAACTCGCTGATCGACGGCGGGCGTCAGGTCGTCGTCGCGGCGGATCGCGCGCCGACCCATCTCGACAAGCTCGACATGCGTATGCGCTCGCGGCTCGGCGGGGGGCTCGTGGCCGAGATGAAGGCCATGGACTACGACTTGCGCCACCAGATCCTCGAAAAGCGGGCGCTGGAGGCCTGCGCGGACACAGCCGGGCTCGAAGTGTCGGAGACCGTGCTCGCCTTTCTCGCGGAGCGGCTCACCGAAAGCGGTCGCGAGCTCGAAGGCGCGGTCCACCGCTTGCGCGCGAGCTACCAGCTCACCGACGAGCCGGTGACCATCGCCATCGCCGAGCAGATCGTGCGCGATCTCATGCGGGGTACGGAGCCGCGGCGGGTCCGTATCGACGACATCCTGCGGACCGTCTCCAAGCATTACGGGGTGAACCGCGGCGACCTGCTGTCGGGGCGGCGCAACCGGTCGATCGTCCGGCCGCGTCAAATCGGCATGTATCTCGCCAAGCTGCTCACCTCGCGCTCGCTTCCCGAGATCGGCCGGCGGTTCGGCAACCGCGACCACACCACCGTGCTGCACGCGATCCGCAAGATCGAGCAGCTGATGACCGACGACAATCAGCTCCGCGAGGAGGTCGAGCTTTTGAAGCGCTTGCTGCGCGACTAGAGGGAAGGCAGGAGGGGCCTTGAACTGGACCAAGGCCTCTCCCGCCGGTCTTGCAAATTGCGCGGCGCCGCGTCAAGTTCGAGCGGGATTTCCGCCCGCCTCGCCAAGCCCCACCGGGGGCCTGACCGGAGCCGAAAAAAGGCCGCTCCGGGCTGGGGTCAACCAGCGAAAAAGACGTCAATTTCGGGGTATTCTCCAAACATGCGCCTCACCATCGACAAGCCGAGCCTCGCCAAGGCGCTCGCCCATGTGGCGAGCGTGGTCGAGCGGCGCAACACCATTCCCATTCTATCGAACGTGCTGCTGGCGGCGGGCGCGAACGAGCTCAAGCTCACCGCGACCGATCTCGACATGGAGCTCGTGGAGACGGTGCCATGCACCTCGAAGGGCGAGGGCGCCATCACGGTGCCGGCGCATATGTTCTACGACATCGTGCGCAAGTTGCCCGAGGGCAACGAGATCGAGCTCGCGCGCGACGCCGAGCAGGAGCGGCTCGTCATCACGAGCGGGCCGGCCCAGTTCTCGCTCCAGACCCTGCCGGCCGACGATTTTCCGGCGCTCAGCGTCGACGATCTCGGCCATGCTTTCACCCTGCCGGCCGCAGACCTCAGGCGCCTGATCGAGAAGACGCGCTTTGCCATCTCCACGGAGGAGACGCGCTACTACCTGAACGGCATCTATCTCCATGAGGCGGGGAGCGACGGCAAGCCGACCTTGCGGGCCGTCGCCACGGACGGGCACCGCTTGGCGCAGGTCGAGTTGCCGCTTCCTTCCGGAGCCAAGGGCATGCCCGGCGTGATCGTGCCGCGCAAAACCGTGCTCGAGCTGTCGAAGCTCGTGGAGGACGCCGACGGCGAGGTCCGCCTCGAGCTGTCACCGTCGAAGGTGCGCGTCTCGGCGGGCCGCGTGATCCTGACCTCCAAGCTCATCGACGGCACCTTCCCCGATTATGAGCGGGTGATCCCCCAATCGAACGACAAGCGCATGGAAGTGGACAACGCCGCCTTCGCGCAGGCCGTCGACCGGGTCTCGACGCTGTCGAGCGACAAGGGCCGCGCCGTGAAGCTCGCCCTGGCCGATGGCAAGCTCACGCTGTCGGTGAACAATCCCGATTCCGGCAGCGCCACGGAGGAGCTTTCCGTTGACTACGGCTACGATCCCCTGGAGATCGGCTTCAACGCCCGCTATCTGCTCGACATCTCCGGTCAGCTCGAAAGCGGCACCGCCGAGTTCCACCTCGCCGATCCGGGCTCGCCAACCATGGTGCGCGACGTGAAGGATGCGTCCGCGCTCTACGTGCTCATGCCGATGCGGGTATGAGGGCGAAGGCGACGGCAGAGGGCAACGGGGAAATACGGACGGACGGCGGCGCCGAGGCAGCCGCGGAGCGCCTCTTCGTCGCTGCGCTCAAGATCACCGACTTCCGCAACTATGCGAGCCTTCGGCTCACGCTCGACGCTTCACCCGTCGTGCTTGTCGGCGACAACGGCTCGGGCAAGACGAACCTGCTCGAGGCGGTCTCGCTGCTTGGCCCCGGTCACGGCTTGCGCGGCCGCCCTTATGGCGAGCTTGCCCGCAAGGACGGCCAAGGCGGCTTCGCCATCGCCGCCACGGTGATGACCCGCCATGGTGAAGTCGATATCGGCACCGGCTTCCTGCCGGGCACGCGCGAGGAGGGCGCCGGCCGCACCGTGCGCATTGCCGGCAAGGATAAAGGCGCGGGCGCGCTCGGCGACTACGTCAAGCAGGTGTTCCTGATCCCGGCGATGGACGGGCTGTTCACCGGCGCGGCGTCGGAGCGGCGGCGCTTTCTCGACCGCCTCGTGCTCGCCATCGATCCGAAGATGCGAAACCCGCTTGGCCGCTACGACCGGGCCATGCGGCAGCGCAATCGGCTGTTCCAGCTGCGCGAATATTCGCGCGCGCTGTTCGAGGGGCTGGAGGAGCAGATGGCAGAGGCGGGCACGGCGATCGCCGCGGCGCGGCTCGACGCGGTGGAGCGGCTCTCCAGCCTGATCGAGGAGACGCATGCGGCGCGCGGTGACGGCCCCTTCCCGCATGCGGTGCTCGCGCTACACGGCACGCTGGAGACGGAGCTTGCCATGCGCCCGGCCACGGAGGTCGAGGATGTCTTCCGCCTGATCCTGGAAGAAGGCCGGGAGCGGGACCGCGCGGCGGCGCGCACTCTCGAGGGGCCGCATTTGAGCGACCTCCTCGTGGTGCACGGGCCGAAGAACGCGCCCGCGGCGCAGTGCTCCTCGGGCGAGCAGAAGGCTCTCCTCTTGGGTCTCGTTCTTGCCAAGGCCGAGCTGATCACGTCGCTTGAAGGCACCGCCCCTCTCGTCCTCCTCGACGAGGTCGCGGCTCACCTGGACCAGGCAAGGCGCGAGGCGCTTTTCAGCGAGATCCTGCGGCTCAGCGTCCAGGCCTGGATGACGGGAACGGACCGGGCGCTTTTTTCGCCGATCGCGCAAGACGCCCAGATCTTGGCGGTGAGCCAAGGTAATATCGCCGGCTGATCACGCATGTTTTCCTGTTTCGGGGGGAGTAGCGAGTGGCAAATGCCTCGATGACCGCGCCGGCCGTCGCCCGCATCGGGGGCTGGCGCGCTTCCACATTGCTGCTCGCCTTCCTCTCCGCCTATTTCGTGCTCCAGGCGGTCTTGCGCGTCGCCTGCCTGTCGTCGCTCGGGCTCGACGACGCGGAGATGGCGGTGATCACCCAGAATTTCGTCGCCGGCTACGGCTCGCAGCCGCCGCTCTATAACTGGATTCAGATTCTCGCGACCGACATCTTCGGGCTCGGGGTCCCGGCCTTCGTCATCACGCATTTCCTGCTTCTGTGGCTCACCTTCGTATTCATGTTCCTATCGGCGCGAGTCGTGCTCGAGGACGACGTGAAGGCGGCGGCCGTCGCGCTTGCACTCTTCACCATCCCGCAGGTCGGCTGGGAGGCGCAGCGCGCGCTGACCCATTCGGTGCTGTCGATCACCGCCGCCTCCTTCACGCTCTATGTGACGCTGCTCATGCTCAAGACGGGAAGCTGGGGAAGCTATCTCGCGCTCGGGCTCGCCTTGGCGCTCGGCGTCCTGTCGAAATACAGCTACGTCCCGTTCGCTCTGGCACTTCTCATCGCCGCGGTGACCATTCCCTCGCTCCGGCCGCGCATTCTGTCGATGCGCTTCGCGGCCGCCCTGCTCCTGATGGCGCTCCTTCTCGTTCCGCATCTCCACTGGGTGGCGACCCATGAGACCGAGACGCTGTCGCGCACGCGGAAGTTCAAGATCGCGCATGACGCCGGCCTGCTGCTCACTTGGGGCGAGGGTCTGCTATCGACGATCCTGGCGGCCGTGAGCTTCGCCGCGGTGTCGGTGCTCGTGTTTGCGATCGCCGCCTTCAGTCCCATGAGGCGCGCGGGGACAGGCGTCGTCGCCAAGGCCGGGCTTCAGGACTTGCGGACGCTCATTCTGCGGATGGTTGTCATCGCGCTCGCGCTCGCCGTCGTCATGGTGCTCGCCACGCGGGTGACCTACGTCAAGGACCGCTGGCTGCAATGCCTCTTGATCGCCCTGCCGCTCGCGCTGTTCATCCTGTTCGAAGACCGTCTGACGCCGCTCCGCCAGAGGCTTCTCATCATCCTGTCGGCGCTGATGGGTCTTGGCGCCATGGCCGGGCTCCTGGTCGCTTATTTGGAACCCGACCTTTACGGGGACCCGCCATCGGCCGCGGCCCCATTCGGCGCAATCGCCGAACAGATTCGCGCGCACGGCTTCGAGAAGGGTTACGTTTTGGCGGACAATTCCTATATTGCAGGGAACCTGAAATTGTCCTTCCCCGAGAGCACGGTTGCGGAGCCGGAGTACGGTCTTTGGCCTGTTGCGCCAAGCGGCCGGACGGCGCCCGTGCTCCTCGTCTGGAGCCAAGCCAAGAGGGTTAAGCCCCCCGGAAGCGTGATCCGGCTCCTGCAAAAGCTTTGCGGTGGTAAGCCATTGAATAATATTGAGACTTTCCCGCTCTCGGGCCTTTACGAGCACTCGGAGACGCTGCCCTTCAGGGTTAATGGGGCTCTGGTTTCCACCTGCCCGGCCGGGCAGGGCTAATCGCCACAACGCCCCAATCTTGGCCGTGAATCAGGGTAATATCTAAGCGTGAATCAGGGCCCCTCCCGGGCCCCCCGAGAAGACCAACGACGACCACTCAAAACATCTCCAGGGACCCATGACACCAGCTGCCAAACGCAAAGCTGAAGCTGCTGCCGATTACGGCGCGGAGTCGATCAAAGTGCTCAAAGGGCTCGATGCCGTGCGCAAGCGGCCGGGCATGTATATCGGCGACACCGACGACGGCTCGGGCCTGCACCACATGGTCTACGAGGTGGTGGACAACGCCATCGACGAGTCGCTTGCGGGCTATTGCGACGCGGTCCAGGTCACGCTGAACGCGGATGGCTCGGTCACGGTGGAGGACAACGGCCGCGGCATTCCGACCGAGATCCACAAAGGCGAAGGCGTCTCCGCCGCCGAAGTGATCATGACGCAGCTCCACGCCGGCGGGAAGTTCGACCAGAACTCCTACAAGGTGTCGGGTGGTCTTCATGGCGTCGGCGTGTCCGTGGTCAACGCCCTGTCGAGCCACCTCGAAGTCACCATCTGGCGCGACGGCAAAGAGCATAGCATGCACTTCGCCGACGGCGTGCCCACAGCGCCGCTCAAGATCACCGGCGATGCGGACGGCAAGACCGGCACGCGCATCACCTTCGTGCCGAGCCCGAAGACCTTCACCATGGTGGAGTTCGATTATGCGACGCTCGAGCACCGCCTGCGCGAGCTGGCCTTCCTCAATTCCGGCGTGCGGATCATCTTGTCGGATCACCGCGGCGTCGAGCCGAAGACGGAAGATCTCTATTACGAAGGTGGCTTGCGCGCGTTCGTGAAGTTCCTCGACCGCACCAAGCATCCGCTCATCACCGAGCCCGTCGTCGTCGAGAAGACGCAAGACCGCATCACCGTCGAGGCGGCGCTGTGGTGGAACGACAGCTATCACGAGAACGTGCTGTGCTTCACCAACAACATCCCGCAGCGCGACGGCGGCACGCATCTGGCCGGCTTCCGCGCGGCGCTGACACGCACGGTCAACACCTATGCGGCGGAGTCCGGCATCGCCAAGAAGGAAAAGGTGGCGCTCACCGGCGACGACGCGCGCGAAGGGCTGACTTGCGTGCTGTCGGTCAAAGTTCCGGACCCGAAATTCTCCAGCCAGACCAAGGACAAGCTCGTCTCCTCCGAGGTGCGGCCCGTGGTGGAAAGCGTGATGGCGCAGGCGTTCTCGCAGTGGTTCGAGGAGAATCCGGGCGAGGCGCGCAACATCGTGCAGAAGATCGTCGAGGCGGCCGCCGCGCGCGAAGCGGCGCGGAAAGCCCGTGACCTCACCCGCCGCAAGGGCGCGCTCGACATGGCTTCGCTGCCGGGCAAGCTCGCCGACTGCCAGGAGCGGGATCCGGCGAAGTCGGAGCTGTTCCTGGTCGAGGGCGACTCGGCCGGCGGCAGCGCCAAGCAGGCGCGCGACCGCGCCTTCCAGGCGGTGCTCCCCTTGCGCGGCAAGATCCTCAACGTGGAGCGGGCGCGCATCGACAAGATGCTGTCGAGCGCCGAGATCGGCACGCTCATCACGGCGCTCGGTACCGGCATCGGCGATGAGTTCGATCTCGCCAAGATCCGCTACCACAAGATCATCATCATGACGGACGCCGATGTGGACGGCTCGCATATCCGCACGCTGCTGCTCACCTTCTTCTACCGGCAGATGCCGTCGGTGATCGAGGCGGGCTATCTCTACATCGCACAGCCGCCGCTCTACAAAGTGAAGCGCGGGAATCAAGAGCGCTATCTGAAGGACGAGAAAAGCCTCGAAGACTATCTCATCGGCGAGGGGCTCGCGGACGCCGTGCTGCTGACCGGCGACGACGCCGCACGCGGTGGCGGCGATTTGCGCGACATCGTCGAGACGGCCCGCAAGATCAGCGCGATCCTCAAGGGATTGCACAGCCGGTATCCGCGCTTCGTCATCGAGCAGGCGGCGATTGCCGGGGCGCTGGCCCCGAAGCTGTTGAAGGATGAAAAGCAGGCCCAGGCGGCGTCCGCCTATATCGCCAAGCGGCTCGACGCGCTCTCGGAGGAGACCGAGCAGGGCTGGCACGGGGAGGCGCTGCCCGAGGGCGGCTTGCGCTTCTGGCGCGAGGTCCGCGGCGTCATGGAGTCCCATTTGATCGACGGACCCTTCATCGCCTCCGCCGACGCGCTGAAGCTCGACCACTACGCGCCGCATCTGCAAGAGGTCTACGCCAAGCCGGCGACGCTGAAGCGCAAGGACACGAGCCTCGTGGTGCACGGCCCGTCGGAGTTGATGAAGGCGGTCATGGAGACCGGCCAGAAGGGCCTCTCGCTCCAGCGCTACAAGGGACTCGGCGAGATGAACCCCGCGCAGTTGTGGGAGACAACACTCGATCTCGACAGCCGCACCATCCTCCAGGTGAAGATCAAGGAAGGCGAGGACGCCGACGACATCTTCTCGCGGCTGATGGGCGATGTGGTGGAGCCGCGGCGGGAGTTCATCCAGGACAACGCGCTGCAGGTCGCCAATCTGGACGTGTAGCGCCGGACCAACCCCATTCCTTAACGCCATGGCAAGGCGGGAACCTTAAGGTTTCCGCGTAATCCCGAGTCGTGCCGCGTGTCCTTCGCCCGCGATTCGTTTCCGCGTGTTCAGTTGGGGCAAGTCTGATGGGTGGCGCACGGCCCAAGCCGAGACCGCAAGGCAAGAGCCGGCGCCCGGCGTCCGGATTCGGCGCGCGGGCCAAGCCGCCGGCGAGGCGGCGCCCGCAAGCGCGCCGCAAGAAAAGCCGGCTGTGGCGGCTGAAGCGCGCCGCCCGGCAGCATCCCTATCTCTTCAAGGCGCTACGCTTCGGGCTTCTTGCCTGCATCTGGGGCACCATCGTGCTCGGCGGCGCCGTGGTCTACTTCATCTCGCGGGTGCCGGACCCGGTGCTCGCCACCCTCGACGACCGCCCGCCCAATGTCACCATCCTCGCCGCGGACGGCACGGTTCTCGCCGAGCGAGGCCTGCGGCACGGTCATGTGCGGATCGAGACGCTGCCGAAATATCTGATCGAGGCGGTCACGGCGACCGAGGATCGCCGCTTCTACCACCATTTCGGCGTCGACCCGATCGGGCTCGCGCGCGCCACCTATCGCAATCTCATGGCCGGCACCGTGGTCGAGGGCGGCTCGACCATCACGCAGCAGCTCGCGAAGAACCTGTTCCTCGAGCCGGACCGCACCATCACCCGCAAGCTCGAAGAGCTGATCTACGCCGTGTGGCTCGAGCAGCGCTTCACCAAGGACGAGATCCTCGAGCTCTATCTCAACCGGGTCTATTTCGGCGGCGGCACTTACGGGGTGGAGGCCGCGGCACGGCACTATTTCGGCAGGCCGGCGCGCTCCGTCTCCCTTCCCCAGGCGGCGCTGCTCGCGGGCCTCCTCAAGGCGCCGTCCCGCTACGCGCCGACGCGGAGCATCAAGGTCGCCAGCGCCCGCGCCGACGAGGTGCTCGAGAACATGGTGGAAGCCGGCTACCTCACCGAGAAGGCGGCGGCCGAGGCGGCACGTGAGCCGCTCGACCTCCGGGCCAAGGGTGACGACACCGGCTACCCCTATGCCGTCGACTGGGTGGCGGATCTGCTGCCGGAATATGTGGGCAAGCATAGCGGCGATCTCATCGTCGACACGACCATCGACGCCGGCCTTCAACGCGTGAGCCAGGAGAAGCTTCGCACGCTGCTCGACACGGAAGGCAAAGAGCGCGCCGCGAGCGAGGGCGCCGTCGTGGTGCTCAACCCGCAAGGCGCCGTGCAGGCGCTGGTCGGGGGCCGCTCCTACAAGGACAGCCCCTATGACCGTGCGCTCAAATCGCTGCGGCAGCCGGGCTCGGCCTTCAAGCCGTTCGTCTATCTCGCGGCGCTCGAAAGCGGCTACACGCCGGACTCGGTCGCCTATGACGGGCCGGTCAATATCGGCGGGTGGCAGCCGAAAAACTACACCCACAACTATAAGGGCCAGGTCACGCTCAGATATGCCATTGCGCACTCGCTGAACACGGTGGCCGCCAAGCTCACGGCCGCCGTCGGCGCCTGGCGCGTGGTGCGCACCGCCCGGCGGCTCGGCATCAGTTCCAAGCTGCACACCCAGCCCTCGATCGCGCTCGGCACGGCCGAGGTGACGCTGCTCGACCTTGCCGGCGCCTATGCCCCCTTCGCCAACGGCGGCCAGCGGGTGCTGCCTTACGTCATCACCCGGATCCGCAACGGCGACGGCAAGGTGCTTTATCGGCGCCGCTACTCGACCGCCGGGCAGGTCGTGGCGCTCCAGTATGTGGGCGCCATGAACGACATGCTGAACGCGGCCCTCATGCGCGGCACGGGCAAGCGGGCGGCGATCCCGGGCCATGTCGCCGCAGGCAAGACCGGGACCACCCAGGACTCTCGTGACGCGTGGTTCGTCGGCTACACCGCTCAGTACGTCGCCGGGGTGTGGATCGGCAACGATGACAACTCGCGCATGAAGAACGTCACGGGCGGGTCGCTGCCGGCCGAACTGTGGCACGACATCATGCTCTACGCGCACAAGGACATGCCGCCTCTACCGCTGCCGGGCACGCGAGCGCCGCGGCCGCTGCAAGACGCCATCGCCGCGCGGCAGCTCTGGTCGGCGACATCGAGCGAGCCCGAGCGCAACGACGACACGCCGCTCTATCAGCGTGTGTTCGGGATTTTCGGCGGCGGCTAAAGGCCTCGCGTCGCTACTCGATGCTCTGCGTTGGCGAGATGCCTTGCGAAGGCTGCGCGATCCCTTCCGCTCCGTAAGCGTGCAGGCTCGAGCCGTATTTGCGCAGCCAGTTCCGCGCCTCCTCATGGCGCGGCATCGTCTTGGCGACGAGCGACCAGAAGCGCGGCCCGTGATTCATGTGGGCGAGATGGGCGACCTCATGCGCGGCGAGATAGTCGAGCACGAAAGGCGGCGCGAGCACGAGACGCCAGGAGAAGGACAGCGCGCCGCTCGTGGAGCACGATCCCCAGCGCGTGGTCTGGTCGCGCACGAAGATGCGCTTCGGCGTCAGGTTGAGACGCTTCGCATGCAAATCCACGCGCAGCTTGAGATCGAGATGGGCCTGGCGCTTCAGCCAGTCGAGAAGCCGACGGGGCGCATGCTCCTCCTCCCCCGAGACATGGAGCCGGGGCAGCCGGCGCTTGGCGACCCGGGCGCCGGCCGGCCATGCGGGTGCGACCTTCGCGTCTTCCGGCTCCTCGACCCACACCACGCCGCGCCGGCGCTCAGAGCCGGCAAAGCGCAGGAGATGGGCGAGACCGCGCAAGGGAATGACGGCGCCGTCGCGAAAGGGCACGGGCTCCGGAAGTCCTGCAACGCGCTCCTTCAGCCAATCCAAATGGCGTGACAGGAACTCGTCGGCGTCGGCGAAGCTCGAATAGAGCGGCATGGTGAGAACGGCCCCGCGGCGGGCCTCGCTCACCTGCAAACTGAAGCGACGGGCTCGCGCGCTGCGGCGGAGCAACATAGGGATTTCCAACCCCCGAATCTTGACCTCGATGGTCTCCCCGCGCCCGATATTCAGCCGCTTCAGCATGCCACGCTCCCCGTACAAGGTACTCTTAGGGCCACTCGAATCTGAGTGGACCGAGAGTAGCACCGGACTTCTGGGAACGCGCGCCTGTGATTTAGGCAGTTAAGCCGAAAGCCCGCCCCAGGACGCTTCTGCGGCGCTGGTGGGTGCGGAAAAAATCGTGGATTTTCGGCAATATTTCGGCCCGGAAGCGCGATCCATTAAAAACGCCGTAATGTCCGACATCCGGCTGCAAATGGTGGGCGCGCATGGCCTCAGGGAGGTTTTTGCACAAGGTTTGTGCAGCTTCGGTCTGTCCGATCCCGGAAATATCGTCCTTCTCGCCCTCGACGGTCATCAGCGCCACCCGGGTCACGCGGCTCGGGTCGACGAGGGTCCCCCGGTGGCGCATTTCGCCCTTGGGCAGCCTGTGCTCCAGGAAGACGGTTTCGATGGTCTGGAGGTAGTACTCGGCCGAGAGATCCATCACGGCGAGGAACTCGTCGTAGAACTCACGGTGCTTGTCGGCGGAATCGCCGTCGCCGCGGATGAGATTGTGGAAGAGGTCGCGGTGGGCGGTGAGGTGCCGGTTGATATTCATCCCCATGAAGCCCGACAGCTGCAGGAAGCCGGGATAGACCAGCCGCATCATGCCGGGATAGGGCCACGGAACCTGGGTGATCACGTTGTGGCGGAACCAGCTCAACGGCTTGGCGTCGGCAAAGCGGTTGACCGCGGTGGGGCTCTCGCGCGCATCGATCGGGCCGGCCATGAGGACCATCGAGCGCGGCACTGCGCGGTCGCGCTTCGCCTCCATCAGCGAGACGGCGGCGAACACCGGAACGGTCGGCTGGCAGACCGCCATGACATGGACGTTTCCGCGAAAATGCTGGAGAAATTCAACGATGTAGTCGATGTAATCGTCGAGGTCGAAGGGACCGGTCTCGCGTGGCACGAAGCGCGC
>CAZHCN010000031.1:0-18619 GCA_964530895.1 uncultured Methyloceanibacter sp. | reverse complement strand
TCTCCGAGTCCGTGGATGCGGTGATTCAGACGATGCTCGAAGCCGTCGTGCTCGTGGTTGTCGTCATTATTCTCTTTTTGCAGACCTGGCGCGCTTCAGTCATACCGATTGTGGCCATCCCGGTGTCGCTCATCGGCACCTTTGCCATGCTGGCGGCGCTCGGCTACTCCCTCAACAACCTGTCGCTGTTCGGTCTCGTGCTCGCCATCGGCATTGTGGTCGACGACGCGATCGTCGTGGTGGAGAACGTCGAGCGCAACATCCGCGAGGGGCTAACCCCGCGCGAGGCCGCCTACCGCACCATGGAGGAGGTCGGCGGTGCATTGGTTGCCATCGCGCTGGTGCTGACGGCGGTGTTCATCCCGTCCGTGTTCCTGAGCGGCATTCTCGGCCAGTTCTTCCGGCAGTTCGCCGTGACCATCGCCACGGCCACGGGCATCTCATTGATTGTTTCGCTGACCTTGAGCCCCGCGCTCTGCGCGCTGTTGTTCAAGCCGCACGACCCGGAAGAGCGGCCGAAGAACATCGCGACGCGTGCCCTGCAAGGCTTCTTCAACGGCTTTAACCGCGCGTTTGAGTGGGTCTCATCGAGATATGGTGCGCTGACCGGGAAGCTGGTGCGGATCGCGGCCGTCATGGTCGCGGTTTATCTCGGCCTGATCGGGCTCACCGTCTACCAATTCGCGATCGCGCCGACCGGCTTCATTCCGAACCAGGACCTCGGCTATCTCATCAACATCATCCAGCTGCCTCCTGGCGCATCTTTGGCGCGTACCGACGAAGTGGCCAAGAAGGTCACCAAGATCGTCCTCGACACGCCGGGTATCGCCCATGCCGTTCCCATTGTCGGGCTCGACGGCGCCACCTTCACCACGGCGCCCAACGCCGCCGTGGTGTTCACGCCCCTCGATCCCTTTAAGGAGCGCGCAGAGAAAGGGCAGTCGGCCGACGCGCTGAAGACCGAGCTCAATCAGAAATTCGCGGCAATCCAGGAAGGCTTCGTCATCAGCGTCTCGCCCCCGCCGGTGCGCGGCATCGGAACCACGGGCGGCTTCAAAATGCAGGTGCAGGATACGCATGGCGGCGAGCTGTCTCAGCTTGAAGAGGTGGCGAACACCATTGTCGGCCTCGCCAATCAGCAGCCGGGCCTTGCCGGCGTGTTCACGACCTTCAATACGCGCACGCCCAAGGTCTATGCCGACATTGATCGCGTGCGCACCGAGATGCTGGGCGTCAACCCGGACGACATCTTCCAGACGCTTGAGGTCTTTCTGGGCTCCCAATACGTGAACGACTTCAATTTCCTCGGCCGCACCTATCGCGTGACCGCGCAGGCCGACGGCAAGTTTCGTCAGGATCTACACGACATCGGGCAACTGAAGACCCGCAATGCCGAGGGGCAGATGGTGCCGCTCAGTTCGGTTGCCGCCTTCCGGAACATCACCGGCCCCTACCGCGTGGAGCACTTCAATCTCTATCCCTCGGCTGCGGTCCAAGGCGGGACCAAGCCCGGCTATTCCTCGGGCTACGGTCTCGAGACGATGGCCAACATCGCCCAGCAGAACCTGCCGGAAGGCTACTCTTACGCGTGGACAGAGCTTGCGTATCAGGAGAGCACTGCCGGCAACACCGCGATCTACGTGTTCATGGCCTCGGTGGTCTTCGTGTTCCTGCTCTTGGCGGCGCAGTACGAAAGCTGGGCACTGCCGCTCTCGGTGATTCTCATCGTGCCCATGTGCCTGCTCGCGGCTGTCAGCGGCCTGTTGCTCCGTGGCATGGACGTGAACATTCTGGCGCAGATCGGCTTCGTGGTGCTGATCGGCCTGGCCGCGAAGAACGCCATCCTTATTGTCGAGTTCGCGCGCCAGAACGAGGAGCACGGCGAGGACCGCTTCCAGGCGGCCACGGAAGCGGCCCGCGTGCGTTTGCGGCCGATTCTCATGACCTCGTTCGCCTTCATTCTCGGCGTGCTGCCGCTCGTGATCGCCACCGGCGCCGGCGCCGAGATGCGCCAGTCGCTCGGTACCGCCGTGTTCTCCGGCATGATCGGCGTCACCCTGTTCGGGCTGATCTTCACGCCGATCTTCTACGTGGTGGTGCGGAAATTCGCACGGAAGCCCACCGAGCACGGCAGCCCACACCGCGCTCCGGCGGAGTAGCCCTCACCCGAAGATATGCGCGGCGGCGATGCCGTCGAAGATCAGTTGCACGGCAAGGGCGGCGAGCAGAACGCCGAATACGCGGACGATGACCTTCCGTGCCGTCACCCCGATCAGCTGATGCACCTCTTGCGCAAGCAGAAGGAGCGCGAGGGTGATCAGCATCACTGCGATGATCGCACCGATCACGGCGGTGAGCAGCGTGAAGTCGCCCTTGGTGCCTGCCGCGAGCACGATGGCGCCGGTCATGGCGCCGGGCCCGGCAAGGAGGGGCGTGGCGAGTGGAAACACGGCGATCTCGGCATGCGCCTCGGCCTTGGTCTCGGCTTCGGCGCTTTCCCGGATGGTCAACGCCGTCGGACCTGGATGCCTGGAGAGCGTCATGTTGAGCGCGATCATGAACAGGATGATCCCGCCTGCGGTCTGGAGCGCCGCGAGCGACACGCCGAGTTGCCGGAGTACGGGCTCCCCGACTAGCACGAAGACCAGGATGATGGCGGTGGCAATCAGCACCGCCTTGACGGAGACCGCCCGGCGCTCGGCGCGCGTCATGTTGGGTGTGATCGAAGCGACCAGGACGGCCGTGTCGATCGGGCCGATGACTGCAAAAAAGGTGGTGAAGGCGGTGAGAGCGGTTTCGAGCATTGGGAGCCGCGAAGTCGGGATTTGACCGCTTCTAGCACTTCGTCTTGGCGTTGAACCAGTTGCCGGACGCGCAGGAGTTGCCCAAGCGCGCGGCATCGGACTATGATGCCTGAAAATATAACACTGGGACGGAAAACGCTGGCGAAGAGGGTCGGGGAACGACCAACCAGGAAGAGCGGGCTTGCCGCAGAACACCAATACATTGACGGCGGAGATCGAGGCAGACGACTCCCCCGCCGACTATTATCGCAAATTTTTCAATGAGATGCGCGAGCCGGATGGCGGCGTGCGCCCGGCTTACGCGGCGCTTGCCGAGCTCCTCGACAACCTTTCTATCGATTCTCTGGTCACCAAGCAGAACGCCGCCGACGAGCTATTCCGGCGCTTAGGGATTACCTTCGCCGTCTATGCGGAGGGCGGCTCCACCGAGCGCCTGATCCCCTTCGATCTCATCCCGCGCATTCTCGACCGCTCCGAGTGGGAGCTCGTGGAGCGCGGCTGCCTCCAGCGAGTCAAGGCCATCAACGTCTTCCTCTACGATATCTACCACGACCAGGAGATCTTGAAGGCCGGCCTCATTCCGCCGGAGCTCGTCCTCCTCAACTCCGCCTTCCGCCCCGAGATGCACGGCGTTGACCTGCCGAACGACGTTTACGCCCATGTCGCCGGCATTGACCTTATCCGCACCGGCCCGCGAGACTTCTTCGTACTCGAGGACAATGTGCGCACGCCGTCGGGCGTCTCTTATGTACTCGAGAACCGAGAGATCATGATGCGGCTGTTCCCCGAGGCGTTCGCCGGGCAGAGCATCTCTCCGGTCGGAAACTATCCCGAGCGTCTGCTCGAGAACCTGCGTGCCGTGGCGCCGGGCGGCGCCGACGATCCCGAGGTCGTGCTGCTCACGCCCGGCCGCTACAACAGCGCCTATTTCGAGCACGTTTTTCTCGCCGAGCAGATGGGCGTCGAGCTCGTCGAAGGCGGCGACCTGTTCGTGCGCGACGGCTATGTGTGGATGCGGACCACCGAAGGCCCGGTCAAGGTGGACGTCATCTACCGGCGCATCGACGATCAGTTCATGGATCCGCTCGCGTTCCTGCCGGACTCCATGCTCGGCGTACCGGGCCTCCTATCGGTGGTCCGCTCCGGCCGCGTGGCGCTCGCCAACGCGCTCGGCACCGGCGTCGCCGACGACAAGGCGATGTATGTCTACGTGCCGCGCATGATCGAGTTCTATCTCGGCGAGCACGCCATCCTGAACAACGTGCATACCTACATGCTGCGCGAACCGAAGCAGCGCCAGCACGTGCTCAACAACCTCGAAAACCTCGTGGTCAAGGAGGTGCAAGGCTCCGGCGGTTACGGCATGCTGATCGGCCCCGCCTCGACCGCCGCGGAGCGCGAGGCGTACAAAGCCCGCGTCTTGCGGGATCCCGACAACTTCATCGCCCAGCCCACGCTCTCGCTGTCGACCGCGCCGACGCTGCGCGATGGCAAGATCGCGCCGCGCCATGTGGACTTGCGGCCCTTCGTGCTCTCCGGGAAGGAGACGAGCGTGATCCCCGGTGGCCTCACGCGCGTGGCCCTACGCGAGAAATCGCTCGTGGTGAATTCGAGCCAAGGCGGCGGCACCAAGGACACATGGGTGTTGGAACGCTGATATGTTGAGCCGCACCGCAGAGAATCTGTTCTGGATGGCCCGCAACATGGAACGGGCGGAGAACACCGCGCGCATGCTCGATGTCAGCTTCCGCATGTCGCTGCTGCCGTCCTCGCTCGACAAGGAGGCTCAGTTCGAGCCGATCCTGTCCATCGCGCCGGGCGACGGACGCTTCGACGAGCTCTACGGCACGCTGAGCCATGAGAACATCATCCGCTACGTCGCGCTCGATCAGGAGAACGCCGGCTCCATCTGCTCGCTGATCAGGAACGCGCGCGAGAACGCTCGGGCGCAGCGCTCGGCGATTTCGAGCGAAGCGTGGGAGAGCCTTAACAGCACCTGGCTGCAAGTGCAGAACCTCGATTACGAAGGCCTGATGCGCTGGGGCTATCGCGACTTTTTTGATTGGGTGAAGGAGCGCTCGCATCTCTTCCGCGGCGTGGTGTTCGGCACCATGCTGCATGACGACGGCTTCCGCTTCATCCGTCTCGGGACGTTCATCGAGCGCGCCGACAACACGGCGCGTATCCTCGATGTCAAATATCACGTGCTTCTGCCCGATACCGAGCAGATCGGCGGCTATGTCGACTATTATCAATGGGGCGCGCTGCTCCGCTCCGTTGGCGCGTTCCGCGCCTATCGCCGCGTCTACCACGACACGGTCTATCCGTGGCGGATCGCCGAGTTGCTCATCTTGCGTGAGGACATGCCGCGCTCGCTGCATCATTGCTATCAGGTCGTGGTTACGACGCTCGACGACCTCGCTGGCAAGAAGCCCCTGGAATGCCGCCGCATCGCCGGCCAGACCTATGCGCAGCTTCGCTACGGCCGCATCGACAGAGTATTCGTGGAGGGGCTGCACGAGTTCTTGACCGCGTTTGTCACCCGCAACAACGACCTCGGTCTCCAACTGGAGGAGGACTTCCTGATGACGCCACTCGCCATGGCGGAGGCGGTTTAGCCACGATGCTGATCAGAGTCGAGCACGCGACGACCTACTCATATTCCGAGCCGCTGCTCGCTACGACGCAGTATTTGCGCATGACGCCGCTCTCCGGCCGCACCCAGGCCGTCGAGAGCTGGGCGCTCACCTGTCCCGGCGCAAGCATGACCCCCTGGCACGATCAATACGGTAATGTGTGCCATACCCTGACCGTGCCCAAGGCGGTCGAGCATCTCGATATCAGGGTCTCGGGACTCGTACGTACCCGCGACACGAGCGGCGTGGTCGGCGCGGCGTCGGCGGAGCTGCCGTCCATGCTCTACCTCCGTGAGACGCCCTATACGGTCACCACCGATTCGATCCGCGACTTCGCCAAGCGCTTTTCGCCTGAGCCCAAAGAGGACCTCATCAAGACGCTGCACGACATCATGCTCGGCATCGGCGAAACGGTTGAGTACAGCCCCGGCGACACCCACGTGCATACGACGGGTGCCGAGGCGCTCGAGCAGGGGAGCGGCGTTTGCCAGGATCACGCGCATATTTTCTGCGTCGTCTGCCGGGTGCTCGGCATCCCGGCCCGCTATGTCAGTGGCTATCTGACTCAGGGCCTTGGCCGTGAGGCCCATGCGTCAAGTCATGCCTGGGCCGAAGCCTTCGTTGACTCTCTCGGCTGGGTGGGCTTCGATCCCACCAATCGCGCCTGCCCCGACGAATCGTATGTCCGCACCGCCGTCGGCCTCGATTATTCCGAAGCCAGTCCGGTGCGGGGCGTTCGGGCCGGGGGTGGGGTAGAGACCATGACTGTCAGAGTTAGCTTCCCAAGCCAGCAACAGTCCCAGTGAGGATAATCGGACGTGACGTACTGCATCGGCATTTTGCTCGATGAGGGGGTGGTGCTTGCGTCGGATTCGCGCACCAACGCCGGCATCGACCGGGTTTCCACCTTCCGAAAGATGTTCACCTTCGAGAAACCGGGCGAGCGTTTCTTCGCACTGGTCACCGCCGGGAATCTCTCCCTGACCCAAGGCGTGGTCAGCCTTTTGACCGAGTGGCTCAACAGCGAGAATCCGGAACGGGACCTCTTCGCCGTCGGCTCGATGTTCGGCGCAGCGCGCATCGTGGGCGCTGCCTTGCGCGAGATCCACCAGAGTGATGCTGGCTATCTCCAGCAGCACGACGTGGACTTTACCGCCTCGTTCATTCTCGCCGGCCAGGTGAAGGGCGGGCAGCTCCGCCTGTTCATGATCTATGACGCCGGCAATTTCATCGAGGCGATGGGCGACACGACCTATTTCCAGATCGGCGAGGTGAAATACGGCAAGCCCATCCTCGATCGTATCATCCGGCATGACACGGGCCTGAGCGACGCCGCCAAATGCGCCTTGATCTCGTTCGACTCGACCATGCGCTCGAACGTGTCCGTTGGTCCGCCTATCGATCTGTTGATCTATCGCCGCGACTCTCTGAGGTCGGGCTTCACCATCAGACTCGAGGACGACGACCCCTATTTGCAGGCGATCCGCGAAGGGTGGGGAGGGGCCATCCATAAGGCCTTTCACGACATCATCCACGATCCGGGCTGGGACATCTGATCCCGCCCAGCGGCCGTCGCCCTCTCGCACCGCTAACCTTTATACAACCGGCTTGCGCTAGAAGATCTCCGGTTATCCGATCGGAGAAAGTTTTGCGAGCCATGAGTATCCACGTTCACCACGTCACGGCCGGGGCGGCGGTTGACGACCAAGAGGCGCTCGAGCAGTTCCAGAAGCAGTGGTCCACCTATCAGAAAATGGTGGACCACGACTCGCTCTCGCACCGGCGAGTAGGCCTGATCCTGCACGAGGCCCTGCTTCCGATCCCGGAGCCGTTCGATTTCGCCGATATTGCCTGCGGCGACGCAGGACAAATGAAGCGTGCTCTTCAAGGGACGAAGGTACGCCGTTATCACGGTATCGACCTCTCGGAGCCCGCGCTGGAATCTGGAGAATGTGCCCTTCGATGTCGAGCTCGACTGTCGCGATTTTGTCGAAGCGCTGACGAAACGGCCGGAACCCGCTGGCGTGGCGTGGTGCAGCCTCTCCATCCATCACCTCGTCACCGCCGAGAAGCGCAAGATGCTGTCGGCCATCCACGGCTCGACGAGTAATTTTCTCATGATCTATGAGCCGACTTTGGCCGATGGTGAGGACCGCGCGGAATACCTCGACCGCTTCCGCCGGGTGAACAAGCCGCTCTGGACCTATTATACACCGGAAGAGTGGGAGCAGATCTATCATCACGTATCGACCTGCGACTTGCCGGAAAGCGCGGCCGACTGGTGCGCTCTCGGCCTCGAGGCGGGCTTCTCCGAGGCGCGCCAGATCTTTCTAGACCCCACGGGATTCTATGGACTGTACCGCTACGACAGGTAGCGCCAAAAGCTGCCGCCACCGAGACTGAGGACGAACCATGCCGCACGCAGGACCGCTTCTCGAAAATCCGCTCGACCTATCAAACCTGTTGCAGGTCGGCGTGAAGGGACGCCCCAATGATCCCGCCATGATGTCTCTCGAGGCGGTGATGTCATGGGCCGAGCTCGACAAGGCCTCCACCCGTCTTGCCGCCAATTATCTGGCGCTTGGTCTCGCACCGGGCGACCGGGTCGCCTCCCTGATGCCGAACCGCGTCGCGCTCATCGTGCATTACATCGCCTGCTTCAAGGCAGGGCTCGTTCTCACGCCGCTCAACTACCGCTACACGCCCAAGGAGATAAACCACGCGCTGGATGTAAGCGAAGCCAGGATCATACTGAGTCATGGCGAGCGTGCCGACGATATTGCGGCGAGTAAGGCATCGACCCTTCCTCTTGGCGTGATCTGGTACGGCGCCGAGGACAGCAAGCAGCCAAGCCTCGAAAGCCTTATTAACGCAGAGCCCCAAGACCGGACCTTGCCGCAGGTTGATCCCAAGGCGCCGGCGGCGATCTTCTTCACCTCCGGCTCGACCGGGCCGGCCAAGGGCGTCACCCATACCCGCGAGTCGCTCGGTTGGATGTTCGCAAGCGCCGCGCTCGGCTTTGAAGTGACGGCCAACGACATTGTGCTGCCGGGCTCGTCTTGCACCCATATCGGCGGCTTTACCTTCGGCATGTCGGCACTCTCGGTGGGTGCGCGCTTGGTGATCGCGCGTGGTTTCGATCATGAGGAGATCGGACCGCTTCTGCGCACGACCCGGCCCACCTTGCTCTCCATGCTGCCGACCGCGCTGCTCCACCTCATTCGCGAGCACGACATGACCCAGGCGGACTTTAGCTCGTTGAGGCTTGCCCGCTCCGGTGGCGACAAGGTTTCCGCCGAGTTGGAGAAGGAGTTCATGGCGCTCACCGGCAAGACGGTCAGCGAAGGCTACGGCATGACGGAATTCGGGCTTGCCGCGCTCAACCCGCCCATGGGCGTGGATAAGCTCGGCTCGATAGGCCTGCCAGGGCCCGGATTCGTCTTCTCGATTCGCGACGAGAATGGTTCGGAGCTGCCGTTAGGTGCCGAGGGGCGCTTGTGGGTGCGGACGCCGACCCAATGTGCCGGCTATTGGAACGACGAAAAAGCGACGGCCGAGGTGTTGAATGACGGCTGGTTCGACACCGGCGACGAGATGAAAGTGGATGAGGACGGTTACAACTGGTTCTGCGGCCGCCGCAAGCAGATCATCGTCCACGACGGCTCCAACATATCCCCGCAAGAGGTCGAGGATGCGCTGCTCGAGCACGAGGCCGTCGAGCTCGTCGGCGTCGTCGGCATCATCGACGAGTCTCACGGGGAGAACGTCCGGGCCTATGTGGAGATCAAGACCAACGCGCAACGGCCCAAGGCCGGCGAGCTGATCCAGTTCGCCAAGGCCCGCGTCGGCTACAAGGCGCCGGAAGAGATCATCTTCGTCGAAAAGATGCCGCTCAACCCGACCGGCAAGGTTGATCGCGCCTCGCTCAAGAAGATCGCCGCCGGCGACCACGGCCACCACGTTTGACCCGCGCCACGTGCCGCCTTTCGTCACCCCGCCCGAATCGGTAGAAGGACCCCTTCGCCGGGCCGTTTGTGCCCTGGGGATAAAGGGACACCGATGACAACTAGGCGCAAGACCGCGAGCCGGACGGCCAAGCCAAAAACGGCGAGGCCACCGTCCAGCGGCGGCTTCTGGCAAAGGCTCCGGCCCGAGTTTGGGCTCATCGCCGGCATCGTCACGACGGTGGTCTTCTTCACCATCGGCAAGGAGTGGCTCGCCGATCTCGACAATCTGCCCCTGTCGATTGCGTTCTTCGCCTGGCTGTTCGGTGTGATGATCTGGTGTGCCTTCGGCGTGGTACGCCACGCCGACGCGCTGGCCGAACTCCTCGGCGAGCCTTACGGGACCCTGATTCTCACCATCGCCGTCATCAGCATGGAAGTGACCATCCTCGCCACCGTCATGCTCGGCGGCAGCCCGAACCCCACCCTGCCGCGCGAGACCATGTTCGCTATTCTGATGATCGTGCTCAACGGCATGGTCGGGACCGTGCTTGCCATCGGCGGCCTGCGCCACGTCGAGCAGCAGTACAATCTGCAAGGTGCGCTCGCCTATCTGGCGGTGATCACGCCCCTTGCCGTTATTGCGCTCGTGGTGCCGAGCTTCACCCAATCGACGGATAGCCCGACCTTCACCACGCAGCAGGCGGTCATCTTCGGTGTGCTGACCGCGCTGCTCTATGGTGCTTTCCTCGTCATCCAGACGACGCGGCATCGCAACTTCTTCATGCAGCCGACGAAGGGTGCCAAAGACATCGAGCGTGCGGAACCGGCGAGCCCGGAGCCGCACGCCCATGGCCCCATCTACTCGGCGCCCTATCACGCGATTCTGCTGCTGGCGACGCTGATGCCGGTCGTTCTGTTGTCGAAGCAGCTCTCGCGGCTGATCGACTATGGCGTGGAGCAGGGCGGCCTGCCGGTCGCGCTCGGCGGCGTTCTCATCGCCATTCTCATTCTCTCGCCGGAATGGACCGCCGCATGCCAGGCGGCGGCGCGGGACCATCTCCAGCGTGCCGTCAATCTCAGCCTCGGCTCGGCGCTTTCGACCATCGGCCTGACTGTTCCGGTGGTGCTGGCGATCAGCGTCATCACCGGGACGCCGATTGAGCTCGGCCTGTCCAATGTCGAGATCACGCTCCTGGCCGTGACCTTGTTCGTCAGCCACATGACCTTCTCAGGCGCACCGACCAACATCTTGCTGGGCTTCGTCCACCTGGTGTTGTTCGCCGCCTATCTGGTTCTCATCTTCACCCAGTAGAAGCTCAGCCCCATTTCTTGCCGAGCGCGTCGAGCCCCGCTTTTGCCAAGTCGTCGCCGCTCATGACGACTTTGAAGTGGCAGTCGGCGTTCAACGTGAGAAAGAACGGCTCGGCCATGCGTGGGACGTCTGACGGAGACGGTAGATCGACGACGAGAATCGCTCCGCGCTGGCCGCGAAGCTCGGTGAAATAGACGGCCTCAGGCTTCAGATCTTCGATAATGCTTTGCAGGAGCTTTCCTGCCTCGCCCTTGCGGGCCAGCGTGTTGAACGGCTCGGCGGGGAAGCGCGCGGTCAGAAGCATTCTCATGGGTCGTCTCCCTTGGTGCGGTCTTGGCGGTCGGCCGCGCAGTCTAGGGAGGTAAGTGCGGCAGCACGACGACGCGGGCCCCGCTAGTCCACGATCAGACTCTTCACCGTCTCGAGCGTGTCGGCCTCTTCCGCCGGCTTGTCCCAACGGATGCGGTGGATGCGGGGGAAGCGCATCGCGACACCTGATTTGTGCCGCGTGGACTGGTGCACGGAATCGAAAGCGACCTCGAACACGACCTTGGGCTCCACCTGGCGCACGGGACCGAAACTGTCCACCGTGTGGCTGCGCACGAAGCTGTCGAGCTGTCTCAGCTCCTCGTCGGTGAAGCCGAAATAGGACTTGCCGACAGGCACCAGCTCGGCCCCACCGGCCTCATCCTCACGCCAAGCGCCGAACGTATAGTCGGAATAGTAGGAGGAGCGCTTGCCGCTGCCGCGCTGGGCATACATCAGCACCGCGTCGATCATCAGCGGCGCCCGCTTCCACTTGTACCAATGGCCTTTGGGACGACCGGCGATATAGGGGCTCATCCGGCGCTTCAACATCAGCCCTTCGATGCCGGTCTCCCGCGCGCCGGCCCACAGCGTCTCGAGTTCGGCGATAGACCGAAAGTCAATGATCTCCGAGATGTCTGTGCGGGCAGGCGCATGCGCCGCGTGCCAGGCCTCGAGCCGCGCGCGTCTCTCGATGAAGGGCAGGGGGCGCAAGTCCTCGTCCCCTTCGAACAGCATGTCGTAGAGGCGGATATGCGCGGGGTGCGATGTCAGCATCCCCTTCGTCACGGTCTTGCGGTTGAGGCGCTGCTGGAGATCGTTGAACGGCGCCACCGCGCCGCCGCGTAGGACGAGAAGCTCGCCGTCAAGCACCACGCCCTCGGGCAGCGCGTCCACCACGTCGGGGAAGGCCCCCGAGATGTCGTCGCCTGTGCGGGAGAAGAGCCGCCTCTCCCCGCCTTGATGGCTCGCCTGTACGCGGATGCCGTCCCATTTCCATTCGGCCACGAAGTCGGACGGCGTGATGGCCGTGAGCTCACGGTCCTCGATGGCATGCGACAGCATCAGCGGCCGGAACACGGCGCTTCCGTGCGTCTCGGGCTGCGGACCTTCGCCCGTCAGCCATGCAAACAGCGGGACATAGGAGGGCGAAAGCCCGTGCCAGACCTCCTCGATATCGGCAAGCGGCTTGCCCGACCATTCGGCGAGCGCCGTCTTGGCAAGCCGTGCCGACACGCCGACACGGAGCGCGCCCGTCAGCAGCTTGAGCAGCGCCCAGCGGCCAGTGGCGTCGAGCCGGTCGAGAAAGCCTGCGAGAAGTGCCGGTAGCTCCGCGGGCGTTGCGGCCTGGACCGCCTCGACCACAGCGTTGAGCCGTGGCGGCTCGGCGCCGTCCTCGCGGGTCGGCCACATCAGCGCGATGGTCTCGGCCGTGTCGCCCACATAGTCGCGGGAAAGCTTGAACAGAACCGGATCGATACGGGCTTCCAGCATCTCCGTCAGGATGCGGCGGAACGGCAGCCGGAAGAACAGCCCGTCGGTGAGAGCGGCCAGCGCGTAGCCACGATCGGGATCGGGCACGGCCGCGAAATAGTCCGCCAAGAGGCACAGCTTGTCGTTGCGCGACGGCGTGTAGGACAGCCGGTCGAGAAGGGCGGCGAAGGCCTTCACTGGTCTTCGTCCTCGCGCCCGATCAGCGCGAGCGCGCGGCCCCGGCGCCCGGTCATCCCGATATGATGGAGCAAGGCATCCTCGCGCCCATGGGTTACCCAAACCTCCTCGGCGCCGGTTTCGGCGATGGTGTCGATCAGCTCGCGCCAGTCGGCGTGGTCGGAGATAACGAGCGGCAGCTCGATGCCCTGCTGCCGGGCACGCGCCCGCACGCGCATCCATCCCGACGCGAAGGCGGTCACCGGATCGGGAAGCCGTCGCGACCAGCGGTCGGCGATCGCCGACGGCGGCGCGAGCACGATAGCGCCTTTCAAGTCGTCGCGTTTGGTGCCGGTGGCGGGGAGGAGCGTCCCGAGAGCAACGCCGAAAGACTGATAGAGGTCGCAACAGGCTTGCAGCGCCCCGTGCAGATAGATCGGGCGCTCGTAGCCAGCGTCACGAAGGAGCGCGATCACCCGCTGGGTCTTGCCGAGCCCATAGGCGCCCACGACATGTGCGCGCTCGGGAAACTGCGTAACCGATTTGAGGAGCTTCGCCACCTCGTCGCGCGCATCGCCGTGCTGGAACACTGGCAGCGCGAAGGTCGCCTCGGTGATGAAAAGGTCGCACCGGACAAGCGCGAAGGGCGCGCAGGTGGGATCCGCGCTCCGCTTGTAGTCGCCGGAGACCACCGCGCGCACGCCCTCGTATTCGATCAGGACCTGGGCGCTGCCGAGCACATGGCCGGCCGGGAACAGCGTGACCGTGACGTCGCCAATGGTGAGGGGCTCGCCATAAGGTACCGCTTGGGGGCGACTTGGTGCCCCTTCACCGAGCCGCGCGCGCATGATGGCAAGCGTCTCTTCCGTCGCCAGCACGGCTTCGTGACCCGGTCTTGCATGGTCGGAATGACCGTGGGTGATGACGGCGCGCCGGACCGCGCCGTGCGGGTCGATATGGAAACCGCCCGGCCGGCAATAGAGGCCCTTGGTGTCGACCTTGAGCCACCTGGCGAATCGGTTGGGTTTCATTTCGCGGGGACGTGTGGGGAACAAAACACGGATTCACCAACCACAGATTGTAATATACACGGTTGCGGGCAGTTGCGTGGCTCCCGCCGGTCTCGCGCCTAAGATGTATCATCTTTGAGGCAGCAGGCGAGCGTCCGCCGTGCAGGGGGTAGTATAGCAGGTGTCCGATCCGCACTCCGCGGAAGCGGGCGCTTTGTGTTGCCGTTTTTGCGCTCGGCGTCTCGGCGGACACGACTTGGGCCGAGCCCGATGCGCCACACACTGAATACTTCACCGGCATCGAGACCAGCGACAACTACACAAGCGCGTATGTGGGCGGCGGCTATGCCTTCGGCAAGGGTCTCTATGCCCCGGGCCTACCAGCCAACACCTACTCACCGCTTTCGCCCGAGAATGTCGCGGCGCTGCAAGCCCATCAACAGCAACAGTTAGAAGCTGTCATGGAAGCGGAGATTGATGAGGACGACTTGGAGTGTTTGTTGCTGGCCTTGTGAATTTGCCGGCGCGGACAGTCTGACAACCACCGCAAGGATGACGTGAAGCGGAATGAACGATAAGGTCTTCGCTAAGTCGGCCTGGCCCTTCTTATAGCCGAGCGTTAAAATCAGAGCATGACCCCTGGTAAACCAGATGAGATGGAAGCCGAGGCAGTTGCGGTCTTGCGCCTCGTTGTGAGGCAGACCGAAAGGGGCGAGAACCTGGACGCCGACCTATTCGAGCGGGCAAAGGCAATCGTTGAACGCTATGACCGCGCAATGATGAAGGGTCACGAAGCGTCCAATGTGGTCCCGCTCAAGAGGGACTAAAGATCGACGCCGTTCGGGCTGCTCCAGAAGATAAAGCGGAGCGCGGCTTCGTACTCCATCAAGTCCTGACTGCGCCGGGCACGTTCGCCTTCAATCCTTAGTCGTTGGGTCCGCGTCCGCTTCACCTCGACAAAGCGAACGGGCTTCCGCTTGGCTATCTCGCGGGCAAGGGCTTTATGGTCGGTCATGGATGAACTCTGGACAGAAGGCACTCACTGCCAAACGTTTGCTTTCTAGTTCAATCCAGCACTTTGTCGCAGAGATTCTTAGCCTCAGTGGCAGCTTGTCTCATGCTCCGGCCATGAGCCGGCCATGCGCGGCTGCAATCTATCCCGTCGCTGCCCTGAGGCAGTTCTTATGGAGAAAAAGCTCATGAAGAAGATCGTTCTCACACTCGTTGCACTTGGCATCGTTGCCGGCGTGGCAGCGCCAGCTTTAGCCGCAGCGCCTACGACCAAGGCAGCTTGCGAGAAGGCCAAAATGAAGTGGGATGCGGCGACCAAGACCTGTAAGTAAGGATCGAGTGGATATTCCTTGGTAGTCCACGTAGCATCAAGCAATGACCTAGGCCCCGCTCTATTGGCGGGGCCTCTTTTATGCGTCAGGACATCAACAGCTCCGGCAGCTTGGCTATGTTCGCCGCGATGCGCCGCGCCTCATCGAAGGTCAGCACCTTAGCGATGTCGGCTTCGGCTTTCGTCTCGCGAGCGTAGACATAGACGAGGGCTTGGCCGGCAGCGTCAAGCACCTTAAAGCCGCCGGGCATCTGCTCGACCTGCCAGGGATGAGGAAAGCGGCGCTGAGACATGCGATCAGGATGCGGCAGCAGCAATTACTCGACAAAGCGTGCGGGCTTGCGCTTCGCTATCTCGCGGGCAAGGGCTTTAAGGTCGGACATTGGATACTCAGGACGCAAAAAAAGGAGAAGCCCCACATAAGGGGGTACGCGGGGCTTCTCCGGGTCCTTTTTGGGGGGACCTTTGATGGGGAGGGAACACCCATCATGCAGAATCATACACCCGCGTCATGTCCAGGTTCCGACCATCTTTGTCGCATGGTTAAGTCGTCCCAGCTCCGCCTAGTGCGCGAACAGCATCTGCTGAAACGAATGAAAAAAGTCCGGCCTGTATGCGTAGATCATGGCCAGAGCAATGAGGCCGATGACGAAAAGGCCGGCGAACCAACCGCGCATGTCTCCACCTCGCGGACCGTGCGACGTTACTATACGCCATCCATCATTTGCGATGAATTCGAGATAGGAGTTCAGGCAGTTTAGCGATATTGGCTGCGACCCTGCGACCTTCATCCCAGGTCAGCACGTTGGCGACCTCGGCGTTCTTCTCGTCGTCTCGGCAGTAGATGTAACAGAGTGTGCGGCCTTGCGCGTCCCGCACCCTGTAGCCGCCTTCGGTTTTTTGGGCTGACCAAGGGGCTTTCAGTCTTCTCATGGGAGCCTCCCTCAAAGCTCCCCCCGCAATCTGCGCATAGCACGGATTCATGTGCCAAAGAGGTGCGCTTACGCCGCCAGGATCTCGCGCAACCGCTGTGCAGTTTCACCCCGTGAGATCCTCCGCCGCGAGCGGTCCAGCAAAACCGCTGCGCAGGCGACCGCTGCCAAATTGTCCCTGACCTCTACTGTCGATTCCCTTCGGCCCATTGCCGCCTGTCTCACATCCACCTGATGCATAAGCCAGCTCGCGAGCATTCCGGGCCATCCAAGAAACCGGCACCCAAGATGGAAATTCAAGTGCCGGTAAAACTGCCCACCTTGCCCGTGCGCCACCAGTTCCTTCTTGATCCCATCGACGGGGAGTTGACGTGTTGCCTTTCCCGACAGATATCCTCGATACACATGCCGCAACAAGAACAGTCCGATTCTCAACCGACCGCAGACACCTTCAGGCTCCCCGTAACTCACTAGTCTCCGTACCAATCTATCGCACGCCGTTAGCATCGAGCACCTTGCTCATGTCGCGCTGCCGTAGAGTTAATCAATCCTTAATTCCAACACACACTCAAATGGTCCTAGCCTTGTCACGCCTTAGCGCAACACCCGAGGTTATGACCATGCACGCGCACACAAGGGTTACGTCAGATCAGTTCGAAGTCAGAGACGACTTGATCGTCCACACACCAACCGGGGCAGAATGTACTCCACATCCGGAGCGCGAGGATTCGGTGGTCGTGTGGACTGGCGAAATTGGTAGGAAGCTGTCGGGTGGCGCCGTCTATCAGTATGCCGATGTGTTAGCTGCTATGAAAGTTTTGTGGCGGGAACGATCGAAAAGAATCGAAGGTGTAGCCGCCGCATAAGCGCAAAGAGAAGCGGCCCCAGGAAAGTTAAATCCCTGAAGCCGCTCCCACTTGCCGTCTCTACTCGATACTAGGGGACGGCAGGCCCGCGCAGGACGGGCCAACCGACAGCTTTCGCTAAAAGAAGGCGTGGAGATGTCGATGCCGCCGCGTCGGGTAGCGAGTCCGGCAAATTGCGACCGCCTTGGGTCATGCGCCAAGGTTGTGGCTACACAGCAGTCAGTATGGCTCGGCGCATTGCTACTGCCCGTAGATCAGCCCGCACTGCGACAGCGCCTACAGCCAGCAGCCAGAGGCCTGCTTTACCCCAGCCTTCCCAATCAACCCCCCACTCCCAACCACCATCTTCCTCCGCGAAGAAGGCGCGAACCAACATGATCGAGCCCCCGCCACCAATTAAGACCCACCAGAAGTTGTTTAGTAGTTCGCCAAGCGTGAGGCTGCCGAGTGGTCGCTCAGTCAGATCCTTCGGATCGAAAAGCGCGTAGTCCAGCACCCAAACCAGTGCGAGCAGTGTGAGGTAGACCAATGCTCGGGTTGAATAACCTATGCCGCGTAGCCAACGGCCCATGAGTTCTTCCAAGTCATCCCACAAGGGCTCCCAGCGCTCATTGCGGTAACGTTCCGCCAACTCAGCGGCGGTTTCGTCGACTTCGCGCCGGAACTCTAATTCTCGGCGGAGATCGTCAAGATCATTGTTGTCTGGGGTCATGCTCGTTCCCCCGGGGCGCCATTAGCATAGCAGCCTGGGGTCATGCGCCAAGGCGCGCAACAAGGAGCCCTGCGCCGGTTGATTTTGATTGGCGTTCAGGGAGTCCTCCGTTTGTTACCTAGATGGTTACCTACGGAGGGGAATCGCAAGGCTCAACCGCGTCTAACCTATTGAATGATAGACTAAAAGATCAACAACTGCGGCTTGATCGGTTATCAGTTCCGCCCCGGCGCCGTCATCGTCAAGCTGTTCGGGGGGATCGCGGTGGAGGACCAGCACATCGTCCCGCACGATCCGAACAACGCCGTGCAAGGAACCGAGATCGGCTTCCGGCTTCTCGCCGAGACCTGGTACGACATCGCGCCACGCTGGTTCCTCTCCGCCGACGCATCGTACGGCACGGCCTTCCAGGAATATTGGAGCCTCGCGCGGGTCGGCTTCCGAGTCCTGCCGAAGCTTTCGCTCGGCTCGAAGGCGGAGCGCTCGGCAACGAGGAGTATGATGCCGGCCGCGGCGGGGGATTCGTCCGCATCAACCTCCGCAAGCTCGAGTTCACATTGTCCGGCGGGTTCACCGGCAACTATCTCGAAGACGACCCGAGCGGCTATGTCTCGCTAGGGCTCTACCGGACTTTTTAGAAGGGTTAGCCGCACCAGAGTGCACTGCCGGCCCCGCCCCGGCAGTGCTTAGGATCATCAGCATGGCCTTAACCGTCTAAGCCAAAGCTCAAAAAAGGCGATGCCGTTCTCTGGTCGTGCATTCTGTGTAGAGAGATGTCTGTGGGTTACAAAAACCCCGATGACTCGCTCCGAACACAAGGATGACATGAAGTCGACAGCCAAGGCAAACAGGACTTGTCGCTTACCCGCACTTTATTCCGGGGACGATTCCTAGGGCGCGGCCTTGCTCACAGGCTGTTCTTTCGCCGCCTCTTTCGCCTTGCGTTCGGCTTCCTTAGCGGCCGCTGCCGACTCCACTTGCGTTTGCCACTCGGCAAAGCGTTGGGTCAGCGCCGCGCCGTTTTGTGTCCACCATGCCTCGTCGAACTTGAGCGCCTTCTTGAAGTTCTGGGGCGCCGTCGGCAGGTATTCCTGCATCTCCA
>CAZHCN010000030.1:0-19458 GCA_964530895.1 uncultured Methyloceanibacter sp. | reverse complement strand
ACGACGATCCGCTGCACTGGACCAAGCTGAACCAGAACTGGAACTTCATGTGCGCCGAGTGCCATTCGACCGGCGTCGCCAAGAACTACGACGCGGCGAAGGACTCGTTCGCGACCACCTGGAAGGAGATCAGCATCGGCTGCGAGGCCTGCCACGGCCAGGGCTCGGCCCATGTCGCCTGGGCCAAGCGTGGCGGGGGCGCCGGCGAGAAGGACAAGTTGATGGGGCTTCTCGCCCGCTTCGACGAGCGCTCCGGCGTCACCTGGAGCCGGGACCCGAACACGGACCAGCCGCAGCGCAGCGCGTCACCCGCGCTTTTGCGTAAAGAGGTCGAGATGTGCGGTCGCTGCCATGCGCGGCGGGGCGAGATCTCGGAGGACTGGGTGCCGGGGCGGCCGCTCTCCGACACCCATGTGGTGTCGCTGCTCGCCCACGGGCTCTATCAGGCGGACGGGCAGATGCTGGACGAGGTCTACAATTACGGCTCGTTCAAGCAGAGCAAGATGTTCGCCAAGGGCGTGACCTGTAGCGATTGCCACGACCCGCACAGCGCCAAGCTGCGCGCCTCGGGCAATCAGGTCTGCCTGCAGTGTCATGCCCCGCGCTACGCGGAGCCCGCCCACACCCATCATGCGGGCGTGACGCCTGGGCCCACATGCGTCGCCTGCCACATGCCGGTGCGGACCTATATGCAGATCGACCCGCGCCACGGTCATTCGTTCCGCGTGCCGCGTCCGGACCTCTCGGCGTCGCTCGGCGTCAGCAACGACTGCAACGATTGCCACAAGGACAAATCGTCTGAGTGGGCGGCGGCGGCGATCACGACATGGTTCGGTCACGAGCGCGAAGGCTTCCAGACCTACGGGCCTGCCTTCCATGCCGCGTGGGAGGGAGAGCCGAATGCGGAAGCGCTGCTTGACGCCGTGGCGGCGGACCCGGCCACGCCGGCCTTCGTCCGGGCGAGCGCGCTCGAGGAACTGGCCGCGTATCCCTCGCCTGAAACCGCGGCACTGGTGAAGAAGGGGCTCGCCGACCCCGATCCTCTGGTGCGTCTCGCCGCACTCGATCATCTCGATGCGGGCACCCCGGCGCAGCTCTGGCCGCTCGTCTCTCCGCTTCTTGACGATCCGGTGCGCGGCGTGCGCATCAAGGCGGCGTCATTGCTTGCCGGTGTACAGAGCCAGGACCTCACGGCAAGCGACCGGGCGCATCTCGCCGCCGCCGAGAAGGAGTTCCTCGCGGCGCAAGACCTCAATGCCGACCGCCCCGAAGCGCGGAGCCTGCTCGCCCGCTACTATGTGCGGATAGGCGACACGGCGGCGGCGGAGAAGGAGTACCGGGCGGCGCTGCGCTTGAGCCCCCATTTCACGCCGGCGGCCGTCAACCTCGCCGACCTCTATCGGCAGCTCGGCCGCGACGAGGACGGCGTGGCCGTCCTGCGTGAGGCGCTTCGAGCCTCGCCGAATGACGGTGGACTCCATCACGCCCTTGGCCTTGCGCTCGTGCGCCTCAAGCAGCAGGACGCCGCCATCGAGGAACTGCGCCGCGCCGCCGAGCTGGAGCCCGACCGCTCCCGCTACGCCTATGTCTATGCCGTCGGGCTCGAATCGCTGGGGCGACGGGCCGAAGCCGTCGCGGTGCTGAAAGACAATCTCAAGCATCACCCGCATGACCGCGAGACGCTCCTTGCGCTCATCAATTTCGCCCGCGCCGACGGCGATGCCGCGACGGCATTGCGCTATGCGGAGCAGCTTGCCGAGGTCGAGCCCGACAATCAGCGCCTCAACGAACTCATTCAGGCGCTGAAGGAGCAGGTCTCGACGCAGGAGAGCGAGTAGGGAAGCGCGAAAGCCTAGCGGAAGAAGGGGCTGGTCGCGTAAGCCGGGGTCGGCTGGGAGAGTCCCGGGGCGGGAATCGAGATGGAGTTCCCATAGTCGGAGACGTGACCGCTGAGGCCCGTGTCGCTGCTGCTATACGGCATCGCCAGCGAGCTCCCATCGAACTGGGGTATGGTGTAGACGGGGGACATGCCCTGGTATTGAGCCGCGCCGTCCGGCGCGTCGCCGCCGCCGCCTTCGATCTCGAATGCGTTCGCTGTCACCGGCAGCAATGCCAATCCGGCGGCGCTGCAAAGCACCAGGACGAGCCGTTTCATGGATTCCCTCTAAGCCGCTTTTCTCAGCCTACGCGATTCTAGCGCCTAACAGCCCAGAATTCCAGGGCGGTGATGTCCTTCGTCCCCGCTGGGGCGGGAGGCGTGACACGCCCGCAACACTCTTGATAGTCCCGAAAATTGCGGCATGAGCGGGGAAACCGGAGGCCGCGGGGTCGAAAAAAGGGCCCGATCGCTCCGGTCCTCCGGTCCGCCGAAATGGCCCGTTCTCAGCCAGTCATGAGGGCGCGGAGGCCGCCGTCTGTTCCGCCGAAGCCCCGGCGCTGATACAAGCGTCCGCGATATGGCGCCCCGCATCCTCTACGTCGTCACTGAAGACTGGTATTTCCTGTCCCATCGCCTGCCCATGGCCCAGGCGGCCAAGGCGGCGGGCTATGAGGTGCATGTCGCCACCCGAATCAAGGACGGCCGCGCACGGATCGAGCAGGAGGGCTTCATACCCCATCCTCTGTCCTGGAGCCGCGGCAGTCTCTCCCCCATAGGCAGCTTTTCCGCCGCGCTGGAGCTCAGACGGCTGTTCGGTGAGGTCGAGCCCGACATCGTCCACAACATTGCCCTGAAGCCGGTCGTGCTCGGCACGCTGGCGAGCCTGGGGTTGAGCCGTATCGCCGTCGTCAACAGCCTGACCGGTCTCGGCGCCGTGTTCGTGGACGATGGCGGGTCGGGGGGGTTCACGCGCCGCGTCGTGGAGTTTGCGCTCTCACATCTCCTCAAGCGTGCGCGGAGCTGCACCGTCGTGCAAAATCCCGACGACCGCCGCTTCCTGCTCGATCTCGGCGTCCCGGCGGACAGCGTCACGATCATTGCCGGCTCCGGCGTCGATCTCGACCGCTATCGCGTTTTGCCCGAGCCGCGGCCGCCGGTGACCGCGGCCTTTGTCGGGCGCATGCTGCGGCACAAGGGCGTGATGACGCTCGTGGACGCCTTCAGGCTCCTCACCGACCGCGGCGTCAAGCTGCGCCTCTTGCTCGCCGGCGATTGCGATAAGGAGAATCCGGGCTCGCTGGCGCCGGAGCAGCTCCGCGAGTTCGCGAGCGCCTTCGGCATTGTCTGGCTTGGTCACGTCGCCGATATCAGCGAGGTCTGGCGCGAGGCGCACTTCGCCGTGCAGCCGTCCCGCGGCGGGGAAGGACTACCCAAGAGCCTGCTCGAGGCGGCCGCATGCGGCCGCGCCATGGTGGCGACCGACGTGCCCGGCTGCCGCGAGATCGCCATCGAAGGGGAGACGGGGTTGCTCGTGCCGGTGGACGACGTCGAAGCCTTGGCCGACGCCATGGCGCGATTGGCGGAGGATGCGGCGTTGCGTGCACGTTTTGGGGAGGCTGCGCGTCGCTTGGTCGAGGCGAAGTTTTCCGCCGATGCGATCGGCAAGGAGATCGTTTCGCTCTATGACAAAATGATCGGCCGCTAGTGCGGGGCGCCGTTCTCGGCACGCATCATTCTGACGATGCCGGCGCGGGTCTCGACGTGCGGCTTCCAGCCCGTGGCCAGCAATTTCGAGACGTCGACGACGAACTGGCCCGTGACGCGCTCCCAGTCGGCCTCGCGCCCGAACGACTTCATCATCTTCTTGACGGCGCCTTGCGGCACCTTGACGAGGTGAGGGGGCTTGCCGAGCCCCTCGCGCATGGCGCCGACGAGATCGGCCACGCTGATCGGCGCTGCATCGGCGACGAGAAACGTCTCGTTCTTGGCCGCCTCGGTTTCGAGCACGTGGGCGACCGCCGAGACGAGATTGTCGAGCGCGAGGAGCGTGCGCTTGTTATCAAGGCCGCCGAAGGGAAGCGGCATCGGCGTCTTGGCGATGGTCGCGAGCGACGCGATATTGCCTTTGACCCCGTGCCCATAGACGACGGCAGGTCGAAGAATCGTGTAGGGCACGCCGCTCTGCTCGACGAGACGCTCCGCTTCGAGCTTGGAGCGGCCATAGGTATCCGTGGGCTCCGGCACATCCTTCTCGGTAAGGGCGTGGTCCGCCGTGAGCCCCGCCTGCGCGCGCACCGACGACATGAAGACGAAGCGCTCGACCTTGCCTTTCGCCTGCGCGGCAAGCTCGCCGACCGCCTCGGCATTGATGCGCGTATAGACGTCGTCGGGCAGAACGCCGGGCGCATGCGCGATGCCGGCGAGATGGACCACATCGGTGACACCATCGAGCAGCGCCGACCAGTCGGCCGGCGCCGCAAGCTCCGGCATGACCACGCGCTCCACTTGGCTCTCGGCGAGGATCGCGCCCGGATCCCGCGCCGCGGCCCGGACTGCAAAGCCCCGCTTGGCGAGCGCGGCGACGAGACGATTGCCAATGAAGCCGGTCGCACCGGTGATAAGGACGCGCCGCGTCATTCAGCGTCCCCGCGTGAAGTTGAAGAGCACGAAGCCGACGGCCGCCGCACCGAGTGCCAGCGATGCGACATCGAAGGCAAGGGAGCGGGCGAGCGCGGCGGCGACGGCAAGACCCATGAGGGCGAGTTCGAGCGCGAAGACCCGGCCCGTGACTTGCGGCACGCGCAGGCCCTGCGCCACGGCCCGTTGATAGAAATGGCTCTTATGCGCGGAGAAGATGCGCTCGCCGTTGATGAGACGCCGGCCAAGGGTCACCGTTGTGTCAGTCAAGGAATAGAGTGCGAGAAGGAGGCCTGAGACGATGTGAGCCTCCGCCACGTAGATCAGCATGTAGGCCAGAAGGAGGCCGATGGGCAGGCTTCCGGCGTCGCCGAGGAAGATCTGCGCGGGGTGCTTGTTGAAGACGGCGAAGCCGAGCGTGGCGCCGAGAAGTGTGACCGCCAGCAGGCCGACGCCGACCGGCACGACGCCGAGCCAGCAGAGAACCGCCACGCCGAGCGTCATCGGCACGACCTGCGCCACCGTCATCCAATCGAGGCCGTCGAGGAAATTGATGGCGTTCACGAAGCCGACGACGCCGAGGACCATCAGCGCCCGCTCGAGGCCGAGAGGCAGAAGCTGGGGCAGCAAACGGAAGTCCTGCGGCAGCAGGAACACGATGGCGAGCGCGACCAGAGTCTGGGCCAGCAGCCGCCACGACACCTCGATGGCGTGCGCATCGTCGAGCGCGCCAACGACAGTGAGAACCGCGGCGCCCACGAGCACCGGCAGGAGATCGGGCTGCGGAACGGCTTTGAGCAACAGCGCCGTGGTGCACACGACGATCAGCGACGCCATGACGGCGAGCCCGGCGCCCTGCGGTGTCGCGCTGGCGTGCGACGAGCGTGCGTTGGGATGGGCGAGCAGGTGGCGAACGAGAAGGGGTTTCAAGACGAGGATGAGGCCGCCGCTGATCCCGGCGCTGGCGGCAATCACGGCGAGCCAGGAAACGAAATCGGGTTGAAGCATCTGCCTAGTGCAGCGTGCGCGAGACGGGCTGCCACTCGTCCTTGGCGGAAACCGCATGGACGGCGCCCGGCATATAGCCTTCGACGGTGGTCCGGAGCATATCCTGAAGCTCGGTCACGTCGACCCTCTGGATAGCATCCTCGAGGCGCTCCAGCGCCGCCATCAACTCTTCGTAGGATAGAATCGGCTCCGAGGTCTTGAAGATGCGTGGATGGTTGGTCCCGGTCGCGTTCTCGCCGATCAGGAGTTCCTCGTAGAGCTTCTCGCCGGGCCTCAAGCCCACATACTCGATGTCCACGTCACCCTCGGGATGAGCCTCGTCGCGAACCTCGAGACCCGACAGCCTGATCATGGTGCGGGCGAGATCGTCGATCTTAACGGGCGTTCCCATTTCGAGCACGAACACCTCGCCGCCGGTCGCCATGGCGCCGGCCTGGATCACGAGCTGGGCGGCCTCGGGGATCGACATGAAATAGCGGATCACCTCGGGATGGGTGACGGTCACCGGGCCGCCCGACTTGATCTGGTTGCGGAACAGCCTCACCACCGAGCCCGAGGAATCGAGCACATTGCCGAAGCGCACCATGGTGAAGATGGTGGCCGGACTTTCCTGCGCCATCCCTTGCAGGATCAGCTCGGCGAGGCGCTTGCTGGCGCCCATGATGTTGGTCGGACGGACCGCCTTGTCGCTCGACACGAGCACGAAGCGCTTGACGCCGAGCTCCTTGGCGGCTTCGGCGACGACGAGGGTACCGAACGTGTTGTTCTGCAATCCCGAGAACGGGTTCACCTCGACGATCGGCACGTGCTTGTAGGCCGCCGCGTGATAGATCACCTCGATCCCTTGCTCCTCGATGGTGCGGGTGACGAGCTTGCGGTCCAGCACGGAGCCGAGAATCTGAATCACGCTCGTCTCGGCCTGCGGTCCGCTCTCCTCATCCTTGTGCAGCCGCCGTTTCAGTTCCTCGATCTCCATCGAGATCTCGTAGAGGGCGGCTTCGGAGACGTCGAACAGGACGAGAGCTTTCGGCCCGAGCTTTAGGAGCTGCCGGGTCAGCTCCGAGCCGATGGAGCCGCCGGCGCCGGTGATCATGACCACCTTGCCGTGCACCTGCGCGGTCAGGAGCGCGAAATCGGGCGACACCGGATCGCGGCCGAGCAGGTCCTCGACGTCGATGGGCCGAAGATCGCTCACCTCCACATGGCCCGAGGCGATGTCCTCGAGCGCGGGCAGCGTCTTCACCACCACAGGAAAGGCCTCGAGCAGCTTGAGCGCCATCCTCCGCTCGCCGCGGAGCGCCGACGGGGTGGCCAGCAAGATCTCCTTCACGTCCTCATCGGCAATGGTTTTGCCGATCTTCTCAGGCCTTAGAACCTTGACGCCGTGCACGAATTGGCCGGCAAGGGAGGGGTTCGAGTCGATGAACGCGACGGTCTTGTAACCGCCGGTCTCGTTCAGCGCGCGCAGGAGCTGGATGCCGATGGGCCCGGCGCCGTAAATGATGACCTTCTTCCGCTCGTCGAAGCTCATGGGCTTGAATTGCGGGGCGGCCCTCAGGAGCAGGGCGCCGGCCCATTGCCGGCTGAGCCGGATGAGGCCGGCGGCGATCAGGGCGTAGATCACCACGACCGAGCGCGGCTGCCCCTTGATGCCGCTCATCAGCACGACCAGCGCCCACAGCACGGCGGCGATGACCACCGCCGTGTAGATGCGCGTCGTGCCCTCCGGTCCGATGAACCGGGTGACGAGCTTGTAGAGCCCACGCCAGTGGAAGACGAGAACGCCGATGACCGGCGCCGACAGCATGAGCAGGAGGATCTCCCAGTCCTCCGGCGCATAGAGCTCGCTGAGGCGCAAGGAGTAAGCGCCCCACAACGCGATGCCGAGCACCACGAAGTCGTTTGCGATCAGGAGCGTCCGCTTGAACCAGCGAGGACGCTCGATCAGCCAAACGGCAAGACTCATGTCGACCGACCCCGTCTCGGACCTAGGCCCGCCCCAAGAAGATCAGGCACATAGGGAAAGTGCGCTGAACCATAGCCGAAGCCTCGCCGGAACGGAAGCAAGGCAAAGGCACCAGCCTTAAGCCATTCCGGGCCGGGCTTGAGGTCTGATGGCCTTCCGGTCATAGCTCTGCCAGGCTCCGGGGAGGTTCGGGATAGCACTGCCGGCATGATGAGGGAAACCGACATTCGCGCGAGAGGGGCCGTGGCCGCCCTGGCGGTCGCCGTGGGCCTGGTGCTCGCGCCCCTCGCGGTCGCCGCGGCCGAAGGCGATACGGTCACCCTCGTGATGCCGATCGCCTATGGCACCCATCTGCCGGGCCTCGGAAAGCCCGCGCTGACCCTCGCCCGGACCCTGGAGACGCGCTCCGGCGGCGCGCTCTTGCTCGATCTGAAGCAGCCGGGCGACGGCACGCTGCCCCACGAGATCCTGGACAAAGTCTCCGACGGCAAGGTGGATGCGGGCTTCGCCACGGCGGGCTTCTGGGCCGCGAAACTCCCCGCGGCACCGCTCTTCGGCGGCTTCCCCTTCGGCCCCGACGCCAAGGGCTATCTTGCCTGGTTCGATCGGGGGAGCGGCAGGAAGCTTTATCAGGAAATGTACGATCAGGCGGGCCTCGACGTGCATGTGGTGCCTTGCGCCTTCGGCGGGGCGGAATCGGGCGGCTGGTTCGCCAAGGAGATCCATTCCAAGAAGGACCTGGACGGCCTCCGTATGCGCATCTTCGGGCTCGGCGCGCGGGTCATGTCGCAGCTCGGCACGATCCCCGTGCTCGTCCCCGGCGGAGACCTCAAGCAGGCGTTCGAGAGCGGCAAGATCGGCGCGGCCGAGCTCTACACGCCCGCGGCGGACCGCGAGGAGGGCATCCAAGACATGGTCAAGCTGATCTACATGCCGGGCTGGCATCAGCCGGCCACCGTGCTCGAGCTTCTGATCAACAAGGACCGCTGGAACACGCTTTCGCCGGAGAACCGGGACCTGATCGACACCACCTGCCGCGACCTGCTCAAATCCTCGCTCGGCGAAAGCGCAGGCCTCCAGGCTGCGGCGCTTGCGAACCTCTCGGCCAAGGACGGCGTGCGCATCCTGCCTTGGCCCGCAGGCGTGCTCGATGCCCTGCGCGCGGCATGGGCGCAGGTCGCCAAGGAGGAAGGCGTCCGCGACTATTTCTTCAAGGAGGTCCTTGAAGACATGGAGAAATTCCAGGCGCGGGCGGCCGGCGCCGAGCCCGGACCTCAGCCCGCTGCGCCCACGCCCCAAACGTCCGCACCAGCGGCAGCGGCGGAAAGGCCCGCCGCGCCCTGAGGTGCTATTTCTGGGTTGCCAGATAGGCGATGATGTTCGCGCGCTCGTCGGCGTCGGGAACGCCTGGGAAGGCGAGCGCCATGGGCGATTGCGGCAACATCGCCTTGGGATCGGCGATCCACTTGTCGATGTTCTCCTCCGTCCAGACGAAGCCGTCGTCGCCGAGCTTTTTCATGCCCGGCGAATAGGGGTAGCCCTCGATGCTAGCCGCCTTGCGGCCGACGATGCCGTTCAGCTCCGGCCCCACCAAGGTCTGGGCGCCCGGGCCCACCTGGTGACAGATGCCACATTTGGCGAAAGCCTCTTTGCCCTTCGCGGCGTCGCCCCCGGCGGACGCCGGGCCGGCCAAAACGACAAGTGTCACGGCACTAAGCCCCAATAGGCCAAGTTTCCTCATCCCAGTTCTCCTTGGTAGACTACCCAGCGGATTTACTTGCGTCTCCAGAGCACGCTTTTATCAAACCCGGGGACGCCGGCAAAAGGCGTCATGACGCCACCGTAATCCGGAGCGCAATAGGGCGTTCCACTTTGAGCCATTTTGGGACTCTACAAGGGCGGATATTGCCCGCACCCCGCGCCCATGCGAAAGACTAGCGGCAGCTCTTCCCGCAAAGCGCCACTCTTGACGGCTTGGAGCCATTTTTAGATGTCGACATTGATCCTTCCCGATCCGGATCGCGCCGTGATGGCGCGCCGTAACGACATCGTGAGGCAGCTCAAGCGGCTGGTCCCCGGGGCAACCCTGATCTCCGATCCGGAGGGGTGCCGGACCTTCGAATCCGACGCGCTGACCGCCTATCGCGTCCTGCCGCTCGCCGTCGTGCTGCCGGAGAACACCGAAGAGGTTTCGGCGATCCTGCGCTTCTGCCATGACAATCACATCAAGGTGGTGCCGCGCGGGGCAGGGACCTCGCTTGCGGGTGGGGCGCTGCCGCTCGAGGACGCGATCGTGCTCTGCCTGTCGCGCATGAGCAAAGTTCTCGAGGTCGACGCGAGCAACCGCGTGGCGCGAGTCCAGGCCGGCACCACGAATCTCGCCGTCACCCAGGCCGCCGCGGGCAAAGGCTTCTTCTATGCCCCCGACCCGTCGAGCCAGATCGCCTGCACCGTCGGGGGCAACATCGCCACCAATTCCGGCGGCGCGCATTGTCTCAAATACGGCGTCACCGTGAACAACCTGCTTGGCGTCCGCATGGTCATGATGGACGGCGAGATCATCGACATCGGCGGGGCCTATCTCGATGCGCCGGGTTATGACTTCCTGCCGCTGATCACGGGGTCCGAAGGCCAGCTCGGCGTCGTCACCGAGGCGACCGTGCGCTTGCTTGCAAGACCGGAAGGCGCGCGGCCCATGGTGCTCGGCTTCGAGTCCACGGAGAACGCCGCGTCCTGCGTCGCCGCCATCATCGCCGCCGGCATCGTCCCCGTGGCCATCGAGTTCATGGACCGTCCTGCCATCCATGTGTGCGAGCACTTCGTTGCCGCCGGCTATCCGCTCGATGCGGAGGCCGCGCTCATCGTCGAGGTGGAAGGCTCCGAGGACGAGATCGAATATCTCCTGGAGAAGGTCGAGGACATCGCCGCCGATTTCCTGCCCTCGAGCGTGCGCCGCAGCCAGAGTGCCGAGGAGAGCGCGCTCATCTGGAAAGGCCGCAAGGCGGCGTTCGGCGCCATCGGCCAGCTCTCGGACTATGTCTGCATGGACGGCGTCATTCCGCTCTCCAAGCTGCCCAAGGCGCTCGACGAGATCGGCTGGATCTGCCGCAAATACCGCTTCGACGTCGCCAATATCTTCCATGCCGGCGACGGCAACCTCCACCCGCTCATTCTTTACAACTCGAACGATTCCGTTCAGCTCGAGCGTGTCGAGATGTGCGGCGCCGAGATCCTGAAGCTCTGCGTCGAGCTCGGCGGCTGCCTGACCGGCGAGCATGGCGTCGGCATCGAGAAGCGCGAGTTGATGTACGAGCAATATTCCGATGACGACATCGACCAGCAGGTGCGCATCAAGGAGGAGTTCGACCCGTCCTGGCTGCTCAATCCCGGCAAAGTATTTCCCATCGAGGGCCGCGACGCCCAGAAGATGCGCAGGCTGGAGTTGCCGGACCTCGGACCCGCGATCGAGCCCGAGGGCGAGATCGGAGACGAGATCGAGGTCGAGATCGAGTCCGAAGTGGTGGAAGGATACGACGCCCCGTGACCGGTCACATGCGCCTCGGCTTCCACGCTCCCGAGACTGAGGAGGAGCTCAAGCACCTTGTCGACGAGGCCATCGACACGCGCACGCCGCTCGAGGTCATGGGCAAGGGCACCAAGCGCGAGATCGGGCACCCGGTCGGCGCGGGCGCGGTGGTCTCGACCGAAGCCATGGTCGGCATATCCCTTTACGAGCCGACCGAGCTTGTGATGGTGGCGAAGACCGGGACGCCGCTCGCCGAGATCGAGGCGAAGCTCGCCGAGAACGAGCAGGAGCTTCCTTTCGAGCCGGTCGATCTCGGCCCCATCCTCGGCTATGGGCCGAGTGAGGGGACGATCGGCGGCATCATCGCCACCAATATCTCCGGCAGCCGGCGCCTCCTGAAAGGCGCGGCCCGCGACCATGTGCTCGGCGTGCGCGCCGTCAATGGCCGCGGCCAGATCATCAAGGCCGGCGGCCGGGTGATGAAGAACGTCACCGGCTACGATCTCGGCCGCACGCTCGCCGGCTCCTGGGGCACGCTCGCCGTCATGACCGAAATATCGTTGAAGGTGCTTCCCGCACAGCGCGAGTCCCGGACCATCGTCTGCTTCGGCCTGACCGATCAGACCGCGATCGAGGCGCTGTGCATCGCCATGGGCACGCCTTTCGAGGTCTCCGGCACGCTGCACGCGCATGCGGATCTCGCCGCGCGCTTCTACGATGCGGAGATTGCCGATGCGGAAGCCCCCGTCACGGCGATCCGCGTCGAGAATTTCCCGGCGTCTGCCCGCTACCGGGTGGCCCGCTTGCGTCAGGCGCTGCTCGCCTATAGCCCGGCGCTCGAGCTCGACCACGAGCGGAGCAAGAAATTCTGGAACGAGGTCCGCGCGCTGAAGATGTTCCAGGACAAGCCCAACCCGCTCTGGCGCGTGTCAACGACACCCAGGAACGCCACCAAGCTCATCCACAATCTGTCGCGCAAGATCGACGTCCGCCCTGCCTACGACTGGTCCGGCGGCCTGATCTGGATCGAGACGCCGCCTCTGACCGACGGCGGCGCGGTCGACATCCGCCGCACGCTCGCCGAACTCGGGGGCCATGCCACGCTGATCCGGGCCGACAAAGTGACCCGCGCCGGCATCGATGTGTTCCAGCCGCTTGAGCTGCCGCACGCGAACCTCTCGGCCAAGCTCAAGCACGCGTTCGATCCGCTCGGCATTTTCAACCCAGGCCGCATGTATCAGGGGATGTAGGCGAAAGGCATGCAGACCAATTTCAACGCCCTCCAGCTTGGCGACCCCTCGATCGCCCGCGCCGACGAGATTCTGCGCCGCTGCGTCCATTGCGGGCTGTGCACGGCGACCTGTCCGACCTATGTCTTGACCGGCGATGAGCGCGACAGCCCGCGCGGCCGCATCTATCTCATGAAGCAGATGTTCGAGGGGCGCGATGTGCCCGCCACGACGGTGCATCATCTCGACCGTTGCCTCTCATGCCTCGGCTGCATGACCGCCTGCCCGAGCGGCGTCGACTATATGCACCTCGTCGATCTCGCCCGCGTGCGCATCGAGCAGCGCGGCCACCGGGGAACCAAGCAGCGCCTCGCCCGCTGGTTCTTGAGCCGCGTGCTGCCTTACCCCAACCGCTTCAAGTCTCTGCTGGTGCTTGGCTGGTTCGCCAAGCCCTTCCGCAACCTGTTCGCCAAGATGGGCATGCACCGCACCGCGGCGGCCCTCCAGCTCGTGCCGCCGGGCGCGCTGAAGCTGAAGATCCTGAAGCCGAAATCGGCCCTCAATCCCAAGGCGCCCATGCCGAAGCGCGTCGCGGTGATGCTCGGCTGCGTGCAGGAGGTGCTGGCCCCGCAGATCAACCAGGCCGCCATCCGCCTCCTCAGGCGTCACGGCGTCGACGTCGTCGTGGTCAAGGACGAAGGCTGCTGCGGCGCGCTCTCCCACCATCTCGGCCGGGAGGAGGAGGCGCGGTCGCATGCGCGCCACAATATCGATGCGTGGACCGCGGTGATGCGCGAGCGCCTGCTCGACGCCGTCGTCCTTACCGCCGGCGGCTGCGGCACCATGCTCAAGGACTACGGCAACCTGCTCGCCCGTGACCGCGGTTATGCCGAGCGCGCGGAATATGTCGCAAAGCTTGCCCGCGACATCACCGAGTTCCTCGACGAGATTGGCCTCAATCCGCCCGTCATGTGGACCGGCCTGAAAGTCGCCTATCATGGCGCATGCTCGCTCGAGCACGGCCAGAAGCTCGATGCCTTGCCCCGCGCATTGCTCGAGCAGGCGGGCTACACGCTCACCGAGATCCCGGAGGGGCATCTCTGCTGCGGCTCGGCCGGCACCTACAACATCCTCGAGCCTGAGCTTTCCGGCCAATTGCGCGATCGCAAGCTGAAGAACATCGAATCGATCACGCCCGACGTCATCGTCACCGGCAATATCGGCTGCATGACCCAGCTGAAGGGCGGCACCGACGTGCCCTTCGTCCATACCGTCGAGTTGCTCGACTGGGCCACGGGCGGTCCGTGCCCGCCGGCGCTGATCAAGATGAAGGACTCGGCCCATCCCATCGAGGCTTTGGTGGAGATCGCCAAGGCCACGGCAAAAGAGCGGGCGCTGGCCGATTAGGACCGGGCTTGCTTGCTGCCCCGGGACCGATGGGCTAGAACGCGGCGGCTAGAGCCCTTTAGAATCAGCCGCATCCTCCGATGAGCAAGAAAGACGTTAGCCCGCGCCCAGAGGCCCGCCTGCCGAAGGGTTTGCAGGACATATCGGCGCAGGAAATTCGCGCCACCGAAGCGATGCTCGGCACCATCAGGGGTGTTTTCGAGACCTATGGCTTTGAGCCGTTCGACACGCCGGCCATCGAATACACCGATGCGCTCGGCAAGTTCCTGCCCGACCAGGACCGGCCCAACGAGGGCGTGTTCTCCTTCAAGGACGACGACGAGCAGTGGCTGTCGCTGCGCTACGACCTGACGGCGCCCCTCGCTCGCTATGTGGCGGAGAACTACCAGACGCTCCCCAAGCCCTTCCGCCGCTATCAGGTGGGGCCGGTATGGCGCAACGAGAAGCCGGGGCCGGGGCGCTTCCGCCAGTTCATGCAGTTCGACGCCGACACGGTCGGCGCCGCGTCGATCGCGGCGGATGCCGAGCTCTGCATGCTTGCCGCCGACACGCTGGAAGCCCTCGGCATTCCGCGCGGCGCCTACGTGGTCAAGATCGGCAGCCGCAAGATTCTCGATGGCGTGTTGGAGCGTGCGGGTGTTACCGCGGACGACAAGGCGAAACACCTCACCGTGCTGCGCGCCATCGACAAGCTCGATCGGCTCGGCGTCGAAGGCGTACGTCTTCTTCTCGGCAAGGGACGCAAGGACGAGTCCGGCGACTTCACCAAGGGCGCCGAGCTCGCGCCCAAACAGATCGAAGCGATCATTGGTTTTGTCGAAGCCTCTGGCGGCGACCGCGACCGGACGCTCGCGGGCCTAAAGACATTGGTCGAAGGCGTGGCGATCGGCGAAGAGGGCGTCGCCGAAGTCACCGCCATGCACGATCTTCTTTCGGCGAGCGGCTTTGCCTCCGACCGCGTCGTTGTCGATCCGTCCGTCGTGCGCGGGCTCGAATATTACACCGGCCCCGTGTTCGAGGCGGAGCTGACGGCGCCCATCAAGGACGCGCGCGGGCAAGCCATCAGGCTCGGCTCGGTGGTGAGCGGCGGTCGCTATGACGGCCTCGTCGAGCGCTTCACCGGCGAGCCTGTCCCCGCGACCGGGGTCTCCGTCGGCGTGTCCCGTCTTCTGTTCGGGCTCCAGCTTCTCGGCAAGTACAAGGGCGACGCGGTGGAGGGCCCCGTCGTCGTGCTCGTGTTCGACAAGGACCGCATGGCCGACTACCAGCGCATGGCGCAGGAGCTTCGCGCCGCCGGCATCCGCGCCGAGCTTTATCTCGGCTCCTCGGGTATGAAGGCGCAGATGAAATATGCCGATAAGCGTGGGAGCCCGTGCGCCGTCATCCAGGGCGGCGACGAGAAGGCCAAAGGCGAGGTGCAGATCAAGGATTTGCGTCTAGGCGCCACGCTCACCTCCATCGAGGACCGCGAGGAATATCTGAAGAAGCAGGCCGAGGCACAGTTCGCCGTGCCGGAGGCCGATCTCGTGCACGCGGTCAAAAGCGTTCTCGACCGTCACAAGGCCTGAGCCATGGCCGCGGAATCCGCACAGAAATTCGAGGCTCTCGAAGCCCAAGCACGCGCGCTTCTCGACCTGTTCGCGCGCGCGGGCTACGAGCCCGTTGCGCCCTCGATCATCCAGCCGGCCGATGTGTTCCTCGACCAGATCGGCGAGCAGGTGCGCGGCCGCACCTACGTGTTCACCGATCTTGCCGGCGACGAGCTGTGCTTGCGCCCGGACCTCACCGTGCCGGTGTCGCGGCTTTATCTGGAGCGGCACCCGAAGGCCGATAAGACGGCGCGCTATTGCTATAACGGCCCGGCCTTCCGCTTCCAGCCGCTCGGCCCCAGCGCCACGCATCCGCGCGAGTTCCGCCAGGCGGGCATCGAGTGCTTCGGCGCGCCCGACAAGGAAAGCGCCGACGTCGAGGTGGTGCTGCTGGCGGTCGAGGCGGTGAAGAGCGCGGGACTCCGTGAATATTGGCTCCGCTTCGGCGACATCGCGCTGTTCTACGCGCTGATCGACGCGCTCAATCTGCCGGAACGCTGGCGCCTCAAGCTGCGTCACTATTTCTGGCGGCCGCCCGTGTTCCACGGGCTGCTCGATCGCTTGGCGAAGGGAGAGCGTCCCGACTCGGACGGACTTGCCGCGGCGCTTGCCGGCAAGCTCGCCGGCGAGAGCCAAGAGCGCGCCGAGGAGATCGTCGGCGCCTATCTCGACGCGCAAGGCATTCCTCTGGCCGGCAACCGCTCATTGCGCGAGATCGCCATGCGGCTGCTCGATCACGCCGCGGACCTGCGCGCCGACCCGCTACCAAAAGAGGTGGCGACGGTCATCGATTATTACCTCGCCGTCGCCGCCCCGCCGCGGGAAGCCGCCGACAAGGTCGCCATGATCGCCAAGGGTGCGGGCCTCGACATCGATGCGGCGCTCGACGCGAGCCTGCGCCGGTTCGATCGCCTGGCGCGCGACGGCATTGATCTTTCCCGCGCGACCTTCGCCACGGAGTTCGGCCGCAACCTCGAATATTATTCGGGCGTCGTGTTCCAGATCGAAGGGGCCGGCATGGACGAGACCGAGCCGGTCGCGGGCGGCGGCCGTTATGACGGCATGCTTCGCGCTCTCGGCGCGCCCCGCGACGTGCCCGCCGTGGGCTCCGCCATCCACACCGAGCGCCTGCTCGCCGCGGTCGAGAGGGCGTCGTGATGGCCTCGCCTGCGCTCGTCATCGCGGTTCCGTCGAAGGGACGTCTCAAGGAGCAAGCCGCTTCCATGTTCGAGCGGGCGGGCATGCCGCTGCGCGTCAAGGGTCACGAGCGCGGCTATCGCGGCCAGCTCGAAGGGCTCGACGACGTGGAAGTTGAGTACACCTCGGCGGCCGAGATCGTGCATCAGCTGAAGGCGGGCCGCGTGCATCTCGGCATCACCGGGGAGGACCTGGTGCGCGAGACGCTTGCGGATGTGGACTCGACCGTCGACTTCTTGAAGCCGCTCGGCTTCGGATATGCCGATGTCGTGGTCGCCGTCCCCGATTGCTGGCTCGACGTTTCGCACATGGCTGACCTGGAAGACGTCGCCGCGCAGTTCGCGCGGGCGCGTGGCCGCCGCTTACGTGTCGCCACCAAGTATATGAATCTCACGCGGCGCTTCTTCTCCAGGAAGGGCGTCACCGGCTACCGCATCGTCGAGAGCGTCGGCGCCACCGAGGCGACGCCCGCGACCGGCACGGCCGAGCTGATCGTCGACATCACCACCACGGGCACCACGCTCAAGGCGAACCACCTCAGAGTGCTCGAGGATGGGCTGATCCTGAAGAGCCAAGCGCATCTCTTCGCGGCGCGCGCGGGTGCCTGGGATGACGCGGCGACGCGGCGCCGGGATGCCATTCTCGACCGGCTCCAGGCCGCCTGAGAGGCGTTTCACACTTTCTTGTGAAGACTTGTGGCTTATGACCGGCGCGCGCGCGGGCTATGACCGCTAAAGGTCCCCGCGCGGGACGTTGTCAGGAGGTCACGATGCCCATTCGCTTCGGTTTGCGCTTCAGTTCGGCGGCCGCCATCGCCCTTTGCTTCGCCGCGAGCGCATTCGCCGCGCCGTCGCGCATCATCATCCTGCGCCATGGCGAGAAGGCCGACGACTACCGGCTGTGCACCATCGGCAAGCAGCGCGCCGTGGCACTGAAATTCAACTATCTCGGCCGCGGCGCCGCGAAGTCCTTATTCGACGGCGACGACCCGCCCGCCTACTTCTTCGCCATCACGCCGCACACCGCCGAGCTTGCCACGCCCGCGGTGACGAGTTGGAACAAGCCGATCATCTTCTATTCGGTGATGCCCGAGGCCAATGAGAAGGAGATGACCGCGGCGCTGAACGAGCGTACGCGCGCGGCGACAGCCAACATCCTCACCAACCCGGCGCTGAAGGGAAAAACCGTGGTGATGGTATGGGAGCACCATCACATCGCCGACCCGAAGCTCGATGCCGATCATGAGCGCGAGGATGCGGTGACGCTCCGCAAGCTCTTCCGCATGGACATCCTGCCCGGCGTTCCCGACGCCTGGCCTGACGATACCTACGACTATTTCTGGATTCTCGACTTTCCCAAGGACTCCAACGTGCCGTCCAAGTTCACCATGGTGAAGCAGGAGTTCGGCACGTCCTTCCCCGACGTGCCCGCCAATGATTGGGGCAAGCCGGAAGATCTCCCCGCCGGCAGCGGCTGCGAAGCGAAGGCCAAGGACTAGGCCGGGGGAAGCGCCGGCTCGCGCTTGTCTTCTTCCGCCTCTGCCGCCGGCGCATGCGCCTTGTCCGCCTCGGACAGGCGATGCAGGCCTTTACGCACGGGCGAGAGCTTGAAGAACCGTCCGTGGAACTGCACGAGGCTCGACCGGTGGCCGATCGAGACGATGGCCGAGTCGGGCAAACGCTTGAGCAGAAGGTGATAGAGCGTGGCCTCCGAGGTCTCGTCGAGCGCGCTCGTCGCCTCGTCCAGGAACAGCCATTGCGGCTTTTGCAGGAGTGCGCGGGCGATGGAGAGCCGCTGCTTCTCGCCGCCCGAGAGCTTGTCGGTCCAATAAGCGGTCTCGTCGAGCGCGTCGCGCAGCGCCGAAAGCCCCACGGCGTCGAGCACCTCGTCGATCTCCTCGGCCGAGAAGGACTCCTGCGGTCCGGGATAGGCGAGGGCGCCGCGCAGCGTGCCGAGCGGGAGATAAGGCCGCTGCGGCAGGACGAGCACGCTTGCGCCTTCCGGGATGCGCACCGAGCCCGTGCCGAACGGCCAGATGCCGCCGAGCGCCCGGAACAGGCTCGTCTTGCCCGAGCCGGACGGCCCGGTGACGAGGATGCGCTCGCCCGGCGAGATGACGAGGTCGGAGAGGTGCACGATCTCCTCACCGTTGGGCAAGCCCACCGCCATCTGCTCGACATGGAGCGTGCCGGCGCCTTCGCTGATGAACTCGACGCGCGGCGCGGTCTCGCCGAGCGCCTGCGCCCAATCGATGGACGCCTCGAAGCCCGCCAACCGATCGAGCACCGCCTTCCAATCGGCGATGCTCGAATATGCGGAGACGAAGAAGGAGAGCGCGCTCTGGACCTGGCTGAAGGCTTGCGAGATCTGCATCAAGCCGCCGAGGGTCAGCGACCCGAAGAAATAGACCGGGCTCACCACCAGGAACGGAAAGATGATGGCCGCCTGGTTGTAGCCGGCGGTCAGGAAGGTGAGCCGCTTGGTCCGGGTCATGATGCCGTGCCAGTTCTTCACCACATTGGCGAAGCGGTCGCGCAAGCGCTCGGACTCGGCCGGCTCGCCCGCGAGCAGCGTCACCTCCTCGGCGTTCTCCCGCAAGCGGACCAGCGAGAAACGGAAATCGGCCTCGTAGCGCTGCTGGTCGAAATTGAGCTTGATCAGGGGCCGGCCGACGAGATGCGTCACCCACGTGCCGAAAATGGCGTAGATCAGCGCCGCCCACACGAGATAGCCGGGGATCTGGTAGGACGCGTTGCCGATCATGAGCGGCGTCGCCGCCGAAAGATTCCACAAGATCACCACGAAGGAGATCAGCGTGACGATGGAGCCGAGCAGCGCGATGCCGATATCGAGCGTCGCGTTGATGAAGAGCTTGATGTCTTCGGAGATACGCTGGTCCGGGTTGTCGGCCTCGTCGCCTCTGAGCCGCATGCGGTAGTGCGTGCCGTCCGTGAGCCAGCGCTCGAGATAGGCCTCCGTCAGCCAGCCCCGCCAGCGGATCTGCAGCCATTGCTGCAAAT
>CAZHCN010000029.1:0-19786 GCA_964530895.1 uncultured Methyloceanibacter sp. | reverse complement strand
GCTAGCGGGTCGTCCGGTGCTTGCGCGAGGTGGCGTGCTGATGGCTTTCGCGGGCGCGAAGCTCACGCTCGCTGTCATGCATGTAGTCGCGAGTAAGCGGCAGCACGTTCTGGTCCTTCGCCAGCTGAAGCTGGAAGACCATCAGGTTCTGATAGCGGAACGCCGTCTCGGAGCCCGCGAGATACATCTCCCACATTCGGCAGAAGCGCTCGCCGAACTTTTCCGACGCCGTGTGCCAGGCGCTTCGGAAGCGCTGGCGCCAGTGGCGCAAGGTCATCGCGTAATGAAGCCGCAGGATCTCGACGTCGGTCGTGAGAAGACCTTCGCGCTCGACCGCCGGCAGGACCTCGCTCAAGGCCGGAATATAGCCGCCGGGGAAGATGTACTTGGCGATGAATGGATTCGTCGCGGCCGGACCGTCGAAGCGGCCGATGGAATGGACGACGGCGACGCCGTTGTCAGCAAGCAGCCTTTCAATCTGCTGGAAGTAGCTCCGGTAGTGGACCGCGCCGACATGCTCGAACATGCCGACCGATACGATGCGGTCAAAGCTGCCCTCGAGGTTGCGATAGTCGCAGAGCTCGAAATTGACCGCCTTCGACAGGCCCATGGCCTGGGCGCGCTCGCGCGCGATCTTGAGCTGTTCCTCGCTCAAGGTGATGCCGGTCACCTCGACATGGGCGGTCTTGGCCAGGTAGAGCGCCAGGCCGCCCCAGCCGGAGCCGATGTCGAGCACGCGCATGCCGTCCGCGAGATCGAGCTTGGCCGCGAGGTGGCGCTTCTTCGCCTCTTGCGCCTGCTCGAGCGACATGCCGTCCTGCTCGAAATAGGCGCACGAATATTGGCGGTCGCCGTCGAGGAAGAGATCGTAGAGCGAGCCGTCGATGTCGTAATGGTGGGCGACGTTGCGCTTCGCGCGGCCGACTGGGTTGTAGTGCTGGAGACGCCGCGTGATGAAAAGCAGGCGATCGAGGGCGTGAAGCCAGCGCGGCCAGCTCTGCCGGGACACGTTCGTCAGCAGAAGCTCGAGAAAGTCGTAGATCGTGCCCTGCTCGAAGATGAGGCGGCCGTCCATATAGGCCTCGCCGATGGCGAGCGGCGGGTTCAGGGCGAGTTGCCACTCGGTGCGCTTGTCGGTAATGCGGGCCACCACCGGATTGCCGCTATGATCGCCAAATCCGTAGGCGCAACCATCGGCATCGACCAGCCTCAGATGGCCGGCCGTTACGGTCCGCTCGAGGAGTTTGCGGAGCGGGCGAAACATCTATGTTAAACGCCGAGTCATGCCTCGGGGCTCCATCGATTCGCCAGGATCGAGCCCAGACATCTTAGAAACTGGAGGCAGGCGAGACAATAACTTGCCTCCTCCGTTCCTTAAAACTTCGTCTCACCTTATGAGGCGGCGTCCTCGTCGGTGGATGCCCCTTCAGCCTCCTCGGCAGGGATCACACCCTCCTCGAAAAGCTCTTCGGCGGCGATCCGCGCGGCTTCTGCGTCCTCTTCCTCCTCGGTCAAGGTGCGCGTCACGTCCTCGCCGCGGGCTTGACGGGCGGCCTCCTCGGCGGACCGCGCGACATTGACCAGGATGTGCGGCACGACGTCGCCATGGAGCGAAATCCGCACCTCGTGGAGGCCAAGTGCCTTGATCGGCCGGTCGAGCTGGACCTGCTGGCGCTCGATCGAGAAACCGCCCTCGGTCACCGCCTCGGCGATGTCGCGGGTCGAGACGGAGCCGTAGAGCTGCCCATTGTCGCCCGCCTGTCGGATGACAATGAAGCTCTTACCGTTGAGCTTGCCCGCAACGCCCTCGGCCTCACTCTTGCGCTCCAGATCGCGCGCCTCGAGCTGAGAACGCTGGCTCTCAAACTGCTTGCGGTTCGCTTCCGTGGCGCGAAGCGCCTTGCCTTGGGGCAGAAGGAAGTTGCGCGCATAACCGTCCTTGACGGTGACGATGTCACCCATTTGTCCGAGGCGCCCGATGCGCTCCAGCAGAATGACTTGCATGTCTCGTTACTCCTATCGTTTGTCAGTCCGTTCCGTCATTTCCAGGGGATTGGTTGTCTTGAGCGGCGCGCCGCCCGCGCAAGCCGAACAAGGGTTCGCCAAGGCCGATGATGGCCACGACAATGGCGAGCCAACCGAGAAACAGAATTCCGAGATAGACCACCACGAGCAGAAGCCACCGCAATGGGACGCCGCGGCTATAGACGTGGATCACCGCCAGGCCTTGCAGCATGTAGGCGAACAGCAATGCGCTGGCGAGGCCGGTCGCGAGGAGGCCGATCAGCCCCGGCAGGAACGAGGCGATCATGGCGCCCGCGAAGACGGCCACGAACACGTTCGGCACTTCGAGATCGTGCAGGCTCGGCCAGGGGCGGATCGCGCGGCCCGACGCCTCAACGATCAGGCCGGCGAGCCACAGGTTGAACAGCATGAGGGTGAGCCAGACGATCACGAAGGCGCCCGGCACTACCTTGGCGAGGACACCCTTGAGCCTGTCGACCATCTCGGGCGTGAGATCGGAGGCGTTCGGACCGAGGACCTTCAGCAGGTTCGGTAGGAGGGTCTGATTGATCCACTGGTGGTAGCTCTCCAGGCCCGGGCCGAGGGCGAGCACGAGGAGCGCCGCCAGGACACCGGCCATCAACGCCGCCCAGCCGACAAGCCGCCCGACCGGATACCACTCGATTGCGGGTACGCCCGCGCCTTGCGGCGCGGCCACGGGCCGGGACAAGAGAAGGAGATGGGTGAGCACCGCAACCGGCGCGGCGACGAAGAGGGCAAAGGCCACGGCCGGGCCCGGCCCCAAGGTCACCGCCATGATCACGGACCCGGTCAGGGCGGCGAGCGCCACGGCAGGTCTGCCCCAGCCAAGCCCAGCCAGGCAGAGCGGCAAGGGCGACACGTAGAGGAGAATGCCGGCCAGCGCGGCCGTCGTCGCGGCGGTCGCAAAGAGCGCCGCTGAGACCAGGCCTGCGCCTGCGCCAATGAGAAGGTGTGTCGGCATCGGTTTGCGCTGTCCCGCCTCCTTGAGAGCGGTTAGGGGCGGGCCGGAGCCCACCCCAACTTTCTATCAAAGGCCGTCATGCGAGCCTTGCGGCTCGGATCTCCACCTACTGGATGAGATACGGCAATAGGCCGAGGAAGCGCGCGCGCTTGATGGCGCGGGCAAGCTCACGCTGCTTCTTAGCGGAGACCGCCGTGATCCGGCTCGGCACCATCTTGCCGCGCTCGGACACATAACGCTGCAGCAACTTCACGTCCTTGTAGTCGATCTTCGGCGCCTTATCGCCGGAGAACGGGCAGGTCTTGCGCCGGCGATAGAAGGGACGACGTGCCTGAACCGAGGTCATGCTCATTCGCTGTCCTCCTCAACGCGGGGGTTGTCATCGTCACTGCTGTCAGCGCGCGCCTCGCGGGGCGCGTGGTCGCGATCGCGGCGCCCACCACGGCGTCCGTCGCGGTCACCCCGGTCACCGCGGTCGCCCCGGTCGCCGCGGTCGCCGCGGCCATCGCGGTCGTCCCGGTCGGACCGGCGCATCATGGCCGACGGCCCGGTCTCGTGCTCGTCGACCTTGATGGTCAGGAAGCGGATGACGTCCGTCGAGAGGCCCATCTGGCGCTCCATCTCGGCCACAGCCTGATGGGGGGCCTCGATATTCATCAGCGTGTAATGGGCCTTGCGGTTCTTTTTGATTTTGTAGGAGAGGGACTTGAGCCCCCAATACTCGGTCTTGCCCAACTTGCCGCCGTTCTCCTCGAGGAGTGTGCGGTAGGTGTCCACAAGACCGTCCACTTGCTGCGCCGAGATATCCTGGCGCGCCAAGAACACATGCTCGTAGAGAGGCATGAAGTGCCTTTCCTTCTTCTTTGCTCCGGTGCGAAGCCTCACATGGGCGCTTTAGAAGGAAAGGCCCAAGATAAGCCCTTGAGAGCGGAGACACGGGAGGGCGGCGTTTAAGCCTGCCGCTTCGAAAAGCGGTCCTCCGTTCAGCCCCCGACCGGAGCGGTTGCTAGTGGCCGCTTTATAGAGTTTCGCGCGCGCTTTGCAAGTCCAGCGGAGGGGGCGTAGGGCCCGCCATGGCCCTTCGCTTGACAGGCAAGATTGAAACGGTGTCTTTGCCCCCTTCTGTCAACGCCAAAACTCTCTTCCAGCAAATGAGCACTGCCTTCATCTTCCCTGGTCAAGGAAGCCAAGCCGTCGGCATGGGAGCCGAGCTGGCCAAGGACTATCCTGCGGCGCAAGCCGTGTTTTCCGAGATAGATGAGGCACTTGGCCAGGATCTCTCAAAGCTGATGTGGGAGGGGCCGGAGGCCGACCTGACGCTTACGGAGAATGCCCAGCCGGCGCTCATGGCGGTGTCCTTGGCCGCCATGCGGGTGCTGCAAGAGACCAAGGGCGTCCCGCTTCAGGGCCATGCCGCCTATGTGGCTGGCCATTCGCTCGGCGAATATTCGGCGCTCGCCGCCGCCGGCGCGTTGAGCCTGGCCGACACGGCACGGCTTCTCAAGACGCGCGGCCGGGCTATGCAGGAGGCCGTGCCGGTGGGCGAGGGGGCCATGGCGGCGCTGCTCGGCGCCGATCTCGCACAGGCCCGGGAGCTTGCCAAGGCGGCGAGCGAGGGCGAGGTCTGTGAAGCAGCGAACGACAATGCGCCGGGCCAGGTGGTGATTTCCGGCGCGCGCACGGCGATCGAGCGCGCCGTGGCGCTCGCTCCGAAATACGGCGCGCGCCGTGCCGTGCTCTTGCCGGTCAGCGCGCCGTTTCATTGCGCGCTGATGCAGCCGGCGGCCGACGCCATGCGCGAGGCTCTGGCCGGCGTGGAGATCAAGTCGCCGGCGGTGCCGGTGGTCGCGAACGTGCTGGCCGAGCCCATCTCCGATCCCGAGGCGATCAGGGCCCGTCTCGTGGAGCAGGTGACCGGCATGGTGCGGTGGCGTGAGACCATGTTGTTCTTGGCCGGCCATGGTGTGACGACGGTCTATGAGGTCGGCGCCGGTCGCGTGCTGACAGGGATCGCCAGGCGTTTCGAGGGCATCGAGGCGCGGAGCGTCGGCACGCCCGAAGAGCTCGAGGCGGCGGCGTCGGCGCTGCTAGGCTAGGCGCCTTAGACAAAGGAGAGCTTCGATATGTTCGACCTGAAGGGCAAGAATGCGCTGGTCACCGGTGCCACAGGCGGCATTGGCGGCGCCATCGCCAGGGCGCTCCATGGGCAAGGCGCTTCGGTGGCGATCTCCGGCACCAAGGCCGACAAGCTCGAGGCGCTCGCCTCCGAGCTCGGCGAGCGGGTCTTCGTGTTGCCGTGCGACCTGCGCGACCGTCCCGCCGTGGCGCAGCTTGCCGACTCGGCGGAGAAGACGCTCGGGCAGGTGGACATCCTCGTCAACAATGCCGGCATTACCCACGACAATCTCTTCATGCGCATGAAGGACGAGGAGTGGGACGACGTCATCGCCGTCAACCTGAGCTCGGTGTTCGTTCTGACGCGCGGCATCTTGCGCGGCATGATGCGCCGGCGGGCGGGACGCATCGTCAACATCGCTTCGATCTCGGGCGTGTTCGGAAATCCGGGCCAAGGCAACTACGCCGCCTCGAAGGCGGGGCTCGTCGGCATGACCAAGTCTCTCGCCCGGGAGGTGGCCTCCAGAGGCATCACGGCGAACTGCATTGCCCCGGGCTTTATCTCGACGGCGATGACCGATGCCTTGACGCCGAAGCAAGTCGAGGCTATTGCCGCCGCCATCCCGGCGCAGACCTTCGGCAAGCCCGAAGATATCGCCGCGGCAGCGGTTTTTTTCGCAAGCGACGAAGCAGCCTATGTCACGGGCGAGACAATGCACGTGAACGGCGGCATGATCATGGTTTAAGTGCTGATTCAACAATAGGTTGGGAGGACGGCCTTAGCGTATTTGGCAAGCCGATTTCCCCGGCGAGGGCTTCTGGCAAAGTCTTATATAGTATGCTACCCAAACGGCGCTCTGTGGGGGCTTGACAAAGGACAATCCCACCGCGATCAACCCTCGTAACTTACCGCTCGGGGGTGTGTTGGGCCATGAGCCGCAGCTCGGGGGTACGCCAGGCTGAAGGACTGACAGTTAAGGGACGGTGACGAGGACATGAGCGATATCTCTGAGCGCGTAAAGAAGATCGTGGTGGAGCATCTCGGCGTCGAGGCCGACAAGGTCACCGACAATGCAAGCTTCATCGACGATCTCGGTGCCGACAGTCTCGACACTGTCGAGCTGGTTATGGCCTTCGAGGAGGAATTCGGCGTCGAGATTCCCGATGATGCCGCCGAAACCATTCTCACCGTCGGCGATGCCATCAAGTTCCTGGAGAAGAATACTGCCGCTTGACGCGACCGCATGCGGGCGCCAGGCGCCCCACGTCGTGACAAAAGTAGCCCCTAACGGCTCGAAAATAGATTTCCGCGAGGGTCACGCGAAGACGCGATGCGACGTGTCGTCATCACAGGTTTGGGTCTTGTCTCACCGCTTGGCTGCGGTCACGAGACCGCATGGAAGCGGCTGACGGAAGGTCAGAACGCCGCGCGGCGGATCGAGGACTTCGACGTCTCCGATCTCTCCTGCCAGATCGCTTGCCAGGTCCCGCGCGGGGACGGCAGCGACGGCACGTTCAATCCCAACGATTGGATGGAGCCGAAGGAGCAGCGCAAGGTCGACGACTTTATTATCTATGCCATGGGTGCGGCTACCCAGGCGCTGAACGATGCCGGCTGGAAGCCGACCGCATACGAGGATCAGATCCGCACGGGTGTGTTGATCGGCTCCGGTATTGGCGGGCTCCAGGGAATCGAGAAGACCTCGCTCCTATTCGCTGAGAAGGGACCGCGGCGGGTCAGCCCGTTCTTCATTCCCGGGCGTCTGATCAACTTGGCGTCCGGTTACGTCTCAATCGAGCATGGGCTCAAAGGTCCCAATCACGCGGTGGTCACCGCGTGCTCGACGGGCGCGCACGCCATCGGCGACGCCTCGCGACTTGTCGCATTCGGCGATGCGGATGTGATGCTCGCCGGCGGCTCGGAGTCGCCGGTGTGCCGGTTGGCCATCGCGGGTTTTGCCGCTTGCCGGGCGCTCTCCACCAATTTCAACGATCAGCCGCAGCGGGCGTCACGCCCCTATGACCGGGATCGGGACGGCTTCGTCATGGGCGACGGCGCCGGCATGGTGGTGGTCGAGGAGCTCGAGCACGCCAAGGCGCGGGGCGCGACCATCTATGCCGAGATCATCGGCTATGGGCTGTCGGGGGATGCGTTCCATATCACCGCACCCGCCGAGGACGGCGATGGCGCGTTCCGCTGCATGTCCGCGGCGGTGAAGCGCGCCGGCATCGACCCGGCCGATATCGATTACATCAATGCCCACGGGACCTCGACCCCCATGGGCGACGAGATCGAGCTCGCTGCGGTGGAGCGGCTGTTCGGCAATGCTGCCGGCAAGGTGTCCATGTCGTCCACCAAGTCGGCAACCGGGCATTTGCTCGGGGCCGCGGGCGCGGTGGAGGCGATCTTCTCGGCGCTCGCCATTCGCGACAATCTCGCGCCGCCGACCCTCAATCTCGACAACCCGTCGGTGGGGACAGCGATCGACCTCGTGCCGCATCAGGCTCGGCGCCGCACCATCGACACGGTGCTGTCCAACTCCTTCGGCTTCGGCGGGACCAATGCATCGTTGATCATGCGGCGATACGCTGCTTGATTATGCGCGGTTTGCCTTGTCAGGCGAACCTCCCTTTCGCCATATTTCGACGCAAAGTGGATCAAGTTATCCGCGGGCGCGCTGATCGGGCATGACTTTGACGAGGCACACTCCTCCACCTCCTCCCACGGCCAACACGCCAGGCGGTCATATGACGGGTCATGTGGCTGCGCGCCCGGCGACTCTTGGACGTCAGGTGGGTCACGTGCTGCCGCGGAGTCCCGCCGAGGCACTCGAGCCGCAGCGCCCACCCGAGCCTCCCGAGCGCGAAGAGTACGAAGACGATCCGCATCCGTTCTTGCGGATGATCGACGTCCTGTTCAACTTCCTCTTCATCGTGGCCTGCGCGGCGGTCGCGGTCTTCTATTTCGTCCGCGTGGAGTTCGACCAGCCCGGGCCGCTGAAAGTATCGACGGTTCTGGTGGTGCCCAAGGGCGAGGGGGTGACGGCGATCGCCGAGCGCCTCGAGAACGAAGGCATCATTGCCGATCGGCGCATTTTCATGACCAGCATCCTCTACTTTATGTACTTGAAGGGGCAGGGGACGCTGAAGGCCGGCGAGTACGCATTCGAAAAGCACGCCACCATGCGGCAAGTCCTCGATACCTTGGTCGAGGGCAAATCGATCCAATACAAAGTGACGTTTCCGGAAGGTTGGACCAGCGCGCAGATCGTTGCGCGGCTCACGGCACAGCCTGACCTCCACGGCGATATCGCGGAAGTTCCGCCGGAAGGCTCGCTGCTTCCCGACACATATAGCTTTGGGACCAAGGAGACGCGCGAGGACGTGATCCAGCGCATGCAGCAGGCGCAGAAGAAGTTCCTCGCCAAAGTATGGGCGGAGCGAGACCCGGATCTCATGGTCAAGACGCCGGAGGAAGCGGTGATCCTCGCCTCGATCGTGGAGAAGGAGACGGCGCGCGCTGACGAGCGGCCGCGGATCGCGGCCGTGTTCAACAACCGGCTGAGGAAGCATATGCGCATTCAGTCGGACCCGACCATTATCTACGGTCTGTTCGGCGGGGAGGGCATGCGCGATCACCCGATCACGCAAGAAGAGCTTGAGCGCCCCAATCCCTACAACACCTACAAGATCGACGGCCTGCCCCCGACGCCGATCGGCAATCCCGGCCGGGCGTCGATCGAGGCGGTGTTGAAGCCCGCCAAGACAAAGGATCTCTATTTCGTTGCCGACGGGACTGGCGGTCATGCCTTTGCGGCGACGCTTGCCGAGCACAACAAGAACGTCGCGAAGTGGCGCAAGATCGAGCGCGAGATCCGGGCCCGGCAGGAGGAGGAGGCGGCTGCGGCTGCCGCCGCCCAAGATCTCGGCGCGCTATTGCCTGAGGGCGAAGTCGGCCTCACGGTTGCCGAGGGTCCGCCGGCCCTTCCCACGCGGAACCCAAATCGCTAGCCGGACGGCGTTTTTTGCGTTCACCTCATTCTTAGCTTTGGCCGGCTTGGGGCCTGATTTGGCTCGCGACTCGGCTATAAAGCTGCGGAAAGGCGACCCAGCGATGCAAGGCAACAGTCTATGACCCTAAAGAGCATGACCGGCTTTGCCCGCACCGATGGCGTCCATGGAGACACCAGCTGGTTCTGGGAGGCACGCAGCGTGAACGGCCGCTCTCTCGACCTTCGCTTGCGGCTGCCGTCCGGCTTGGAGCGGCTCGAGGCGGGTACGCGGAGCCTCTGCCAGGAGAAGCTCGCGCGCGGGAACTGCACCGTCAGCCTCGCGGTCAAGCGCGAGACCGGGATGATGGAGATCCGCTTGAACGAGGCGGCGCTCGCCCAGGCGCTTGCCGTGGCCGAGCGCGCGCGGGGCTTAACGGACCTCAAGGCGGCACGCCTCGATACGCTTCTCGGCATGCGAGGTGTCGTCGAGACTGCTGAACCGGAGGAGAGCGAGGAAGAGCAAGCGGCGCTGGGCCACGCGCTGCTCGCAGGGCTTGCGGCGGCTCTCGATCAATTGGTGCGTGTGCGCGCCGCCGAGGGCGAACGGCTCCAGCGCGTCATCGAAAAGCAGCTCGGGACGATCGAGGAGCTTGTCAAACGGGCCACGGCGACGGTGGCGCGCCAGCCGGAAATGCTCGCCTCCCGGCTGAAAGAACAGATCGCGCGCCTCAGCGAGACCGGCGCCTCGCTCGAACCCGAGCGGCTGCACCAGGAGGCGCTGCTCCTCGCGGCCAAGGCCGACATTCAGGAAGAGCTCGACCGCTTGCGTGCCCATGTGGCGGCGGCAAACGAGTTGATCGCGAGCGGCGAGCCTGCCGGGCGCAAGCTCGAATTCCTGGCGCAGGAGTTCAATCGCGAGGCCAACACGATCTGCTCCAAGGCGTCCGACATCGAGATCAGCCGGACGGGGCTCGAGCTCAAGTCGGTCATCGACCAGTTGCGCGAGCAGGTCCAGAACATCGAGTGAGGACGCCCATGGAGACGATCGCCCGCAGAGGGCTCATGCTGGTCCTCTCGTCGCCGTCCGGTGCCGGCAAGACGACCATCGCCCGGCGCCTCCTCGTTCAAGATCCTGGCATCACTATGTCCGTTTCCCACACGACGCGCGCGAAGCGCAAAGGGGAGGTGGACGGCAAGGACTATCACTTCGTGGACGAGGATATGTTCGCCCAGATGCGCGATCAGGGCGCCTTCCTGGAATGGGCGGTGGTGTTCGACAATTACTACGGAACGACGCGCGCCCCGGTCGAGAAGGCCTTGCGTGAGGGCCGCGACGTGCTGTTCGACGTCGATTGGCAAGGGGCCGATGCCCTGCGCGATTCGGCGGGAGAGGACGTCGTGTCGGTGTTCATCCTGCCGCCGTCTGCTGACGCGCTCGAGGAGCGGCTAAAAACGCGGGCGGAAGATTCCGACGAGATCGTGTCGCAGCGCATGCGCGGCGCGAGCAACGAGATCCAGCACTGGGACGAGTACGATTACGTGGTCGTCAATTTCGACGTGGACCGGTCCGTGGCGGCGGTGCGCGCTATTCTGGCGGCGGAGCGTCTCCGCCGTGAGCGGCTTACCGGTCTCAAGGGGTTCGTGCAGGGCTTGTTGGCCGCGCTCTAGCCGCGCGACTTCATCTCTGAAAGTGCATTGGCGATGCGGCAGAAATCGCCGATCGGCAATTCCTCGGCGCGGGCCTTGGGATCGATACCGAGCCCTTCGAGCAGGGTCTCGGGATTTGGCGCGATCTGGCGAAGGCTTGCGCGCAGCATCTTGCGCCGCTGGCCAAAGGCGGCGGCGGTCACTTTCTCCAATTGGCTCACGTCGCAGTCAGGTTCCGGCGCTTCCTTGGGCATGAACTCGACCACGGCGGAGTCGACCTTCGGCTTCGGCGTGAAGGCCTCCGGCGGCAGGGTGAACAGGATGCGGGGGCGGGTGCGCCACTGGGACAGCACCGCGAGGCGGCCATAGTCCTTGGTGCGGGGTTCGGCGACGATGCGGTCGGCGACCTCACGCTGGAACATCAGCACGAGACGGTCGAACCAGGGCGGCCAGGGCTTGGTCTTGAGCCAGGTGATGAGAAGCGGCGTGCCGACGCTATAAGGGAGATTGGCGACGAGGCGCGCCGGCGGGATGAGGGGGAGCATCGTGTAATCGACGTCGCGCGCATCGGCGGCGACGATCTCTAGCCGTCCCGGGTAGGCCGCGGCGATCTCCTGCAAGGCCGGAAGACAGCGTTCGTCGCGTTCGATAGCGATGACCTTCGTGGCCCCTTCCAACAGAAGCGCACGGGTGAGGCCGCCGGGGCCGGGGCCGATCTCGACGATGGTGGTGCCTTCGAGCGGGCCGGCGGCACGGGCGATCCGCCGCGTCAGGTTGAGATCGAGCAGGAAATTCTGGCCGAGGCTCTTTTTTGCGGTCAGGCCCGATGCACGGATGACCTCGCGGAGCGGCGGCAGGCCGTCGGGCGTGGTCACTCTTGCGCCTCATCCTCTGCGATGCGGCTCATGGCGTCGGCCAAGCGGAGCGCCTCGATCAGGCTTCGCGGGTTTGCTTGGCCTGTGCCGGCGATGTCGAAGGCGGTGCCGTGGTCGGGCGAGGTGCGCACGAAGGGAAGACCGAGCGTCACGTTCACGCCCTCGTCGAAGGCAAGCGTCTTGAACGGCACGAGCGCCTGATCGTGGTACATGCAGAGCGCTGCGTCGTAACGCTCGCGGGCGGCCGCATGGAACAGCGTGTCCGCGGGGTAGGGGCCCGTGACCTCGATGCCCTCATCGCGCGCCGCGGCGATGGCCGGCGCAATGACATCGATCTCCTCCGTGCCCAAGCTCCCGTCTTCACCGGCATGGGGATTGAGCCCGCTCACGGCGAGGCGCGGCTGCACATAGCCGAAGAAGCGGCGGAGGTCCTGGTGCGTGATCTTGATGGTCTCGAGAATCAGGTCTCGGGTGAGCGTTTGCGGCACGTCTCTCAAGGGGATGTGGATCGTGATCGGCACGATCTTGAACGGCCCCGCGACCAGCATCATCACCGGAAGCGGCGGTCCGGCGTCGCCTCCGGCAAGATCCGCCAGATACTCCGTGTGCCCCGGAAAGGCGAAGCCGGCCTGATAGAGCAGGGACTTCGATACAGGGTTGGTGACGACGGCGCGGGCCTCGCCCTGGCGCACGAGGCTGACGGCGCGCTCGATGGACTGCTTCACCGCCGGCATGGCAGCGAGGTTCGGTTTGCCGGCCAGCACCGGGCCCAGAACCTCGATTGGGAGTACGGGCAGCCCCTCCGCGAAACGATCGGCGGCCTCGCTCGCGGTGGCGATGGAGACGATCGGCACAGAAAGCCCGAGTGCCTCGGCGCGGGCGGCGAGCACGGCCACGTCCCCAAGCAACACGAAAGGTGGAATCGCCTCCACGTTTCGCGCGGCAAAGGCGAGAAGGGTGATGTCAGGCCCGATCCCGGTGGGGTCGCCGAGGGTGAGGGCAAGTGGAGCGTCAGAAAGGCCCATGGCGGAAGGGCCTACCACGAAAAGCGCGGTCAGCGATATTCGATGAAGGCGTCCTGCCGGAGATCGCGCAAAAGCCGCTCGGCGCGGATCATCATCTCGTCGTTCATCAGTTTGCGCTCCGTTTGCTCGCGCAACTTGGTATCGCCCTTCACGGAGACCTTGCCGCACACGGCGTAGAGTTCCACGCCGGATGGCGACAGCGTGGGCGGGGTCATCTGCCCGACCTTGGCATTCATGACGAGGAGCCGCGCAGGTTGCGTGAGGGCGTTCGTCTGCTGGTCTTGGAGCGTCTTGATGGTCGCTCCATCGACGTTCTTGGCCAGGTCGGTGACATTGGCGCAGCTGCTGAACTTGGCGCGCAGAGCCTCGGCGGCGGCGAGCCGGGCGGCGATCGTTCTTTGATCGGCGTCGCGCGGCAGCGAGAACTTCACCTGGCGGAGCTGCATCGTGGTTTGCGCCTCTCCGCCCTGTTCGCCGGATTCCGACAGTGCACGGTCCACGTCGACGTCGCCGATCCGCACCTCCTGGGCAAACTTGCGGCGGACCACGTCCTGCCACACGAGTTGGGCTCTGATGCGATCCTTGAGCGTCTTGATGTTGACGCCGGCGTGGCCGAGCGCGCTGGCGAGGCCATTGGCATCGAGATGATTCTTGCCGGCCATGTCCGACAGGATCTTGTTGACGTCGTCCTCGTCGGGCGTGAAACCGAGCTTCTTGCCTTCCTGGAGCTGGAGGCGCTCGTCGATGAGAAGGTCAGTCGCTTGCTTCTTCAGCTCCGGGCCCGGCTGCTTCTGCGTCGTGAGCGCGAGGAAGCGTTCGCGCTGGCTGATATCGTAATCGGAGATCGGCTCATCGTTCACGAGCACCTTGATGGTGACTTCCTGCGCCCGTGCGAGGCTCGAAGCGAGCACGGCGATGGCGACGAGCAGCGTTGCGAGCCATGCCACACGCGGGGCGACGTGCAAGGCTGTTCTAGTTGTTGCCGTCGGACCCAAAGGCCGAGTCCGCAGAAAAGAGATTGGTCGATAGGGCATAGCTACCTAGATACTTGAGCGCAAAGTTCACGAGGAAGCGCTGATCGGGCTCGATGTCCTGATCGCGGATGAAGGAGCGCTGATAAACCACGTCGAGCTTGAAGCAGTCGTCCTGATAGCGCAGGCCAAGACCGTCGGTGATGGTTTGATCCTCCTCGAGGTCGTAGCGAACGTTGCCGAGGAGCCACCAATCGGTGGTGATGGCAAGTGCGCCGGCAGCCAGGATCTCTTGGCGGTCTTGGGTGGTGACGATATCGCCAGGCGCTGCTGTCGGCGTGTCACCGGGAATCTTGGCGTAGTTCAAGCGCGCTTGCACCGGTCCGTATGTCAGCGATGAGCCGATATCCGTACGCTCGACATCGAAATTGTCATGGTTGAAGCGGGACTGCGCGGAGAACGACCAGGCGCTCGTCGCCTGAACGTAGAAACCGCCTACGTAGTCGGAATTGGAGCTCGCCAAGCCGCTGGTGCGGTAGAAGTTTGTGTCGAACTCGTTCTGACCCGCGATCTGATAGCTCTGACCCGCGACCAGCCGGACGTATTGGCCGGTGGGCAGCTGGGCGGTGTAGCCGAAGCCGACATTGGCGCGGGTGCCGGTCTCGATGCGGTCATAGCCCGAGAACTTGTCGATATCGAACAGGATCGTGTCGTCGAACACGAGGCTCAAGGCGTCCTCGTTGGGAATATCCTGCTGGTCGCCAACCGAGTCGGGCCGCACGATGATCTGGCCGATAGGCTCGATCGTGTGGGTGACGGCGCCGGTCGTGGCGATAAACGGATAGCGATATTCGAGACCAGCGACGGCATTGCCGCGCCAAATTGTGCCGTCTTGTGCGTCGGGTGTCACCAGATCCTCGGTGCCGCCCAAATCGTTCGGGGATGGATCGTTGACGCCGTACACGTCGCCGCGCAGCTGGCCGAACGGCGTGAAGACCTCGCCGATTGGGTCGATCATCTGACGGCGCCACTTGGCCTGCATGATCAGCCGATTGGAATCGGTGCCATCCGCGCTGGAGAACACCATCGCATTGGAGTTGAAGCTGAGCTCGCCGCCCAAGATCGGGTCCCCGACGATGTAGTCATAGTCGACGATCGGGTAGACGTTGGCGTCCGAGAAATTCTCGTCCTGGGCCAGCAAGCTGCCGGTGTTGTAGTAGCGTGTCGAGAAATAGTTCCGGTCGTGCAGACCTTCGAGGTAGACCTGCGAGACGCGATCGGTCTTCAGCCGCGAGTCGAGGTTATAGAACCGGCGGAAGGTGTCGTCCGACTCGAGGACCGCGTCCCAGCCAAAAGCGTAGTAGGGGTCGATTGCGAACTTGCCTTGCGTCTTGATGCTGCCGCGGAAGTCTCCGTCGCTCACCGTATCGAGCGTGCCGTTCGGGCTGAGGAACGTGTTGCTCTTGTTCCACACGCCGGCGAGCTCGAGGTTGTAGCCGCCGTTTGCCGTACGCTGGCGCCAGTCGCCGACCAACAACGTGCCCGCGTTCTCCGTCCACATCGGTGCGAAGGTGAAGTCGTAGTGATCGGAGAGCGCAAAGTAGTAGGGAACTTGAACCGTGTTCCCGAGCTCGTTGGAATGGCTATAGGCCGGCATCAAGAAACCTGACTTCCGCTTGACCGTGGGATCGGCGGTCTGGAAGTAGGGGACCCAGATCACCGGCACGCCGAAGAAATCGAAAGTCGCATTTTTGAAACTCATGACGGCTTGGTCGCGCTTATGGGTGATCTTGCCCGCGCGGATGCGCCAGGTGGGCGGCTTGCTCGGATTGTCCTCGCAAAGCTTACAAGGCGTGAACCAGCCTTTCTCGAACACAGTCACGTTGCCCGCCTCGCGTGTCGCCGATTGGGCGACGATGTGCGTGTCGTCCTTGGTGACAAGCTTGAGCGCATCGACGAAGCCGTCGCGGAAATCGTCGGTCAGAGTGAGCTGATCGGCAGTGATGACGGCGCCGTCGGGGTCCTTCATGCGGACATTGCCCTCGGCCATCAACGTGTTGGTGTTCCGGTTATAGACCACCCGGTCGGCGAGCACGGTGTAGTCGCCGTAGTAGATCTCGACGCTGCCCTTAGCGGTGATCCTGCCGTTGTCGTTGTCGTAGACCATCTCGTCGGCTTGCAGGAGCATCGGCGCTGCCTTGTCGACCTTGGGCGCCTGGATGATCTGGTCGAGGCTCGTCTGGGCCTGGCCGAACGCCACGTCGGCGGGCGCAAAAAGCCCGGCGAGGACAGCGATGGCAGCGACCAGAACGACGCCAAACGACCCGGTCAACGGACGTCCATCAGACGCGGCAAGGCCGGGCAGGGCCCGGCAGATCGAAAGCGGGATTGCCAATGTGCGCGCCATCACCCGTCCTCTTCGTACAAGAGCACAGTGAGCGCGAGCGAAGCCGCGATGATCACCGGAACCCACGCCGCCGCCGCGGCGGAGGTCAGCCCCGCCATGGCGAAATTGCGCGAGATCTCAGAGAACACGAAGAAGCCGAATCCGGCCGCGAGCCCGAACATCGCGTTGATCTGGACGTTGCCGAAACGGAAGCTCTTGAGGGAGCAGGTCGCCGCGATCAGCACCATGGTGACGAGGAGGAAGGGTCGCGACAGAAGAAGCTGGTATTGCACACGGTATTGGGTTGCGGGCAGGCCGGCACGTTCGGAGATCTCGATGAAGTTCGGCAAATCCCAGAACGAAATCGAGAACACCGTGCCAAGACTGTCGCGCACCTGGGTCGGCGTGAGATAGGTGCTGAGCAGATAGCGATCGTAGAACGCGGGCTCCCGGCCCACGGCGCTGACCCAGGCGTCCTCAAGCTCCCAGCGCCCGTTCTTGAGCAGGGCGCGCTTCGCTTCGATGCGTTCCGTCAGCGCGTGATCGGGGGCGTACTGGAACACGGTGACACCGTTCAGCTCGAGCCCCTGGTTCAACACTTGAAGCGCATGGACGACGGAGGGTCCGTCGGCGCCGTCCTCCCGGAGCCACGCCCCGGCTTTGTTGTCCGTCTTGAGGAGCGATTCCTCTTTGCCAAAGGCGTTGGCGTAAAGACGCTCCGCTTCGCCGCGCGCGACCGCGGCGAGGGGGTTGTAGAGGAGGACGAAGGCCACACCGAGCAGGAAGGCGACGATCATCGCAGGGAGTGTGAATTGCCAGACCGAGATGCCCGCAGCGCGCAACACGACCAGCTCTGACGAGCGGCTCAACATCAGGAAGATCACGATGGTGCCGATGAGCACGGCGAAGGGCAGGGTGAGTTCGGAGAACGAGGGCAAGCGGAGCAGCGTCATCCACGCGAGAAGAATTCCGGGAATGTCGCCCGAGTAGTTACCGGCGCGACGTAGCATCTCGATGAAATCGACGAAGAAGATGAGCACGCAACAGATGACGAACATCGCCAACATGGCGACGAGAAACCGCGCTGAGAAATAGCGCGCAAGCGTTCCCCCGGCACTGATGCCACGCATCTGCGCTCTCACTCCGTCTGCATCCCTCTACCGGCCCAAAACCTTATGTTTTTTGGCTGAAGCTTGAGCTCGAAGTTCAGCTTGGACCGCAGTTCTGGCGACATTCTAACCTGCGCCGTCCACGCCGCAATGAGAATCGCCGCCACCGGAATAGCATACACGAGCACCACGGCTGACGCATTGAGGGTGACGAGGTTGCCGGCGGTGATGCCTGCAACTCTGAGGCCGACGGCGAGGCCGAAAGCCGTCAGAATCTGGCCCCAACGGTTCTCACGCGTGGTGCGCACTTGGCCCATCAGGGCAATGGCTACAAAGATAAAAACAAGTGGATAGAGAGGTGTGGCAAGACGTTCGTGCAATTCATACCGAAAATGTCCATAATCTTTTTCAGGTATATCTTTGTTACTAGAAGCACCTAGCAAATCGCCAAAAGAGTATTCTTTTGGTCTAAGTTCTTTTCCCCCTACGTCTTTTGGGGTCAGATCGGAAATATCGAGCACATTCTGATCAAATTCGACGATCTGCACGGCCTTCTCTTTGCTTTCGGCGTCGAAGCGCTGAACATACCCGTCGAACATGATGAGATAGGACCCCTCATCATTGCTGATAATGCGGCCGCGCTCGGCGAGATAGGTCATCACCTGTTTGGGATCGCGCTCGTCATGAACCAGGAGCCCGAGGAGGTCGCCGGTCGGGCTGCGGTCGCGGATGTGGAAGGTCAGGCCGCGTTCGGGGCTGGAAAATCGGCCTGGCTGAATGACTTGCGAGATCATGTCCGCTCTGACCTGGGTGATGAACGTGCGCAAGCCGCGCATGCAGGCGGGGTTCAGGAAGATGTTCGACAAGAGGATGGCGATGCTGACCAAGGCGGCGAGGGCGATGAGGGAGGAGCAAACCCGCCAGACAGGCGCGCCGGCGGCCGTCATCACGATCATCTCGCTGTCGCCGTTCATGCGGTCGAGGGTGTAGAGGCAGGCCATCAAGACCGCGTTGGGCGCAATCAGCGCCACGAGGCTCGGCAGGCTGAGCAAGGTCATCTGGAAAAACAGCAGCAGGCCCTGACCTTGCGACGTGATAAGATCAAGCTGTTTCAAGGCTGTAGCGAGCCAGACGATGCACGTCAGGGTGAGCAGTATGACGAGGAACGCATTCGTCGCCTGCCGAAGCATGTATCGGCTGAAGAGCGTCATGACCTGCTTTTCCGAGGTCCCCCGACTGGTCCTTGGCCGGTCCCCCGAGACGCCCCGCAATGAGACGCCAACCGGCTGGCACCAAAAGAGATTCTCACCAGTCCAACATGGCGGAATTTCGGCGTTTTGGAATGGCTTGCTTTCCCGTGAGGCACGACTTAGGTAGGTCGTTAGATTCCCTGCCGCTGTTGCAAAACTGCACCAGGGAGCGCCCGGTCGCCTCCCGTCCGGCGCGCCTTTGGTCGGCTGTTTTCAGCCGGGCACCACGACTCATCAGATGGAGCTCCCCGTGACCGATCAGACCGCTTTGTCCTTTGCCAGTAAGACTGCAGCCGGCGACGGCGTTGCCGTGGTTTTCGCTGAGGAGGGGCCGAAGCTTTCGCCTGCGGCTCAAGATCTCGATAAGAAGACCGGGCAGCTTCTCAGCAAGGCGTCGCAGATCACCGGGTTCAAGGGCAAGAAAGGCACGACGGTCGACGTGATCGCGCCGCAAGGTGTCAAGTTCTCGCGCATCATCGTCATGGGTATGGGCAAGCCAGACTCGTTCGGACACGAGGATTGGCTCAATCTCGGCGGCACGGTGCGCGGTCTGCTGACCGGACGGGAAGGGGCGTCGGCCCACGTCTATCTCGAGCCGGTCAAGGGCGATGTGTCGCCCGCCAACGTTTCGAGTTTCGCACTCGGCGCGCAGCTCCGCGGCTACACGTTCAAGAAATACAAATCGACGCCGAAGAAGAACGGGGACGCCGGCGCCGACAAGATGCTGAAGAAGCTCGTCATCCATTGCGCCGATCCGCGCGCGGCAGGGAGCGCGTTCGCACCGGACCGAGCGATCGTCGACGGCGTTAACCTCGCGCGGGATCTCGTAAACGAGCCGGCGAACGTGCTCGGACCTGCCGAGTTCGCGCAACGCGCCAAGGCCCTCACCAAGGCCGGCGTGCAGGTGGAGGTGCTGAGCGTGCCCGCGCTGAAGAAGCTCGGGATGAACGCGCTGCTTGCAGTCGGTCAGGGCAGCGACAAGCCGAGCCACGTCGTGGTCATGCAGTGGAAGGGCGCCGGTCCCAAGGGTGGCGCACCGATCGCCATCGTCGGCAAGGGCGTGACCTTCGACACGGGCGGCATCTCGCTGAAGCCCGCGGGCGGCATGGAGGATATGAAGGGCGACATGGCAGGCGCCGCGTGCGTCGTCGGCCTCATGCAGGCGCTTGCCGAGCGCAGGGCGAAGGTCAACGCTGTCGGCGTCATCGGCATCGTGGAGAACATGCCGAGCGGCAAGGCGCAGCGTCCGGGCGACGTGGTCATGGCGAAGTCGGGCACCACGATCGAAGTGCTCAACACCGACGCCGAAGGGCGCATGGTGCTCGCCGACTGTCTGTGGTACGCGCAGGAGCGCTTCAAGCCGAAGGCCGTGATCAATCTCGCGACGCTGACCGGCGCCGTCATGGTGG
>CAZHCN010000028.1:0-19939 GCA_964530895.1 uncultured Methyloceanibacter sp. | reverse complement strand
ACGCGCGGAGCCGCATCACCGAGGAGACCGAGCGCGCCGAAGCGCCGCTGCCCGACGCGCTGGCGCTTCTCGTGCGCGAGCGGCTGACCGGCGTCGCCCCGCCGGCCAAGGCACGCGCGCTGGTCAATTTGTGGCGTCCGTGGATCGAGGAACGCGCCCGCACCCTACTCGACCGCATGCCCGAGACGCTTTTGGATCAGGAGGCCTTCGGCCGGCTCGCCCGCGATGTGCTCGCCGCCCTCAACCTCGCCGACCAGCTCGACCAGAGCGAGGAGGACGACGAGCAGATCAAGGACGGCGACTCCGATCCGAATGCCGCCGAAGACCAAGATGACAGCGCCGACGGTCAGGACCGCGCCGAACTGGCAACCGAGTCCCGCGCCGAGCCGGACGACACGGCAGAAGAGACCCTGGAAGATCAGGAAGACGGCTCGACCGACCAGCTCGACCGCGACACCGAGGCGGCCGACCTGCCCCGGCGCTCCGACCCCTGGCGCCCGAACGTCTCCGTCCTCGATGACCCCGAGGCGTTCGGCTACAAGGTGTTCACCCGCGCCTATGATGAGATCGTCGCCGCCGAGGATCTCTGCGACACCGATGAGCTCGACCGCCTGCGCGCCTTTCTCGACAAGCAGCTCGTGGCGCTCCACGGCGCCGTCGCCAGGCTTGCCAACCGGCTGCAGCGGCGCCTGCTCGCCCAGCAGAACCGCGGCTGGGACTTCGACCTCGAGGAAGGCATGCTCGACGCCTCGCGGCTGGCCCGCGTCATCGTCGATCCGATGCACCCGCTGACCTTCAAGCAGGAGCGCGACACAGCGTTCCGCGACACTGTCGTGACGCTCCTCCTCGACAATTCCGGCTCCATGCGCGGGCGGCCCATCATGGTCGCCGCCTGCTGCGCCGACATTCTCGCGCGCACCCTGGAGCGCTGCGGCGTGAAGGTGGAGATTCTCGGCTTCACCACGCGGGCCTGGAAAGGCGGCCACTCGCGCGAGGCGTGGCTTAACGCCATGAAGCCGCCGCTTCCGGGCCGGCTCAACGATCTGCGCCACATCATCTACAAGTCGGCCGATGCGCCCTGGCGGCGCGCGCGCCGCAATCTCGGGCTGATGATGCGCGAGGGGCTGCTCAAGGAGAATATCGACGGCGAGGCGCTCACCTGGGCGCATGAGCGGCTATTGGCGCGGCCCGAACAGCGACGCATTCTGATGATGATCTCCGACGGCGCGCCGGTCGACGATTCAACATTGTCGGTCAACTCTGGGTCGTATCTGGAGCGCCATCTGCGCCAGGTGATCCACGAGATCGAGGCCCGCTCCCCGGTCGAGCTGCTCGCCATCGGCATCGGCCACGATGTGACGCGCTATTACCGCCGCGCCGTCACCGTGACCGACGCCGAGGAGCTTGCCGGTGTCATGACCGAGAAACTGGCCGAACTGTTCGACGAGGATCTCGCCTGGCGGCAATTACACCGCAGCCTGCCTGCCGCCGCGCGTGCCAAGCGGCGGAAGCTCCACTGAGCCCGATCAGACCGTCACGCCGTCAAGAGAGGCGTTTGGCCGCCTCCTCGGCCGGCTTAGTGGCGTTGCGGGCGATCCCGAGATAGAGACCCCCGACCTTGGACATCGCCGATGAGTACGACTCGAGGGCTTTCTTCGCGTAGTGCGCTTGGATTTCGAACATCTCCCCGACCGACTTGGCCCCCATCAACTGCTCCCAAGCATGCATTACGTCGTCGAAGCTCTTCTTTGAGTAGTCGGTCATCTCGGCGGCGATCGCTTGAAGACCTTCGTTTGCTTCCTGCACCGACCGGGTAGCATCATCGAGGCCCTTTTGTGCAGCTTTCTGATATTGCCGGCTGATGGACTGTGCTTGATCCTCAGCGTCCCGACCCAATCTCTTGGCCTGTTCAGCCATCCGCTCTGAATTGCTCATCTAGACCTCCTTCTCACGCTAAGGACAACAGACAGATTGCATATCGCATGGTGTGATCGCTTACACTCCCCGGCGTAAGCAGAGACCAAACGCCCGAAGGCGCTTCGGGTTCGCTATTTTGTTTTATTTGTAGTGCATCCGACCGACGGCGCCTAAAACGGCGAAACGACAAGACTGGGAGCTATGACGGCGGCATGCTGCGCCAGGTCCGTTTCTTTCCGACCCCTTGGGCAATATTCGTTGTCTTTGTCGTCGCCGCAGTCGTCGTCATTGGGCCGGCGCTCGCCGATAAGCCCGCCGATGTGCTTACGCGCGCGATCACGACGCCCGTTTCCGCCATTCCCATCGATTTCGACCGCGACCAGCCCCAGCGCAAAGACTTCGGCAAGCTCGTGTTCCGCGGCGGGCTCAACCTGTTCGCCAAGTCGCACCAATTCGGCGGCTATTCGGGGCTTGCGATCGACCCGACCGGCACGACGCTGCTCGCCATCTCGGATGCCGGAACATGGATGCGCGCGCGGCTCGTCTACGACGGCCGCTCACTCAAGGCGCTTCAAGATGTGACGCTCGGACCCATTCTCGGTCATGACGGCAAGCCGCTGACGAATGACAACGAACGCGATTCCGAGGGAATCGCCCTCGCAAGCGGCGACACGCGTAGCGGCCAAGCCTATGTCTCCTTCGAGCGCGATCACCGCGTGCTGCTCTATCCCTTCACGCCGAAGCGTTTCGGACCGCCGGACCGCGCCGTGCGTCTGCCGAAAGAGGCCCACGCCATGAGCGCCAACCAAGGTATCGAAGCCATCGCGCTGATCCGCGCAGGTCCGCTCAAGGGAACGCTCGTCGCCTTCTCCGAGCGGCTGCGAGACAAGAATGGGAATCTCAAAGGCTGGATGATCGGAGGCCCGAGCCCGCGGCCGATCACCTTGCGGCGCCTCGAAGGCTTCGACATCACCGACGCCGCGGGTCTTCCCGACGGCGGGATCGTCGTGCTCGAGCGGCGTTTCCGTTACAGCGAAGGCGTGAAGATGCGCATCCGCCGCATCACGCCGGCCGAGCTCAAGCGCGGCGCGCTGATCGAGGGCGAGGTTCTGCTCGAGGCGACGGACGTGCTCAATATCGACAATATGGAAGCGATCGCCGCCTTCCGCTCGGCCTCGGGCGAGACGATCTTGACCCTCATGTCGGACGACAATTTCAGCCCGCTCCAGCGGACGCTGATCATGCAGTTCGCGATGCCCGCGGGAAACCGCGTCGCGGGGCCGCAGACCCGCTAGAGAGCCTAGGAGGCGGCTTGCGCCTGGGTCACCTTGGCGACCTCACGCTTGAGGCGCCGTGCCTTTATCGACAGCTCGTCATCGCCGGCCTTGAGCAGATAGGCGTCGAGGCCGCCGCGATGCTCGACCGAACGCAGCGCATTGGCCGAGACCGTGAGCCGGACGCGCTTCTTGAGCGCCTCGCTCTGGAGCGTGACATTGCACAGATTCGGTAGAAAACGGCGCCTTGTGCGGCGCTTGGCATGGCTCACATTGTTGCCGGTGAGCACGGCTTTGCCGGACAGCTCGCAGCGACGGGCCATGGTCCTTGTCCTTCTTGAAACACGATCTATGGAAGCCTGTAGCGGCTTGTGACAATCCACAAGCGCAGGCGCCAGGGAGCCGAGATATACGGGGATGGCCCTTTTCGGTCAAGGCACCGCCTCGATTTCCGTCTATGCTTCGCGAATTGACGAATCCCCCAAATACCTGGACATTCCGGGGATCGTGGGGGCCTCGCGGGGCCGCCTTGCCAGAGGTCGGGAGGCATGTGGGCAGCACGGCATTGTCTGAGTCTTGCGGCTGTCGCCGGCCTGACGCTGGGGCTCGGCGGCAATCTTGCCGGTGAGCACGCCGTCGCCGAGGACGTCGGTCCCAGGGCATCCTCGATCGTCGCCGTCTACCAGGTCAATATTGGCCGTATCAATCTCGGCAACTTCCAGGTGACTACAACCTTCAACGGGGACGGCTACCAGATGCGCGGCGAAGGCCGCTTCTCCATCCTCGAAGGCATCCTCTATGAGTGGCGCGGCTCCACGGCGAGCGCGGGCCGCGTGACGCCGGCAGGCCCCGAACCCTCTATGTACGCGGCGAACTATTCCGACGGCAGCCGGGGCAGCGAGCAATTGCGCGTGACCTTCGACGACGGCGCCGTGCAGCACATCTCGATCGTGCCCAATAAGCGACCCATCCCCGGGACCATACCGGTCACCCAAGAGCAGCTCGAAGGCGTGCTCGATCCGTTGAGCGGCGCGTTTCTCACGGCGCGCTCGCCGAACCCCTATGGCGACTTGAGCGTCTGCAACCAGATGCTGCCCGTGTTCGACGGCAAGGCGCGCTTCGATCTGGTGCTCAAGCCGAAGAAAGCGGTGATGGTGCACAATGCCACGCCCGGCAATTATTCCGGACCGGCCGTGATCTGTCGCGTGAAGTTCATCCCCATCGCCGGCTACCAGCCCGACAATCCGGGGATCAGGCTGATGCGGCAGACCGACGAGATCGAGGTTTGGCTCATGCCGGTCAAGGGGACACATATGTATGTGCCCTATCGGATTGTGCTGCCAACGCCCGTGGGCTATGGCACCGCCGTGGTCACATCGATACAAGTTGCAGGTCCGAGGCGCGCCAGCCTCAACTGAGTGCGCGCACCGTTCGCACCAGGTGTTAACGCGAGAGCCACAAAACCCAACATGTCGTAGGGAACGGACGCTGAAAATTTACGCACCCCTGATTCGCCCCCGCTCCGTTCCCGTTGCGATCCTGCAAGGCTAGAGGCCAGAGAAGACCGAAATCGACATATAGCGTTCGACCCCGAAGGCGCGAGGCAGGCGCCCGAGAACCGAGGACGCCCCGAAAGATGTGCCGTTTTAGGGCAGAACATAATCCGAATGGGCGGAGTCAGCGATTCGGACGGGATTCGTTCTTCCCCCGTTCACGCCACGAGCGAGAGTCACGTTAAGACCTAAGTAGAATGAGCAGGTCCTTTTCCACGCAATCCACAGGTGTCCTCAAGGGCCGCGGCGTCACCGCCGTGCTCGGACCCACCAACACGGGCAAGACCCACCTCGCCATCGAGCGCATGCTCGCCCACGACGTGGGCGTTATCGGCCTGCCGCTGCGCCTCTTGGCCCGCGAGGTCTACGACAAGGTCGTCGCCCGCGTCGGCCCGGGCCAAGTCGCGCTCATCACCGGCGAAGAGAAGGTCAAGCCGCCATCGGCGCGTTTCTATGTGTGCACCGTCGAGGCCATGCCGCGGGAGCTGGAGGCCGACTTCGTCGCCGTGGACGAGATCCAGCTCGCGGCGGATGCCGAGCGCGGGCATGTCTTCACCAACCGGCTGTTCCACGCGCGCGGTCTGAACGAGACGCTGCTGCTCGGCGCGGCCACCATGCGCGACGCCATTCGCGAGTTGCTTCCCGGCGCGAACCTCGTGTCGCGCCCACGCCTCTCGAAGCTCACTTACGCCGGCGACAAGAAGATCACCCGCCTCCCGCGCAGGTCGGCCATCGTCGCGTTCTCGGTCAACGACGTTTACGCCATCGCCGAGCTCGTGCGCCGGCAGCGCGGCGGCGCTGCGGTAGTCCTCGGCGCGCTGAGCCCCCGCACCCGCAACGCGCAAGTGGAGCTCTACCAGAACGGCGACGTGGACTTCCTCGTGGCGACCGACGCCATCGGCATGGGTCTCAATCTCGATCTCGATCACGTGGCCTTTGCCGGCATCCGCAAATTCGACGGCCAGGCGCACCGCAATCTTTCGCCGTCGGAGATCGGTCAAATCGCCGGCCGCGCCGGACGTCATATGAACGACGGCACGTTCGGCGTGACCGGCCAGGTCGCGCCGTTCGACTCCGAGCTGATCGACAGGCTGGAGAGCCACGCCTTCGACCAGGTCGGCGTGCTGCAATGGCGCAGTCGCACGCTCGATTTCGCTTCCATCGAGGCTCTGAAGGAGAGCTTGCGCGAGACGCCGGACCATCCGCGCCTCGCCCGCTCGCGCATGGTGGACGACGTGATCGCGCTCGAGAACGTCACGCGCGACGACGCATTGCGCGACGTTGCCAAAGCACCGGCCGCCGTGGGTCTGTTGTGGGAAATGTGCCAAATCCCCGACTACCGCAAGGTCTCGCCGACGAACCATGCTGAGCTGGTGAGCACCCTCTTCCGCTTCGTCATGAGCGATGAGGGCAGTATCCCCGAGGACTGGTTTGCCAACCAGGTGGCGCAGTCCGACCGCACCGACGGCGATCTCGACACGCTGTCGAATCGGCTCGCCCAGATTCGCACCTGGACCTACGTGTCGCATCGCGCCAAATGGCTCCATGATCCCGAGCATTGGCAGGATCGCACGCGCGCGATCGAGGACACACTGTCCGACGCCCTTCATGAACGCCTGACACAACGTTTCGTCGACCGGCGCACCAGCGTGCTCATGCGGCGCCTGCGCGATAAGGAGGATATGATGGCCGAGATCAGCCCTGACGGTCAGATTTTGGTCGAGAACCATTATGTCGGCCGCCTCGACGGCTTCCGCTTCACGCCGGATGCGTCGAGCGACGGCATTCACGGCAAGGCCGCGCGCCATGCCGCCGCGCAAGTTCTGGCGATCGAGCTCGCCTCCCGCGCCGAGGCGCTCGCCGCCGCCCCTGATGAGGCCATTACGCTGACGCCCAGCGGCCGCATCATGTGGCAGGGCTCGGAGATCGGCCGGCTCGAACGTGGCGAGACGGCGCTGAAGCCGCGCTTCGAGGTCTCGGCCGACGAGCATTTGAGCCCGCCCGATAAGGAGCGCGTGATGGCTCGCCTCGACGCCTGGCTCGCCGCGCATCTTGAGGCAAGGCTCAAACCGCTGATGGCGCTGAGCGAAGCCCAGGACCTCTCCGGCCTCGCCCGCGGGCTTGCCTTCCGTCTCACCGAGAATCTCGGCGTGCTCCGCCGCGACACGGCCTCCGCCGAGATCAAGGCGCTCGACCAGAATGCCCGCGGGCAATTGCGCAAATACGGCGTGCGTTTTGGCGCCTTCAATCTCTACTTCCCGGCGCTGCTGAAGCCTGCAGCTGCCGAGCTTCTGCTTCTGCTGTGGGCCCTGCACGCCGGCCAAGAGCACGGCCTCGACGCCGATGGCTTGCCGGAGCGGCCGCAGCAGGGCCTGACCTCGGTGGCGGCGGACAAGGCCATTCCCGAGCCCTATTGGCGGGCCGCCGGCTTCCATGTGGCCGGCAATCGCGCCGTGCGCATCGACATGCTGGAGCGTCTTTCCGACCTTATTCGCGCGCGGGTCACCTGGCGCGCGGCGGACGGCAGCGAAGCCGAGGCGGCGCCGTCAGGCGCCACCGGCGACGGCGGGTTCCGTGTCGTACCGGAGCTCATGTCCATGGTGGGATGCTCGGGCGACGAGTTCGGCTCGATTCTGCGGGCGCTTGGCTTCCGGCTCGAGCGACGGAAGCGTGAAAACGGCAACGGTGCTGCCGCGCCGTCATCCGCACCCGAGGCAACCGATGCGACGCAGACCGCGGGCCCGTCCGCTGAAGACGGCACAAACGCGGAGGCCAATGCACACGCCGAGGAGGTGGTGTCGCCCGAGCCCGTCTTCGACGAGATCTGGCGCCCCAGCAGACGCAAAGAGCCGCACCGCCCGCCGCACAAGAGACAAAGTGGATCGCACGACAAGCAGGCCAACGCTTCCAGCAAACGCCCGCGACGCCAAGGCAAGGGGCAAGCCAGAGCCCAGGGCAAGGGCCAAGACCGCGGTCAGGCGCGGGCGCAGGACCGCCATCATCATGCCAAGCCCGAGCGCGTTTCCGAAAACTCGCCGTTCGCGGCCCTCAAAGAGCTGAGAGACAGCCTCGCCGCGCGCGGCCGGTCCGAGCCGAGCTGACGCTTGCCGGAGCAGCGCCTCGACAAGTGGCTATGGTGCGCACGCCTGGTGAAGACGCGCTCGGGCGCCGCCCGCCTCATCGCAGATGGCAAGGTCCGTATCAACGGCGAGCGCGCAACTAAGCCGAGCCGGGTCGTGCATGGTGGCGACGTGGTGACCACCGCCCATTCGGGGCGCCTCTCGGTCGTGCGCGTCCTCGATGTCGCCGAGCGGCGCGGACCGGCGAGCCTCGCGCAAGCCCTCTATGAGGATCTGACGCCGAAGGCGACGCACGCGCCGGACACGGCGCACGCGCTACAGCGCCCGGGAAAACGCCCAACCAAGCGTGATCGCCGCCGTCTCGATGCCCTTCGCGGCGGCGATGCCTGAGTCCTTCGAACGGGTGGAAGTTACGCCGCCGGCGTAAACCGCCGCGGCTGCGCCACCGACGCGGGTTCTATGCGCCCTTCGCGCAACATCGCCGTCGCCTGAACCGCCGTCACGGGCCTGCTGAAATAGTAGCCTTGGGCCTGCTCGCAGCCCGCGCCGATCAAGAAGCGCATCTGCGCCTCCGTCTCCACGCCCTCGGCAATGACGTCGAGGCCGAGCTCGTGCGCGAGCCGGATGGCGGCGCGCACCACCGCGGCATTCCGATAGTCCACGGTGACACGGAAGACGAACTCTTGCGCGAGCTTCAGCCGGTTGACCGGATAGTTCGTCAGGTACTTGAGCGAAGAATAACCGGTGCCGAAATCGTCAATGGCGATTTTCGTCCCCAACCGGCGCAGATTCTCGAGCGTATGGCTATGCTTCTGCGTGGCTTCCATGAGGACCGACTCGGTGAGCTCCAGCTCTATGTGGCCAGGATCGATATTCCATTTGATGAGGCTCGCCTCAACCTCCCCTTGGAGCTCGGACGCGCTCTTGAGTTGCACGCCTGACACGTTGACCGCGAGAATGTGCGGCGCGATCCCCTCCGATTGCCAGGTCTGGAGCTGGCGGCAGGCCTTATCGAAGATCCATTTCCCAAGCGGCAATATAGCGCCGGTCCGCTCCGCGATCGGGATGAACGCGGCGGGCGTCAGCAGGCCGCGCGTGGGGTGGTTCCAGCGTACCAGGGCCTCGAGCCCGGTGATGCGGCCCGTCGCGAGCTCGACTTGCGGCTGGTAGTAGAGCTCAAGAGCTCCCTCGTCGATCGCCGTCCTAAGCTCGTCGGCCACCCGCACGCGCTCATGCACTTGCCGGTCAAGTTCCTCGCTATGGAACTGATATCGGTTGCGACCCTCGTCCTTGGCGCCATAGAGCGCAAGGTCTGCCTGAACCATCATCGCGTCGGGCCCAGCGACGTCCCGCGAAAACAATGCGATACCGATACTGGAGGTAACGGAGATCTTGTGACCATCGATGACGAAAGGCTCAGCGAGCGCTCTGCCGATTCGCGCCGCGAGCGTACCCGCCTCGGTCGGATCGTTCACATTCAATGCAAGAATGGCGAACTCGTCGCCCCCGAACCGCGCCACCAGATCCTCTTCCCGCACGACTGCCTTCAAACGCGCCACGACCATCTTCAAGAGCTCGTCGCCCATGGCGTGGCCAAGGGTATCGTTCACGTCCTTGAAGTCGTCGACGTCGAGATAGAGGACCGCGAACGGCGGGGCGCCGCGCAAGCTCGCCGCGAACGCCATCTTGAGCCTTTTCATGAACGCGCGGCGATTCGCCAGCGCGGTGAGGATGTCGGTCTGTGCGAGCTGCAGAATCCTGCGGTTGGCGGTCTCGAGCCGCAGCGCATGGCGCAGCGAAGCCCACATATAGGCAAGCACCGCGGCGAACACTAAGGAGATCAGCACCACGACCAACCAGGCGCGGTAATAGTTGATCGGACTGAAACTGGCCGGCACCACAATCATCTCCCATCGGGCATCGCCGACGGCAAGCGACGCGGACCAATGGGCCAATGCCGCAAGCGAAGCTCTCGTCGCCGTCGGCTTTTGCTCGCCACCGACGACGCGCGAATAGAGCGGCGGCGCATCCTCGCCGGTATTTGTCGGATAAATGAAGACGTCGACGCTCCGCGGCAGCACCGCCCTCTTGAGTATGGAGTCGAGCACCGTGGACGTTTGAAAGACGCCGGCAACCACGCCTTCGATATTCCGGCGTCTTGTCATGACGCTATCGTGAGGATAGCCCTGCTTGTAGATGGGCAAGAAGACAAGAAAGCCGGCGCGCTTTCCCTCGATCGGATTGCGCAGCTCGATGTTCTGGGCCGTCGCCATCATGTCTCCATCGACCGCACGATGGATGGCGTTGCTTCGCACCGCCTCCGAGGCGAGATCCGTGCCGAAGGTCGCTGTCCGGGAAGACGAAGCGGTGGAATAGAGGATAGGGAAGTATTCCGCGCGCGGCTTTGAATCGAAGAGCGGCCCTGTGGGCGCCCATTTCTTGATCGAATAGTCGGGAAGCCCGTTGCCGCGCACGTGGCGCTCGAAGGCGTCCCGCTCATCGCCGTCGATGCGCGGACACCAGACGAGCCGCATCGCGTCGCCGTGGCCGGCCAAGATCTGGCTCGTGAAGAGATTGAATTCCCGGCGCTCGACGCCGCTAGAGGCGTCATAAAGGGCACGAAGGTCTACGATCTTGTCGAGATAGGCGTCGAGCCCGTGCTGGAGGACCGTCGCATAATCGCCGGCAGCATCATTGAACTTCGCCTTAGCGAGCCTCTCCTCCCAAACCGAGACCGCGACCCAGGCGGCAACGGCAACGGCAATGCCAAGCGCACCGACGATGAGGAGGGGCCCGGCACGCGCCAAGGGCCGTCGATCGCTGAACATCTTAGGCAGGTCGGGCATTGGGCGCTTTGCTGCCTCCCAGCACGCTGGAGACGATCGGCCAACAGGGGACTTCCGGCCGGAAAGGCCAGAAGCCGGATCGCACCGCGACCGCCCGCCCACGGCTCGCGACCCGACCTCGGGACGTGCCATAAATTGATTGACGCCGGCTTAGGACGCGCCAAGAAATTCAACCTATAAGCGTCGGCTTTGATCGTGCCCTACCGCAGAAATTGACCGTTTGCCGGGCGTTGCGCCGCCTTGTGCTGGTCGCGCGATTGTTATAGGCAGGGCGCTCCCCGGGCCAAATTGACGGCCCGCAAGGGCTTGGAGCCGTGGGCTAGGGAAGCCCGAAACCGTGTGGGATCGATGACTTACGTCGTCACAGAAGTCTGCATTAAGTGCAAATATACCGACTGCGTGGAGGTCTGCCCGGTAGATTGTTTCTACGAGGGCGCCAACATGCTGGTCATCCATCCGGACGAGTGCATTGATTGCGGCGTCTGCGAGCCGGAGTGCCCGGTCGAGGCCATCAAGCCCGACACCGAGCCCGAACTGGAGCAATGGCTCGAGGTCAACCGGCAGTATTCGGAGACCTGGCCGAACATCACGACGAAGAAGCCGGCCCCCCCGGATGCCGACGCGTTTGTGGCCGAGCCGGACAAGTTTCAGAAATACTTTTCGACCGAGCCGGGCGAAGGGGACTAGCTCCTTCAACGGGTTAAGTATTAACCCTGCGGTCAAAATGCCGCATATTGCGGCGCCGAAAGGGCCATGCTGCGGCACGGGACGGCTTCCAGATTCACTAAAATTGTGCTATGGTGCCCTTGAAATGGCGCAGACTGTCGGCGCGTGAAGCACCAAGAGAGGCGACGCCTGTTGGCGTCTTTTTTTCTGACTTGAGGGGAGTTGGGCACGATCAGGCTCCTGATCGACCACTCGTCTTTTACCCAAATACCGCCCAAGGCGGAACTCCAGCGGCACGTGCTGGTTGTAAGAATTGGGTAAGCTCACGCCACGCCGGCTTTCGTGCCCACAAAGCAATTTTCAATAGTGAGGCGGTAGTATGCCCGAAAAGAAGAGACCCCAGCAGAGACACGGCTTTCGGACAAACGAATATGTCGTTTATCCGGCGCATGGCGTCGGCCGGATTGTGAGCATCGAAGAGCAAGAAATTGCCGGCGCGAAGCTTGAGCTGTTCGTCATCAACTTCGAAAAGGACAAGATGACGCTTCGTGTCCCGACCTCCAAGCTCGAGAGCGTCGGCATGCGCAAGCTCTCCGAGGAGAAGGTGGTCAAGAAGGCCCTCACCACCCTCAAAGGCAAGGCGCGCGTGAAGCGCACCATGTGGTCTCGTCGGGCTCAGGAATACGAAGCCAAGATCAATTCGGGCGATCTCATCTCCATCGCCGAGGTGGTGCGCGACCTCTACCGCTCCGAGGCGCAGCCCGAGCAGTCCTACTCCGAGCGTCAGCTCTACGAAGCCGCGCTCGACCGCATGGCGCGCGAGCTGGCAGCCGTGGAGAAGATGGACGAGGCGAGCGCCGTCGCCAAGATCGACGACGTACTGGCCAAGTCGGCCCGCCATGCCAAGATAGCCGCCGAGGCGGAGCCCCGCGGCAAGGCCGCCTAAAGCCTCCACCCACACGGAATTGGAAATGGCCGGGCACATCGCCTGGCCATTTTTGTTTCCAGGGTCAGAGCGCAGGCGCAGGCCCTAGCACCTCGATCTGCTCGGGATGGGTCGCGGCGATCAACGGCCCGTTCCACCACTCGACCCAGCCCCGCACCCGAACCCGCTTCCCTGCAAGACGCTCGAGGTCGAGACCCGCCGTCTCGAAGGCGTTCAGATCCTTTCGCGCAATGGCGATGGTGAAGTCGCGCCGCCAGTCTTCCGCGAAGTTCACATAGACCCATTTGCGCCCTTCGCCGACCGCGTGAACCGTACCCTCGATGATTTGATAGGTATGCGTGAGCCGGCCCAGGCGCTTCGCATCGGCCGCATCCTGCACGCGATAGGCCCATGAGTGCCAAATGCCGCGCCGCGCCGCGCCGCGCGCGCTTCCGCCTCGCGTTCGAGAAGCTCGGCGACGCACGCGCGCGTGTCGGCGAAGGAATAAACCCGGGCGAGGCCTTCGCCGACCAGAGCATCTTCCACCCAGACCTTTGTCTCGCCGCGCACCACGTAAACTTGCGCCAGCACGTGGTCGTGGCGGTCGCTGCGGCGCGCATCGAAGTGAAGCTCGACCGTCGCCCCCGACGCCAGCTTCGATAGTGCGGCCTTCGCCGCCGTCACGAACGGCCAGGGGCCATCGCCGGTCCAGCCAAGCGGCGGGGACGGCGCCTTGATGCCGATCAGCCTGACCGTACGGCCGTCCGTGAGCTCAAGCGTTTCGCCGTCGAGGATGGACGCCACGGTCGCCGTCTCGCCCGCCGGCAGGTCGCACGCAGCCGCCGGCGCGGGCCACAGCGCTCCGCCCGCGATGCCGGCAAGGATGCGCACGAACCACGGCGTCATCGGAGCTTAAGCGGCGGGACGAGGCCGGATTCCGAAGATGGAGATCATGCCCTTGCCCTTGACCTCGACTTCGCCCAGCGACTCGCCGTGAAATGCGGACTGGACCTGCTCCCAGATCTCCCGTGTGGCCGCAACACTGCCCGGCGCGCTCATGCCGAGCATGCGCGCCGCGATATTCACCGTGTCGCCCCAGATATCGAACTGGTATCGCTCCTGACCGACTACGCCGGCGATCACGGGACCGGCGTGAACCCCGACCCTGACCTCCCAGCCGAGATGGGCGTCGATCAGGGTCGTCGCCATCTCCAGCCCGCAGCGCACCGCGGCGCCAACCGGATCGTCCACCTCCTGCAAGAGGCCCGCCGCGGCCATGAATCCGTCGCCGATCGTCTTGATCTTCTCGAGCCCATGCTTTGCCGTGACGCGCTCGAAGATGACGAACAGCGCATCGAGCCTGGAGATCACCTCCTCGGGCTCATGTTGGTCGCAATAGGCGGTGAAGTTGGTGACGTCGCAGAACAAGACGGCGACGTTCTCGTAGCGCCGCGGGATCACGGTCCCGAAATTGCGGATCTCGTCGGCGGCCTTCTTCGGCAGAAGCGCATGCAGCAACTGATCGGCCTGCTTGCGCGCGTCCTGGGCCTCGGCGAGCGCGTCCTGAAGCGCAAGCTGCGTTCGCACCCGGGCCATGACGATGGGGGCGGAGAACGGCTTGTGGATGTAGTCCACCGCGCCAACCTCGAAGCCTTTCTCCTCGTCGACCGAGTCGGTCTTTGCCGTGAGGAAGATAATGGGGATCTTGCGCGTGTCGGGGTTGGCCTTCAGTCGCCGGCACACCTCGAACCCGTCCATGCCGGGCATCATCACGTCGAGCAGGATGAGGTCCGGCTTCTCCGCAGCCGTGGCGATGGCCAGAGCCTTTTCCCCGTTCGTCGCGACCTTGGTCCGGTAGGCATCCTTCAGCACGCCGGAGACGACCGCGACATTGGTCGGCGTGTCGTCGACGATCAGCACGAGCTTGTGGTCGGACGAAGACATCATTTCCCCTCAAGATCGAGCGAGAGCCGCGAAGCGATACCGGACAGACTCCTCAGCGCCGCGTCGAAATCGAAATTGCCGACTTGGTCGGACAGCGCCTTGACCTCCGCCGGTGTGAGCACACCTTGCAGCTTCGACCGGGCGTCGATGATGAAGTCGGCGGCCTCGCCGTCATCGCTTTCCAGGAGCTGCTTGAGGCGCGAAAGCGGCTCGACGACCGCAATCGGATCGCCCGCGGGCGCATCCTTGCCGTTGGCGCCCCCCTCTTCCGGCAGGTTTGCGAGAATGCTTTCGACCACGGGAGCAAGCGCGGCCGCAAGCGCATCGAGCGCGGCCTCCGCCCGCTTGCCCATGCGGATCATGATCTCCGCTTGGGCCGCCGCCTCGGACAGCGGGCCGGCGCCCAGCGTGGCTGCGGCGCCTTTCAGGGAGTGGGCCATACGCTCGGCCGTCGCCGCATCACCGCTCGCGAGCGACCGGCGCATGGCCGCGACCGCGCCGTCGTTGCGCTCGGCGAATTTGCGCAAGAGCGATTCATAACGGCTGCGGCTGCTGCCCGTGAGCCGCAAGCCAGCCGCCGTGTCGACACCGGTGAGCGCGAGTGGCTCTCCTGTCGGCGTCAGTGCCGGCGCCGGCGCGGCAGGGCGGTCCACCTCATGCCCTCCCTGCGGGTCCTCGCCGCGGCGGATCCAGTGCCTGAGCACACCGAAAAGCTGATGTGGATCAATGGGTTTTGCGATGTGGTCGTTCATGCCGGCGGCAAGGCACGTCTCGCGGTCCGACGCCATGGCGTTGGCGGTCATGGCGATGATGGGCAGATCCTTGAACCGCGGGTCGGCCCGCAAGACGCGGGTGGCGGCCACCCCATCCATCACCGGCATCTGCATATCCATCAATACCACGTCGTAATCGGCCTGCCCGATCAGCCGGATCGCCACCTCGCCGTTCTCCGCCAGGTCGACGAAGATGTTGGCGTCCTCGAGTTGGCCGATGGCCACCTCCTGGTTGATCTCGTTGTCCTCGACCAGGAGCACCCGCGCGCCGCGCAGCACGTCGACGTCGAAGTCGGGTCCGGCTTTCGCCGCTTCCACATGGCCCAGGTCGCCGCCGAGCGCTTCCACCGCCGTGTCGAACAGAATCGAGGACGTCACCGGCTTGATGAGGACGTTCTCGAAACCGCTCTCCTCCGCCTGCTTCAACACCTCCTCGCGGCCATACGCCGTGACCATCACGAGGTGCGGCGGTGTGGCCATTCCCGGCAGCGCCATAATGCGCTTGCCGGTCTCGATCCCGTCGAGACCCGGCATCTGCCAGTCGATGAACGCGATCTCGTATTTCTCGCCGTAATCCGCCGCCTGGCGGAACATCTCGAGCGCTTCGGCGCCGGACGCCGCCTCGTCGGTGCTGAAAGTCATGTTGGTCAGCATATTCGCGAGCACCGCACGCGCATGCGCGTTGTCGTCGATGACGAGCACGCGGCGGCCGCGCAAGTCCGATTGCAGGAGCCGCGGACGCTGCACGGCGACACCCTTGCCGAGGCGCGCGGTGAAGCGGAACACACTACCTTTGCCGAGCTCACTCTCCACCTCGACAGTGCCGCCCATGAGCTCCGTGAGCTGCTTGGAAATGGCAAGGCCGAGCCCGGTGCCGCCATATTTGCGGGTCGTCGAGGCATCGGCCTGCTCGAAGGCCTGGAACAGGCGCTCCACCTGCTCGGCCGTCATGCCGATGCCCGTATCCTTGACCGAAAACTCGACCAGCTGATTGTCTGCGCTGTTCTCCAACACGCGGACCTGCACCATGATCTCGCCGGCCTCGGTGAATTTGACGGCGTTGTTGCAGAAGTTGATGAGGATCTGCCCAAGCCGCAACGGATCGCCCTTGAAGTGCGTGGAGACGGACGGCTCCACCTCGAAGATAAGCTCGAGCCCCTTGGCGGAAGCCTTCTCGCTCATCAGGTTGCCGACGTTCTCGAGCACCTTGTCGAGATCGAAGTCGATATTCTCGATCGACAGCTTGCCCGCCTCGATCTTCGAGAAATCGAGGATGTCGTTGATGATGCCGAGCAGGTGCTGACCGGAGCTCTTGATCTTCAGCACGTAGTCGCGCTGGCGCGGCGTCAGTTCCGTTTTCAGCGCCAGGTGGGACAAGCCGATAATGGCGTTCATCGGCGTCCTGATCTCGTGGCTCATATTGGCGAGGAAGACGCTCTTGGCCTCATTGGCTTCCAGCGCGGCCTGGCTCGCCTTCTCGAGCTCCGCTTGCGCCGCCTCAAAGGCCAGCTCGGCAGATTTGCGGGCGTCGACGTCGCTCCAAGAGCCGACCACTTCGTGGGGGCGGCCGTCTTCGTCTCGGACCAGATGCTGCTCGTCGCTCAGCCAGCAATAGGTGCCGTCCTTGCGCCGGAAGCGGTACTCGATCAGATGGTCTCCGGTCTCGAAGACCGCTTCCTGCTTTGCCTCGACCTCGGCGAGGTCGTCCGGGTGGACGTGGCTTCGCCAGAAATTCGCATCCCTCAGATATTCTTCCGGGTCGTAGCCTAGGATTGGTTTGATGCTGGCGCTCACGAAGGTCGGCGCGAAGTCGCCATCCACCTTGAAGCTGTAGATGACGACCGGCGCCGCGCAAAGCAGCATGTCGAGCCGTTCGCGCGCGGCCTGGCGCGCGAACTCCGCCTCTTTGCGCTCGGTAACGTCGGTCCACGAACCGGCGATCTCGGTGGGCTCGCCCTTCTCGTCGCGTACGACCTGCTGCCGGTCATGCACCCAAAAATAGGAGCCGTCCGGCCGCCGGATGCGATATTCGATCGAACGCCTGTCGTGGTCGAACATCACATCGACCCACGCATTGATGCGCGAGATGTCGTCCGGGTGAACGAATTTGCGCCAAAGATACGGGTCGTCCAGATATTCGCTCGGCGTGCAGCCGAACAGCCGCTTGATCCCATCGCTGACGAATGTCGGTTGGTAGTCGCCACTCGCCGAGCGGCAATAAATCACGGCCGGCGAGGCGTCCAACAGGACCGACAACCGTTTGCGCGCAGACTGCTCAGCCTGCTCATTGAGTTCCCGCTCGCGCGCCTTGTCGAGATCGCCGAGCATCTCGTCGAACGCGCCGGCCAGCCGTCCGATCTCATCGTTGCTCTCGTAGTCGACCCGGTGGGAGTAGTCCTTGCTCTCTTGAACGCGCCGGGCCACGCCCTCGAGACGCCAGAGCGGGCGCACGATGTGCCGGTGCGTCAGGTATGCCAGCAGGATGCTCAGTGCCGTGAGGGTCAACATGACGGCAAGGCTCCGGTAGAGCCGGCCCATGAGATCGTCAATGCGTTGGTTCAGAAGTCCCTTCAACTCCGCGAGTCCGGCGCTCCAGGCACCGAGCGTGTCCTCCGCCGCGCTGGACCACAGAGGCTCGAGCGAGGCGAAGTCTGGATTTTCCGACTGGGCCTTCTCATCCATCCCCGCGAGATAAGCGGTGACGCTGGACAGCATCACCGCGATCAGCGGTTCAGTTTTTCGCCGAAGGGCACCGCTCGGATTTCCCCGATACGCGGAGGCGGAGTTTTTCGCTATCTCCTCCGCGGTCGACTGGGCCATCGCGGTTAGGGCAGCGAGGCGAGCCCTATCGTCCCGTTCCGTCGCCGACTCATCATTGCCCGCAGCACTCCGCAATTTGCCGAGCCGGGCAAGCAAGCCGGGCATTTGCCGAACCAGAGTGTCCTGGAGATAGTAGGTGTCGAGGTCGGGATCGAGGGCGAGATTGGAATCGTCGCCGATACGCCTGATCAGGTCCCGGGATTTCTCCAGCGCTTCGGCGACTAAGTTGAGTCGCGCCTCGCCCGTTGTCTCTGCCGACCAAAGCCGCCGCAGCGTCGCGGCCAGCGATTGCTCAAGCTCCTTCGTCTGCAGTCGGCGTCCGAATTGCGCTTCGACACCATCGAGCGACTTCAGGATCGCGCCGGCGTTGTCAGGAGACCCTTTGACAAGCGAGACGTAGACGTCCTTAAGGCTCTCCATGTAGCTGACGCCGATGAGCTCCTTGTTGGCAAAATCAATGGCGATGAGCTTTTCGGCAACGAGGCTGTAGATCGCCACCGCAATGGCGATCACGAAGGCGCTGCAGAGCAGGAAGAGCTTCCTGCTGGTGCTGATGTCCCTCAACATCGCCTCGGCCCGTACGCATTCCGAAAGACCGCTTGACCGGGACCAGGAAATCCCTGTCGGCGCACCACCGGCGCTCCGACATCGTCGCGGCGCCCACTCTTGCGTTGCATTCCGGCAGCCGACATGACTAACACCCTCCAGGAGGCGCGCCCGTCCGGCCACCCCCCTTCTGGTTGGAGAGCCTAATGCCTTCGACCGCCTATGAAAACCTGAGACACGAGGTTCGGTTAGTGGCGGAGGGCGTCCTGCCAGGGCGGAAAACCGCCCGGAGACAGGCTTGCGGGCCGACCCCCCCTCCTCTAAATCCAAACGATGCCCAGCGTGGGACCCCGTAGCTCAGTAGGATAGAGCATCAGATTCCTAATCTGAGGGTCGCAGGTTCGAATCCTGCCGGGGTCACCAACGCTTTCAAGGGTTTAGCCAAACTTCCGTCCGAGCCGAATTTGCCTCAGCTAATGTCCTAGCTAATGTTGCGCTGGTTATTAGCTAGCCACCGGGCGGCTTGCGGTTCCCGAAGGTGAACACGTCGCGCGGTAATTCGCTGCTGGCCGGTCGCGGCGTTGGCGTGTTGACGCCAGGCGGCCTGCCGGTGCCGAAGGTGAACTGATCGGAAGGTCGAGCTGGTTGCGCGCTGGGGCCCTTCGCGTTGCCGAAGGTGAACACGTCGCGCGGTAATGCGCTGACCTGTTGCTGCTGTTGTATGCGCTGGTACTGCCGCAACGCCATGTCGCGGTACTTCGGGTCGAGGGCGTTGATGTAGCTCTGAACCGCCTTGGGCACAGCGGTCGAGGAACCGGAGATACGCCTATAACGCATCATGCCGCTCTCGTCATACCATTGTTGTGTACGGGTGGGAGGTGATTGCACGGGTGCAAACTTGCCGGTGCCGAAGGTGAACACGTCGGATGGCCGTCCGCCGCCGTACCCGCCCATAGGCGGCGTGCCGCCCGGCCCTTCGCCGCCAGGACCCCAATTGCCTGTGCCTCCGGTGACCGGGGAGCGGCCTTTGCCGGGGCCTGCTAGATAGGCCGCCACACGCTGGCTCGCGGCCTCCTTGGTGGCGGGAGAGAAGTCGTAGTAGTGCGGACCGCCAGCCTGCATATGCATTAGGTCAAGGGCGACACCTTGACGGAAGTGCCCGCCCCAAGTCACGTCTTGCCCGTACACCTGCTTCGCAAAGGCTTGAGTGTTGGCGGCGAACGTCTCATAGACTTGGTACGCCGGTGTGCCCGGTCCCTGCCCGATGTTCGGTACCCGACGCCCTGACGGGTCGATGATTGACACGTCAATCGCGCGCCCATGAGGGTGCTGCGAACCGGGCCGGGCGACACGCGGATCACGCATGCCCGAGATGATCTCCGTCCTGTAGCCGCGCGGCAACATCTCGCCTGCGCGCTGAACCACGTCAGCCAGTTGCGGGTTGACGCCTTGCATGTTGGTGCCGGGTCGAACGCTGACCTTGCCCCCCGTTGGCTGCGCCTCTGCCTTGGGCTCATCCTCCTCCTTCCCCTTCTTGGCTGCAAGCACCGCCGTTCCGGCAGCGGCGAAGAGGTGGCGTCGAGTGGGATGGTGCA
>CAZHCN010000027.1:0-20227 GCA_964530895.1 uncultured Methyloceanibacter sp. | reverse complement strand
CAAGAAATGCTGCGATTCTTCTTTGAGGAGGGGCCCGTGTTACCGGCGTTAGACGACTAAACACACGCGCCGGAACATTGGCAGCGCCGCCGACGTCTGCTCATGGCACTTAGCGGACATGCAGTTCGGTGACCCCTAACGTCCGCTTTTGAGGGTGAAGCAGACGCAAAGCTACTACGCCCTAAGCAGCGCGCGTCAGGGGCGCAGGTCGAGGTGATGGAACAGGCCAGCATGTCGCATTCATGTTGCATGGAGCTGCCGTCGCTCGATGGAAAGCCTTGGAATTGAAGGGGGTTGGATTGCAACACGTGCAACATGAAAACTACCGCTTTATGAGACTAAGTTATTGAAAAGACTGGTGCCCAGGGGCGGATTCGAACCACCGACACGCGGATTTTCAGTCCGCTGCTCTACCAACTGAGCTACCTGGGCCTGCCGTAAGGCATATAAGAGGCGAGGGGCTCCCCGAAAGGCGCAAGGCCCACGCAAGGCCCTGGCTTATAGGAAATCGCCCCGTCCCTGTCGAGACCGGGATTTCTCGCCTCTTACCTCTTAGTGGGCCATGAATACCGGAACCGCCATGTGCTCCAAGACATGACGGGTGGCGCCGCCCAGAACCCATTCCCGGAACCGCGAATGGCCGAACGCGCCCATGACGAGGAGGTCCGCTCTGTCGGCAGCGGCGGCTTTCAGGATCACCTTGCCGGCGTCTTCATCCGGTGTGTCGGCGCTCGAGACCTCCGCCTCGATGCCGTGATGGCGCAAATAAGCGAGAAGGTCGAGTGGCGCCATGCGCATGGCCGCCGGGAAGGTGGCGCGGGACTTGCCGATCAGCACCGACACGTGTTCGGCGCGCTGAAGCAGCGGAATCGCCTTGCGGACCGCCGCCGATGCTTGCGCGCTCCCGTTCCAGGCGACGACGGCGCGGCGGCCGAATTCCGGCGAGCTCCATGTGCGCGGCACGATCAGGACCGGATAACCGGACAGCGCGATCTGCACCGCCGGCCCCCAGAGGAGATCGCTCGGGTCGCGGGCCTGCTCGACCACGGCGAGATCCTGGACCCGGCTCGCATGGACGATGAGGTCGGCCGCCTCGCCCTCCCCGGTCAGCCAGCTATGGGGCACGCCGACCTGAGCGGCGACCGCGTCGAAGGTCTTCTCCGCGCTGGTGGCCTCCGCCGATTCCTCGGCGATGAGCTCATCGGCCTTGTCGGCTTCGATACGAATGAACGGGTTTTGCACGGCGCTGCGCAGCATCGCCGTCTCGGTGAGGCCGCAAAGGCCGGTCAGGTGCGCACCAAAGGCCTTGGCGAGGTTTGCGGCGAGCTCGACCTGCACCTCGGCATTGGTGAGCGGCACGTGGACCAGGATCGCCTTATAAGCCATGTCGGCTCCCCTCACTCATCATCATCCGGGTCGCTCCCGGCCTTGTCGATCCTCTCGCCGGGAACCGCGTAGCCGCCCTTGAGCCAGCGGCCGAGATCGATCTCGGCGCAGCGTTTCGAACAGAATGGGCGATGTTCGGTGACCGTGGGCTTGCCGCAGATGGGGCAGCGCGCGGATGTCTTTGGCTTTGCCGGCTTGCGCGACGGCGCATTCACTCGGTCTCGACCTCCGCCTTGGAGAGCCACAACAAGGTGACGGGATAGCCCTCGCCCGCGAGCAGGCTCACCACCTCGGTGAGCGGCAGGCCGACGACATTGGTATAGGAGCCGACGAGCTTCACGACGAAGGCGCCGGCAATGCCTTGGATGGCATAGCCGCCCGCCTTGCCCTTCCATTCGCCGCTCGCGAGATAGGCGCCGATCTCCTGGTCGGAGATGTTGCGGAAGCGGACGCGCGTCTCAACCACCCTCTCCCGGCGGCGCCCCTCGGGGGTGATCAGGCAGACGGCGGTATGGACCCGGTGGGCGCGGCCGCGCAGCAGGCGAAGCATGTCGGCCGCCTCATGCTCGAGCTCCGCCTTGCCGAGCACCCGGCGCCCCACCGCCACCACGGTGTCGGCGGCAAGCAGGAAGGCCTTGGCATATTCGGGCTCGGTCTTGGTGATCTTCAGCGCGGCCTCGGCCTTGGCGCGCGCGAGCCGGCGCACGATGTGGCGCGGAACCTCGCCCTTCGCCACGCTCTCATCGACGGAGGCCGGCCGCAGCGCATCGGGCGCAATGCCGGCCTGCTCGAGAAGCTGGAGGCGCCGCGGCGAGGCGGAAGCGAGCACCAGCTTCGGGCGGAAGCTCGAGCCCGGCGTGGGCGCGCGGCGGCGCGGCGGGCGCACAGGCCCCTTCGCCTTCTGCGCCGCAGGAATCACAGGCTCGGCCTTCACGGGCTCATCCCGCTTCGGCTTGAACCTGCTACTTAAACCGGTAAGTGATCCGACCTTTAGTGAGATCATAGGGCGTCATCTCGACCAGAACCTTGTCGCCTGCAAGCACCCTGATCCGGTTCTTGCGCATTCGTCCCGCCGTATGGGCGATGATCTCGTGTTCGTTTTCGAGTTTCACCCTAAAGGTGGCGTTCGGGAGGAGCTCCGTCACGACTCCCGGAAATTCGAGCATTTCTTCCTTCGTCATAAGGCTCCTTCCGCATCTGCCGATTGCCGCGGAGAATGGTCGGGTGGGCGTCCAAAATCAAGGACGATTGCGCCCATTTCTCGGGCTTGAGCCTCATGGCGCGCGTGCTCGGAGGACCTTTCGCTCAGGACCTCGCTTGGGCCGCGCCGGCTTGGGGTTCGTCGCTCTCGATTTCGAGGTCGAGGGGCGCTTCGGTCTCGGCAAGGCGCCGCACCAGCGAGGCGGCGGCCTGTGACTGCGGCTCTTGCCGCGGCTCTGGCCTCGACTCCTGCCTCTGGCCCGTGCCGTTATATCCCTCCTGAAGGACCTCGCGCAGGCTGGCGTCGAACTGCTCCAGATTGCCGACGACCCGCTTGGCGACCTCAACATAGCGCTGATGAATGACATAGAGCCGGCGGCGCAATTCCTCGTTGAAGGCCCGCATGGTGGCGATCTCCCGCTGCTGCGCGGCAAGCCGGTTGCGCAAATTGTTGCGCTCGGCCACGAGCCGTTGAACGGCGGCCGCCCCGGCCAGGGCGGCGTTCTCAATGGCCTGGTCGGAGGTGAAATCCTCGTCCTGGGGCTCGGGCGCCGTCCTTCCAGCGTTGTTGGATTGGTCATTCATCACATAGGCTCCTAGATTGCGGACGTAGGACGGAACTGCGTCGTAAGGGAGGCGTTCCCAGCGCACCTGTGGCCTAAGCGCATCAAGCCCCCCGCTAAAGATGGCATTTTCTCGCACTTCGTGCGCGCAGAACAGTGGCGGGTGGTGGAAAAAAGCCCAGCCTGACGCCTCCCGCCGGGCTTTCCGCCCGCGAGGCCTGTTCCAGGCCCCCTCTTTCGAGACGAGCCTTCAGTCCCTCCCAGGAAAGGGGGGGTGGCGCGCCGAGAGGCGCAAATCCTAATAGCTCGTGCCATGCGGCACGCGGGCGCCTCACGGCGCGCCAATCGCGGCGTCCATACGGCCTCGGGCCCCGCTTCTCGTTGCCGGTGATACGCCGGTCGATAGCCAGCTTCTGGCGGGGACTCCTAGTGGCCCCGGGGGGTGGCTCCGATGCCGCCCGAGTGTCTTGTTGCGACAAGACCCGCAGGCGCCGCACCCCGTCCCGCTCATCGCAACGCCTCGCGAGAACGCCCCTAAAGCGGACGAGATGATGGAGAGTGTAAGCGAGGTCTGGGTAGCGGGGATAACTGCCGCATTCCTTGCTTGTCATTGCCCGGCTTGACCGGAAGGATGGTTCGAGAGGCCTGCACGATGAGGAGAAACCGCAGACAGGAGCTGATTTGATGAGAACAAGATCTTTGCTTGCCGGCGTCGTGTGTTCCAGCCTTGCAATCGCTGGATTGATGGTTGCGCCAGACTTTGGGCGCGCCGGAAACAGCGCCTCCGACCAAGACGACGATTTTTCGTTCGACGACTTCATGGAGGAGATCAAGAAAGACAAGGAAGATCAAAAACGCTGTCGAGGGACAGGTGGGGGCATCTCCAAATCCGAACAACAGGCGGCGTGCACCCGGCTTATCGACAAAGCTCCTTATGAAAACGACCTCGTCGGCGAATACTACATCATGAGAGCGACAACCTACGAAGACGCGGCCGCGCAATGCAAAGACGTGAGCAAGGGGATCGAACTCATCGAGAACTCAAAACCGAGACCCAGCTGGAAAAACCTTCTCGACGCTGCACACAACCTCAAAGAGTCAGCGTGCGGCTAGGCGCATCGCCTACCAGGCGACGCGCATGCCGGCCTTGCCGCCGACACCTGTCAGATCGTCGCCGAAGGAGACATCGGCCTTGGCGAACACCGACGTGGTCTGCGAGAAATTGAAGAGGTTCACGCCGGCCGAGACCTCGCCCCAGGCGTCTTCGAGATTGTCCTGGAAGTGGAAGCTGCGGCCCGTGGAGACCAGCGTCGCGGTGTTGTCGTCGGTGAAGTTCCCCCACAGGCTGGCGATGACGAAGGGCTCCATGATGGTGCCGGTCCAGGCCTGCATGGTCGTGCCGGCTCTTAAACCGACGCGGCCCCGCACATCGGGATCGTCGCCGAAGGAGACCGTGTTGCCGCCGAGCGAGAAGCCGTCGATATTGGCCCACATCACCTCGATCGTCGCGAGCGGCTCGAGGAACGGGCCGCCGCTAAAGCTCCCGAAGCGGTAGCCGGTGTCGGTGCGCAGGCCGAAGGCGGAGGCATCGAGGCTACCGGGGAAGCCCAGCGTGCCGGTATCGAGCGAATAGAGATGGACGTTGGCCAGGGTGTCGACGAACAAGCCGCCCTTCAGATAGGTGGCATAGGCGCCGATCTGACCGCCGTCGAAGTTGAAGTGGCGCGCGAGGTTGTCGTAGTCGAGGTCGCCGTGGACGAAGCCGCCCAGCACGCCGAAGACGAGCGCGTCGCCTTGGGAGAGGACATCCCGCTTGCCGAGATCGAGACCCGTCTGGAAGTCGATGGTCTCGAGGTCGCGATCGAGATTGAAGGTGTAGTTGCGGCCATAGGCGCTGGTCGACGCGCTGCCGTCGTGAGAGAGCCAGCTGCCTGAGCCCCGCGCCCACACCGCCGGCGTCAAATTGCTTGGCTGCGCCTCGCCGAGCGACTTGCCACCATAACCGTAGGCGGTGGGCGACGGCCCACCCGCGAGCAGCACGCGCAGATCCGCGGTGCGGTCGAACCAGGTGCTTGAGCCCTCGTGCCAGATGTCCTGCGCCGCCGTCACGAGCTGCGGCAGGAGATAGGCGCCGCCACCCGGGGAGCTCTTGAGGCTCCAATAGCCCGAGCCCGTCGGCGTGAAGAAGAGATCGTAGTTGAAGAAGCCGGTGTCGATGGGCTCGGCGAGCTTGAACGCGTTTCCGCTCGGCACATTGCCGGTGACGAACACGACGGGGATGCCCTTCGGATTGAAGTTGCCGGGCCCCGCATTGGTGTTGTTGATCTCGACCGTCGTCGTGCCCGACACATTGCCCTCGACGGTGAAGGTGTCGGCCTTGGAATTCTTGGGACCGCTGAGGAAGGCGTCGAGCGCGACCGTCGAGTTCCCTGAAGCGACGAATTCGAGGTCGGTGCCGCCCGGCGTGTTGGAGATCGTGAAGCTGTCGCCCGTGGCGCCGTCGACCGTCGAGATCAGGCCCTGGTTTCGGAAGGTCTCGAGATTGACGAAGCGCGTGGTTCCGAGCGCATGCACCGTGGCGCCCTTCTGGTTCACGAACAGGTCGGTGCCTCCGGGACCATAGGCATCGAAGTCGGATGTCTGCCGCGCCTCGAAGGTGCCGCCAGCCTGGTTGATGAAAGTATCGTCGGCATCGAGCATGACGAAGCCGGTGATGGTGCCGGTGTTGAAGATGTCGACGGCGCCGTTCTGGGCAAGGATGGCCAGGTTCGACGAGGCGCCGATATCGCCCGAATTGATGATCGTCGTACTGCCCAGGCTATACATATGAATGCCGGCGACGACATCGGAGCCTCACTCGGCATAGACCGAGCCCGAATTGTTGATCGTGGTCGGGCTGTTGCCGAGACTGATCACATTGATGCCGAAGCTGGCGCTGTAGGCACCGCTCGACGCCTTCGTATGGATATTGCCGCTGTTGACGATGCTGATAGCGCTGTTCGCCGTGTTGGAAGCATACACCCTTATGCCGTAGGCCGTCGCAAATTGGGCAGAGTTGGCCGTTGCTAAAATGTCCCCGCTATTGTGGATGGTGAGAGGACTGTTCGCGCCTCCAATGTCCGCCCCTATGCCGTAGGACCTAAAGTTGAAGTTGGCTGGATCGCTGGTCGTTCGAAGGTCGCCGCTGTTGGTGACGCTGAGCGGGCTATCGTCAGCACCGGTGCTGGCGAAGATCGCGTAGTTGGCCCCTGTAAGCGCGCCGCTGTTGACGACAGAGAGTTCGCTCTGCGCCTGGTAGGTATTCGCGCTGATGGCTGTGCCTTGCTGCAGATCGATGTCGCCGGTGTTTATGAGACTGAGAGGACTATTGGGGCCCCCACCGGTGCCGGTCGCAGCCTGGATGCCTAAATACTCGGTCGTAATATGGCCGGCGTTGAACACGTTGAGCGCGCCATACCGGACCTTGGCGTAGATGCCTGTCCTGAAGGAGTCGATGTCGCCCGTGTTGAAAACATCGACGGGACTGTTGGGGTTATGGCTATAGGCGCGGATGCCGCGGTCGTCGGGCGAAGTCAGGTTCCCGCTGTTGTTTAGGGAAATGAAGCGACCCGCACCGTAGGTCTGCAAATCAATAACGGGGGCGGCGGCATTGTTGCGATCGAAGATATTCACGCAATTGACGCTGTCCCCAGCAGGGTTGAGCGTGATCGGGCCTGGCGGCGGGAAGGTCCCAGGGGGACAGGTCACGACTGCATGAGCCGGCGTTGGGGCTGTCATCGTCGCAAGCAGCAGCGTCGAGGCAAGCGCGGTGCCGAGCAACAGCGAGTGCCGCGTGACACATCTCAGATGCGGATGAAGAACCTGCGGGGCGGCTTGGCGCCCCGCCACGCGCCCAGCGCGCCTCCGCGTGCGCGCAGACGGCGGCTGTTCCGGTCCGTACCGGCGCCCTGCCACAATACCCCCTACCGGAGCGCTCCTGCTCCGAGTCGTGCCCTCGCAATCTCAAAGATCATTAGGCGCAGCGCTCGCCGCAATCGCTAGTGCAGAAGGGCAACACTCAACCGGAGATGGCTTGTGCGTTGATTTCGTGCGTCTTTTTATCAGCCGGCGGACGATTGAAATGCGCTAATTGCCGAAGATACCGTCGAAGAGCTGGCCTGGCGCCGACTTCTTCTTCTGTGGTGTGGCCTGCTCCGGCGCGGCCTGCTGTTTGGGCTGAGCTTGTGCCGTGGGCTGTTGCGGCTGTTGTGCCGTGGCCGGCTGTGGTGTCTCGGCTGCGGCCGGTGACGGCGCGGCGGCGTCCGCTTGCGGCGCCGCCTCCGCAGGCTTCTTCGTCACGCCGAGCACCTTGCCGATGCCGCCGACTACGCCCTTGGTGATCGCGGTCGGCACGGCGACGCTCTTCTCGACGAGGCCGCCTTTGCCCGTGTCGAGCCCCAGCATGTTGGCGGGCATGGCGATGAGTCCGCCGCCGAGCTTGTCGAGCTGCTTATACGCGGCGACCGGGTTTTCCAGGATGCCGGCGACGTCCGGATAGATCGCCGGGTTATCCCACGGACCCGTCACGGCGATGGGGACGGGGAAGCCGAGCATGCTGTTCTTGCCGCCTTGGCCTTCGACGCTTGCCAGCATGAACGGGTTGACGCGGAACTTCAGCCGCTGGGCCGGAATGTCCACCGTGCCGGCGCCGCCGACCGAGACGAGCGGTCCCGTCAGGCGCAAATCGTCGGTCTGGGCTTGGCCGTTGGCGATGGCGAAGCTGGCGCCGAACTTGTTGAAGACCGTTTTGGCCTCCTGCTTGAACTGCCAGCCGGTGAGAATGCCCGTGGTCAGGGTGCGCAGCATGTTGGCGACGTTGAGCCCGCGCAGCGCGCCGTCGGTGAACTCGAACTTCGCCGTCCCGTTGAGGCTGGAGACCATGGCGCGCTCGCTGTCGCCGGTGGCGGTGAGATCGAGCGCGACCGCCGACTTGCCCTCGATGGTGCGAAAATCGGCGAGATCGCTCAGGAAGGGATAGGCGTCGAGACCGGCGAGAGACACTTTCAGCCGGTGTGCCGGCGCCGCGCCGCTCGCATCGATGGCGAGCATCAACGACCCGCCGCCGCCATAGGCCTTGAGGTCCGGCGTCTCGACGGTGAGCTTGCCGCCAGCGAGCGTGAGCTTGACGGTGCCGGACGCGATCCTCATCCCCGCATAGACGAACCGGTCGAGCTTGAGGGTGACATCGGCGTCGACGTCTTTCAGCGCCAAGACGCCGAGCTTCTCCGCGCGCCAGCCGAAGCCGCTCGTTCGCGTGCCGGGCGCTTGGGCCGGCTTGGCCGCGGGCGCAGGCGCATCGGCGGGAGACTCTTTCGCGGCGGGCGGGGCAACGGCGATCTCGGTCGTGGCACCCGGCGGCGCCATCGGGTTGGGCGGCGGCGGCGCGGCGGTCTCGGTCTTCACGTCCGGCGCTGTCTCGGTGCCTTGCGCGGCCGGCACTGTCTCGGCATCTTGCGCGGCCGGCGCGGACGCGGGCTTCGCCGCCGTCCCGGTCGAGCTTGCCGTCAAGGTCGCGGCGATGGCCGGCACGTTGCCGCCGAGCTTCGCGGTCGCGGTGCCGGACACGGATTGGTCTTGGGTCTTGGCCGCGAGGGGATCGAGGACCAAGGTCTTGTCCTTGTAGGCGGCCGCACCGTCGACGGTGGTCTTCCCCGGGAGGGCCGGTCCGTCGACCACGAGCTTGATCGGCGCGGGCGTGCCGCCGAGCAACTTGTCGAGCGCGGCAATCGACCCGGTGATCCGCGTCGGCTTGCCGCCGGCCCCGACCGTCACGTCGAGATCAATCGACCCGTCCTTGTAAGTGGCACCACCGGCGATGACCTGGCCGCCCAGCTTCGCCTCGACCTGACTGAGGGACAGGACATCGTCCTTGTAGCTGGCGGCGCCGGACACAATGTCTTCGCCGGACGTGGCCGTGAACTTGGGCAGCGCAAAGGTGCCGTCCTTATAGGTGGCTCCGCCGGACAGGGTCGTCTCGGACGGAAGATAGTCGGGCGCAGCCACGGCGAGCGTGAGCGGCGCCTCGGCCCCGGCGAAGACCTGGTTGAAATTGCCGAGCGCACCGGTGACGCGCACCGTCTTGCCCTCAATCGCCACATTGGCATCGACGGTCAGCGTGTTGTCGGCCAGGTTCGCCCTGCCGGCGAACGGGGTCTTGTCGAACGTGCCTTGCGCGATGGCGAGATGATCGTCGCGATAGGTCGCATTGCCGGAGAGCGCATGCGGTCCGGACTTGGCGGCGAACTGGGCGAGGGTGAAGGTGTCGTCCTTGTAAGAGGCCGCGCCTTCGATGGTGGCGCCCTCCGGCAGCGACGGCGCCTTGAGCGCGACCTTGACCGGCACGACGCCCCCTTCGAGGAAATGCGCGAAGCTGCCGATGGAGCCCGCGGCCGACACGCGGTCGCCGTCATAGTCGGCGGCCGCATCGAAGGCGAGCGCGCCGTTGGCCCGCGGCAGCGACGCTTCGCCGTCGAGCGCAGTGATCCGGCGCCCCGGGCTGCCGTCAGCCGAGGCGGGCAGCACGATCGTGCCGTTGCGGACAGTCAGCGTGTCGAGACTGAGATCGCGCAACCCGCCGTCGGCGGATTTACCGTCCTCCACCGGCTCGGTTTCGGTCTTCTTCCGCGACGGCAGCGGCAGCGTGACGACCGGATCGACGAGCGTCGCCTCGGTGAGCTGGACCTTGCCGTGCAGCAAGCCGCTCAGCGTCAGGCCGAATTTGAGGGTGCGCGCCGTGGCGAACTCGGCCGGTCCGCCGGCCGCCGGTTGCGCGATGCCGACGTCATGGGCGACGAGATCGAGGGACGGAAAGAAAGTCATGCGCATGGGCCCGTCGATACGCACCCGGTAACCCGTGGCCGATTCGACTTGAGCCAGCGCCTTTTTTTGCAAATCGGCGGTAGAGATAAAGAGCGGCAGCACGAAAACGAGGCCGACGCCGACAAGGACAAGCGCCCCAAGACCAAAGAGAATTCGTCGCAAAAAGCCGCCCTCCACTGATTTTTCGGCTGGTCGGGCGTAGCGTAACGGAAAAGGAGCACGGGGTCTCCCCGCAGCCTCCCTCTTAAAACAAGCTTCAATCATAGGAGGTATGGTCGGGTTTCACCCCGCCGCCAAACGGCTCGACCACACAACACGGAGACGCCCCATGCTGTTCGTCTGCTACGTCACTATCGATCCCGAGAACCGCGATGAAAGCATCAAGCGCTTCAAGGAGCGCGGCATCGTCGAGCCGAAGGGCGCGAAGCTCATCGGCGCCTGGATCTCGCTGACCCAGCAGGAGACCTGGGCCATCTTCGAGGCGGACGACGCGGCGGCGATCATGAAGCTCTACGAGCCGTGGACCGATCTCAACGTCCACCAGATCGCGCCGGTGATGGACTTCGCCGATCTGAAGAAATTCGTCGACGCCTCTTAAGGCCTAGACGCTGGGCGCGGCCGCAAGCGGGAAGCGCTGCTTGATCTTGGCGAACAGCCGGTCGCGCACGTCGCGATAGGCGTCGAGGATCTGCTCGCGGGCCCCGGTCGCAAGGGTGGGGTCCGGCGTCGGCCAATACTCCACGTCGATGGCGTAGCCTTGGGCGAGATCGAGTGCCTGGTGATGGGCCTCCGGCGCCAGCGTGACGATGAGATCGAACGACGTGTCGTGGAGATCGGCAATGGCGACCGGCACATGCCGGGACATGTCGATGCCGATCTCCTCCATAACCGCGACGGCGAAGGGGTCCGGGGTGCCGGGGCGCACGCCCGCTGAGTCTACATAGACGCGGTTGCCGGTGAGATGCTTGAGGATGGCCGCCGCCATGGGCGAGCGGACGGCGTTGCGGCTACAGGCGAAGAGGACCGCGCCTGGTAAATCGCCGCCTGCGACCAAGGATCAGCCCTTCCAGTGAAGCGCGCAGAGAAGCGTGAACAGGCGCCGGGCGGTGGCGATATCGACGTTGATCTTACCCTTGAGCCGCTCCAAGAGGAGATGGCTACCCTCGTCGTGCAGCCCGCGGCGGCCCATATCGATGGCCTCGATCTTGGAGGCGGGCTGGGTCTTGATCGCGGCGTAGTAGCTGTCGCAGATGAGGAAGTAGTCCTTGACGATGCGACGGAACGGCGACAGCGACAGCATCACGTGCTGCAGCGGCGCGTGGTCGGAGTCGGATACGGCGAATACGAGGCGGTTGTCGGCGAGCGACAAATGCAGCGTGTAGGGCCCGTTGGCCTCGTGGCCCGCGAGCGCGAAGGCGTTCTTCTCCAGAAGATCGAAGATGGCGACCTCACGCTCATGCTCGACCTCGGAATTGTCGCGGCCGAGCGAGGCCTCATCGAGGGTCACCTCGAGGAGCCGCGCATTCTCGGGCCAGACCCGACCGTCTTCTTCCTCTTCGTCTTCGGCCATGTCTAGTCCGGCAAGTTCAATCGAATCGCGACGGAGCGACGATGGGCGTCGAGCCCCTCGGCGCGGGCAAGGGTCATCGCCGCAGGGCCAAGCGCCTTGAGGCTCTCCGCGTCGAGCTTTAAGAGCGAGGTGCGCTTCATGAAGTCGATCACGCCGAGGCCGGAGGCAAAGCGGGCGCTGCGCGCGGTCGGCAGGACGTGATTGGTGCCGGCGACGTAATCGCCGATCACCTCGGGCGTATAGCGCCCGATGAAGATGGCGCCGGCGTCGTGAATCCGCGCGGCGAGTGCGTCGGGATCGTCGGTGGCGATTTCCAGGTGCTCGGGGGCAAGCCGATCGGCGATGGACGGCGCCTCGTCGAGGCTCTGCACAACGATCACGGCGCCGAACGCGTCCCAGCTCGCTCGCGCGGTCTCGGCGCGCGGCAGGGTGGCAAGCTGCGACTCGACCGCTTTGATAACGGCGCGGGCGAAACCGGTATCGTCTGTCACGAGGATCGACTGCGCCGCGGTGTCGTGCTCGGCCTGGGCGAGCAGGTCGGCGGCGATCCAGGCCGGATCGTTGTCGCGGTCGGCGATGATTACCACCTCGGACGGCCCAGCCACCATGTCGATCCCGACCTGGCCGAAGACCTGGCGCTTGGCGGCAGCCACATAGGCGTTGCCGGGGCCGACGATCTTGGCGACGGGGCGAATGGTCTCGGTGCCGTAAGCGAGTGCCGCAACGGCCTGCGCGCCGCCCACCCGATAGATTTCGTCCACGCCGGAAAGCGCCGCGGCGACCAGCACGAGCGGGTTCAGCGCGCCGCGGGGCGACGGCACAACCATGACCAGGCGTTCGACGCCTGCTACCTTGGCCGGCACCGCGTTCATCAGGACCGAGCTCGGATAGCTCGCCGTGCCGCCCGGCACATAAAGCCCGGCGGAGGCCACAGGGGTCCAGCGCTGGCCGAGCTCGACACCGCTCTCGTCCGTGTAGGATTCGTTCTGCGGCAGCTGCCGGCGGTGATGATCGAGAATGCGCGCGTGCGCGAGCTTGAGCGCGTCGAAGGTGTCGGCGTCCACGTTCGCCCGCGCGGCTTCGACGTCCGCCGCGGGGACGGCAATGCCTGTCTCGCTCAAATCGACATGATCGAATTTCTTGGTGAAGTCGATCAGCGCGGCGTCGCCGCGTTCGCGGACGTCAGCAATGATCTTGGCGACGGCTTCATTGACGTCGGCCGCGCTCTCCCGCTTCATGCCGATCAGGTCTTTGAAGCGCTCCTCGAAATTGCCGTCGCGCGTATCGAGCATCAAGGCCATGGCGCAGGCCTCACGCGTCCGGCGCGCCGGGGCCGCCGCCCGGATGCTCCGGTTTGATGCGCGTGCTCCAAGCCGGCCCGAGATCGCGCATCTCAGCCTCCACGCATTCAACCTCGAGCTGGATGGTGACATCGCCGGAGAAGGCGAGCGTAATCTTGCCGCCCGGCGCCTCGTCGGGCTCGAACTGAATGGCGAGAAGTTCCAGGACGCGGTCCGGCGCGTTGGGCCGCAAGTCCTTGTGTTTCGCGCCGAGCACGCGGTCGAAGCGCAGCGCCGTGCGGCGCCGCTGGTAGTCCTTGGCCGCTTTAGTGGACGCGCTCTCCCAATCGAACCGGTTGAGGATGGCGGCGAAGCGCTTCTGCGACGGCAAATAGGCTATGTCGCCCACGCGCACGACCGCGTCCTGAAGATGCGACGACAAGACCTGAAGGTCTTCTTCATCGAGGGCGAGCAACTTGAGCGGGGTCATGACGACAAAAAGGGCCTCCCTGGCATGGGGGTACCATGCTTTGCGTGTTGGAGAAGAAGGAATAACCCAGGCGAGGCTAGCCGGAAAGCCGCTCGATCTGTGCGCCGCAGTTGCGTAATTTCTCCTCGAGCCGGTCGAACCCACGGTCGAGATGGTAAACGCGGCCGATCGTGGTCTCGCCTTGCGCGGCGAGGCCGGCGATGATGAGCGACACGGAGGCGCGCAGGTCGGTCGCCATGACCGGCGCGCCGCGGAGCCCGTTCACCCCGTGGACGAGGGCGGTGTCGCCTTTCAGATCGATGCGGGCGCCGAGCCGGGCCAGCTCCTGCACATGCATGAAGCGGTTCTCGAAGATGGTCTCGCGCACCTGGGAGACGCCGCGCGCGGTGCACATCAGCGCCATGAGCTGCGCCTGCAAATCGGTGGGGAAGCCCGGGAAGGGCTGGGTCTCGACGGAGACCGCATCCAGGCCATGGCCGTTCCGCGCCACGCGAATGCCGGTCGGGGTCTCCTCGACCTCGACCCCCGTCGTCCGCAAGGTCTGAAGCGCCTCTTGCAGGAGCTCCGGCCGCGCACCCTCCAGGAACACGTCGCCGCCGGTGATGGCGGCCGCCATGGCGTAGGTGCCGGTCTCGATACGATCGGCGAGGACGGCGTGCTCGGCGGCATGGAGCGAGGGCACGCCCTGGATCCGCAAGGTGGAGGTGCCGATGCCCTCGATCTTCGCGCCCATCTCGACGAGGCAGGTGGCGAGATCGCCGACCTCGGGCTCGCGGGCCGCGTTCTCGATCACCGTCTCGCCGCGGGCGAGCACGGCGGCCATCAGGGCATTGTGGGTGGCGCCGACGGAAACCTTCCCGAGCCGAACACGATTGCCGATAAGGCCTTTCGGCGCCTTGGCGATGACATAGCCGCTGTCGAGCTCGATGGTGGCGCCGAGCGCCTCGAGCGCCGTGAGATGCAGATCCACCGGGCGCGTGCCGATGGCGCAGCCGCCGGGCAGCGACACCTTGGCCTCGCCACAGCGGGCGAGGATCGGCGCCAGAACCCAGAAGCTCGCGCGCATGCGCGCGACCATCTCGTACGGCGCCGTCGTATCGACGATCTCGGCCGCGGTCAGCTTGAAGGTCTGGCCGTCATTCGAGCTCTGGCCGGCCCGCTTGCCGGCGATGGTGATGTCAACGCCGTGATTGCCGAGGATGCGGCCGAGCAGGGTGACGTCGGCCAGGCGCGGCACGCCGTGGAGCGTCAGCGTCTCGTTGGTGAGAAGGCTGGCGATCATTAGGGGCAGCGCCGCGTTCTTGGCACCGCTGATCGGTATGGTGCCCTTAAGCCGCGTGCCGCCGACAATGCGGATCCGGTCCATGACGACGTAAGCTCCCTCGCGCGACACGATAGTACCCCCTCGCGCCTTAACTAAAGGCTCACCGTTATTTCTTCTTGGCCGCCCATGCCCCCCCTCCGGTCCGGGCAACAAAGAGCAAGTCTACTCCTCTCGCCTCTCCCCTGTCCCTTTTTCTTTCGACGGGGATGACGCCTTCTTGGCGCGGCTTTGCGCCTTGCGTTTCAACAAGTTATCGCGAAGGGCCTGCTCCAGCCGGGCGCGGCGCCCCTCCCCCTTCGGCGGCCTCTGCGGCCCGCCCGTATCGTCCCTCTGTCCGGCCACACAAGGCATCCCTATATCGCTTTTCGAGCCATATCATATGGCGCTGTTCAAGGTCTTGGCCGGGAGGTTTCGGGCCGTCCGCCTTGCACGCGGTGTCGCGCTATGGCAGTTTGCGCGCCGCACGCAAAGCCGTTCAGACACAGGTCATTCCGACCCTTTAAGACGGCCCACGCGACTCTTCGCCGCCGTAGCTCAGTGGTAGAGCACGTCATTGGTAATGACGGGGTCGACTGTTCAATCCAGTCCGGCGGCACCATTACTTCAGCGACTTAGCGGAAGTTTCTGGTTTGGGAGCCTGCGCTAGTAAGCACATAGTAAGCACCGAGGGGCTACTTCGCGGCTTTTCGAGACGCCCCTGGGAACCTTCTCGACCAACCCGCAGTTGAATCGCCCGTGGCACCGGATCGCCCCCGCTTTTCGGTGCCATCGGGTAAGGTACATCGGACCCCAAGGAAGCCCGGCCCTGCGCAAGCGGTCGGGCTTCTTTTTGCACCTAAACGCGAAACCACTTAGATGCAACTCGCTGAGAGTCTTTAGCTTGAGTTCCCCAGAGCGATCCTGCCTCATCCCAAACACCGGCGGGGCCGCTGCATTGCTGGCTTCTCAATGCGATGGGCTAGAGCCGGTGCCTCACTTGTGTCGTTGGCCGCTACGCAACAAGTGAAGCGAGCGAAGGTGCTCTTCGGACAGCCTTATCCATCGCGTTCCGTCGATGGTCGCCCACAGATTACACGTTAGGCATCCGCGCAAACGCTGACCGTCGTTCTCAATCTCGATCAGAGGTTGATGACACTGATTGCAGTGAGCGGCGAGGAATTCGGGCATGACGCAGCCTACTATAGGCGAACCCGTGTCGAGGGAGCCTGGCGCCTGGCGTCTTGGTCCCATCCTCCATGGCAACCGTCATTGCCTTGTTGATGATGGCTTCATTGCTCATGTCGCACTGCCTTAGAGTTAATCAATCCTTAATTCCAACACACTCAAATGCTCCTAGCTCTGTCACGCTAAACGCCATGCCTAAAACCCTGGGGGGTACAATGCCCGCGCACGCAACGGTTACGCCAGACCAGTTCGAGGTCAAAGACGATCAGGTTGTCCACACTCCAACGGGAGCAGAGTTCATTCCCCATCCTAAGCGCGAAGATTCTTTGCTCGTGTGGACCGGACAGCTTGGCCAGAAGCTATCGAGTGGCGTCGTCTATCGGTATGACGACGTGTTGGCCGCTATGAAAGGGGTTTGGCGCGAACGGTCGAGAAGACTCGAAGGCGCAGCCGCCGCATGAGGCGTTTGGCGTCTGCCCAACTCACCAAGGCACCGTGGTCGGCCCGCGTGAGGTCATGGGAGATTCCCTTATTGGGTCCCCCGCGAGCCTTCGCGCTCATACGCGCTCTACCGTCTCCTTGATATCAGACACTAGTTGCCTAACTAGCCGCCGCGTGCCGCCTCCGCCGAATAATGCTCGCCTTTAGGTGAGAAGGTGTTCCAAGGCATGCACGACCTGTCTGGCGTGAACGCTCATAAGCAGCTCCTGAGTTTCCGAGGGACGGAACCATCCCATGCCCTGCCCCTCACCCAACACTAGGTCGCTTCCATCGTACTTTTCGAGGAAGACGTACTGCGTATAGGTCAGCCCCTTATGGGTGAACTCTTGAGTGCTCCAATGCTGGGGATTGGCAACCCTATAATTCAGCTCCTCCATGGCCTCCCTCGCAACAGCAAGTTCGGGCGACTCTCCTGGCTCCACTCCACCTCCGAAGAACGACCAGTGTCCGGGAAACGTGGGAGCGTCATCAGTACGGTGTTGGAGCAGGATCTTGCTCTCGTCATCAAACAAGATCAGGGCTGCAAGCTGATTTCCTAGCATAGGGTGTCTTGTTGGCCAGCGACCGGAGGGCTCTTCAGACTGCCCGCTGATAAGCCTTAGCGCATTTGGCTGACCGTTAGAACAGCCACGCAAAGCGGCCTTTGACAGCGTTGTCCTGCACGCCGGTCATGGAAGCCGCGATAGATGAGGACGACTTGGACTGTTTGTTACTGCGCAATAAAAAAGAAACGGCCCCCAGCTGCCCGCTCGAGGCCGTTTCCCTAATAGCCGTCGAAGCGAGACCACCAGACGGCAACTGACCAGAGTGTCTGAAATTGATTGCGGAAAGGTTGTTGGGCTTGGGATCAGAGATCCGCGCCCTTTGGATCGTCCCAGAAGATGAACCGCAGCGCTGCCTCGTATTCCAGCAAGTCGGCCCCACGGCGGGAACGCTCCCCTTCCGGCATAGGTCGGCGCATCCGCGCGGGCTTTTCCGCTTCAATGAACTTAGGCGGCTTCCGCTTGGCTATCTCGCGGGCAAGGGCTTTACGGTCAGTCATGGCGGTGTAGGAAAAAAGGGAGAAGCCCCGCAGACGGGGGGCTTGGGGCTTCTCCGGGTCCGTTTGGGGGGACCTGTGACGGAGAGGGTATGCCCGTCACAACTCAACCGCTAGTGCTGTGCAAAACGGCTGTCAATACAGTTTATTGCCGTGAATCGGCCTACAGTCGCCGCAATCCTTGAGGATGCTCGTTTCTACACAGAACGCACTGGGGGAAGAGGGCGGCGACGCTGGTCAGTAGCTGAGTTCCGTTGCCGCCCTACGCGTTTATTGCTTGCCTTTCAGTCTCAGCAACTTTGGCAGCTTCGCAATGTTCGCCGCGACCCTACGGCCTTCATCCCAGGTCAGCACGTTCGCGACCTCGGCGTTCTTCTCATCATCTCGGCAGTAGATGTAACAGAGTGTGCGGCCTTGTGCGTCTCGCACCCTGTACCCGCCCTCGGTCTTCTCTGCTGACCAAAGGTCTTAGACTAATCTGAGGTATGGTCGGGTACTGGCTGAAGAGAGAGACTTTGCCCGCGACACCAGTTCTTGCAGGTCGTTGAAGCGGCGCACCCCTCCCGGAGTTTCAATCACAACCGCACCATTGTTGAAAACCACATATTGGCTCTTGCCGATCCGTCCACTCTTTCTGACTTGCATAATTGCTGACTGCCGGTAGCCCTTCCTGAAGATACGCATCACCAACCCCCTCGGTACGCAACTAACAGGAAAAGTGAAACACGGCTTTTAGACCGGAGTTCGGCGCCAATTGTCTTTTCTTATCTGAGTGGCAAATTAGTCACTCTTGTTCGCGCGCGGGAGCAGCAATAGATGCGCCTCACACCAGCGACACTAGCTTTCCGAAAAAAACATGCAAAAAGGGCGCCGGCCGATGCCGACGCCCCCGCTCAAGCGCATCTCCAGGGACAAAGGAGATAAGATAAGGAAACCACAAATTGTCGCAAGGCTCGCTTACGAGCTCCTTACAAGGCGTTTGCAATCAAACACCTGGATCAGACCCGTGGCACGAGCTCTTTCCGAATGAGATCGGACGCCTTGTAATGCGCCTCCGTCGCCTCGATCGGGTTCGATATCAAGGCATCCGCCGCGTTCCCCAAGATCGCCAACACCACCTCGCGCTTGAGCACCTTGTCGTCTACGAGCCTTTGAAGCAGGTGCAAGAGTACAGACGTGCTAGCTAGGGCAAGTTCGTGCGGGTCCTTTTTATGTAACATCGCCATCCCCCGTTTTTGTGTTCGGAGAGATTAGCAGAGTCGAGAGGCGTCGGGCTTATCCTGGATGAGACGGTGGGCTAGTCGGATGCGTAACCATCACGCAGCCGATGAAGCGAGCGAAGATCCTCCTCCGACAGTCGTATCCATCTATGCCCGTTGATGGTCGCCCACAAATTGCACGTGATACATCCGTGCAAACGTTGACCCCCGCTGTCTATCTCGATGAGGGGTTGGTGACACTGGTTACAACGCTTGGCTCGAAGGTCTGGCATTAAAGAGCCTATCCACAGGGGAGAGTAGCGGCGGATGAAATGGCGATGGAGACAGCATTGTAGCCCATAGGGCGGGGATGGGGGGAGTTGAGCAGTTGGCACTGGCTCCTGACTGCCAGCAGCCCCCAACGTGTTACCAACTAAACTTACTTACTGACATAGATTGGCGCTGTCAGACGGTGGAGCTACCTTGTCGCTCTCGGTGCTATAGGTGACACTCCCTCGGTCACCCATTACCAAGGAGAAGCCCCAGCGCCCCGGTCTGGGGCTTCTTTATTTTGTACCCAAGAGTATCCGGCAACATCCCAGGTCAGCATAACCCGTTTCTAGCCCTGGGAACCTTTCCCCCTTTTCTCGGGTTGAATGTCGTCAGACTAACTCGGGGGACTTCCAATGCTGTCAATATGTGTTGCGCTTGGCGCAATGGTCTTGGCTGCGGTCGTTAGCTGGTTCTTAGATACCGTTTCCACGAACGAGAGCCACTGGCTTTAAGGGACGCCTACAGAGAAGGGCGCCAGCCGAAGCCGGCGCCCTTTTTGCGACTGTCCTACTGGTCGCTACCGTCGCCAGACTGGTCGTCCGGCATATCCTCGTCTGGTGGCATCTCCTCGTCCGGTGGCATCTCTTCGTCAGTCCCCATCTGATCGGATCCTGAATCACCCGGTTGGGCTGACTCGTCCGTTGGGGCCTGATCGGATCCAGCTTCGGTTTGGTCATCGCCTTGCGCGTATGCTGGCGAAGAAACGTAGCCAAAGCCAAAAGCCAACGCGGAAGCGAGCATCAATGCGGTTGGAAGCCTGTACATCTCAATTACTCCATTTAGGGGGCGCGAACCATCCTCTAAGCGCGCAGATGATAGGTGAAGCATTGAGGCAAACCGGAGGCCCGCCGCACCGGTTCAGTGATGCGACGGCGCAAGGCGCGTGGTCCAGCTGGGGTGACGCGTCAGGTTCCGTTGATCATTATGGCATTGCCCAGAAGAGTGCGACCAGCCTCACACCCGATCTATCGTCTCCTCGGCATCCGACAGCAATTGTCTAACCAGCCGACGCATGCCCATAGCCTCAGCCGAATAGTGCCCGTGCTTCCAGGCGTTACGGTTACCCTTCGGAGCGCCGGGTGACTTTCCGCCGTGCATCCGGCATCGGCCGTTGGGCATCGCCGGTGACTGGCACTGGCTCCCCTTTCCACAACGGGGGCTGAGGTGCATGGACAATTTGCTTTGCATGAGGTTGATCCTCCGGTCTTAGGTGATACCCTCCCCCCGGGGTTTCGACCGTGCCCACAACCGCCTGGCCGCCAGCATGCACGTGGACGTGCTCAACCGTGACCTTCTGCTGGCCCTTGCCCCGATGGCGGT
>CAZHCN010000026.1:0-20480 GCA_964530895.1 uncultured Methyloceanibacter sp. | reverse complement strand
ATGCGGTCGGTGACCGTCGGCACGAGCACGTTGGCCGTCTTCACCGCCTCAATCATCTCGTCCCGCGAAAAGGGCCTGTCCTCGAGGTTGAGCCGCGCGTCGAACAGTTCCCGGAGCCGTGTCTCCACGACGTCTGGAAGCTTACGCGTGACGATAACGAGCGGTCGATCAGAAGCCATAACTTTTCCCGTCAGGAGGTCTGCGGCGGGGAGGATCCCCGGAGATGATTGCCAGAAGCTTAGATTTGCGCGCTTTGTCTAACAGAAGGGGCTTTCCCAGATAAAGCGTCATATTGGCTCTGGGGCCCCCAAGCGGGCTCCGGGCCACGATCCGTTCACTTTTCTCGGCCATTGAGAGAGGGTCGATTCGGGGTGCCAAGACGGGGGTTAGGACTTTGCGCCGTCACTTTTTAATGGGAATTGCGCTGGTCTTGAGCCTTGCCGTGGCGGGTGTCGCACGGGCCGACGACAATGGCGTTAAGCAGGCGGCGGTGGCCAAGGGATCCCAGACCGGCCTGAGCGTGCCGCGTTTCGTCAGCCTGAAATCCGATAAGGTCAATGTGCGCCGGGGACCCAGCGCTGATCAGGCCATTGTCTGGGTGTTCGCCCGCGCAGGCTTGCCTGTCGAGGTCATTGCCGAATCCGACAATTGGCGCCGCGTCCGCGACAGCGAAGGCGCGGACGGCTGGGTGTTCCACAGCCTGCTCAGCGGCCGCCGCACGGTGCTCATCAGCCCGTGGTCGAAAGGCAAGGAGAGCGTCACCATGCATGCGGGCCGGTCATCGAGCTCGCGCGCCGTCGCCCAGCTTCAGTCCGGCGTGATCGGCAACGTGGTCTCGTGCGACGGCGAGTGGTGCGAACTCACGGTCGACGACTATGACGGCTATGTCGAGCAGGCCAAGCTGTGGGGCGTCTATCGCGGCGAGAAGGTCGAATAGCCGCGCGGCTTACCGCGTCGAGCCTGGCAACAACAAAGACGGAATGGCTCGGGTTAGCTCGTCTTGACGAGCCGCACCAGTACGTCGACGCGCGAGATCGCCATGCCCTCGGGCGCCTCCGGCAGGCCCTCGATGCGGATATCGCCGGTCGATATATCGAGAAGCGTCCCGCTGCGCTCGCAGAAGAAGTGGTAGTGGTTCGACGTGTTGGTGTCGAAATAGGTCTTGGCGCCCTCGATCGCGACCTCGCGAAGAAGTCCCGCCTCGGTGAATTGGTGGAGCGTGTTGTAGACCGTGGCAAGCGAGACGGGGACCCTGGAGGCCAAGGCCTCTTCATGGAGCCGCTCCGCGGTCACGTGCCGGTCGCCCGAGGCAAACAGAAGCTGTGCGAGAGCCACGCGCTGCCGCGTCGGCCTCAGGCCCGCGCCGCGCAGAAGCTCGGCAACATCCCCGGTCATGATCTCTCCAGCCGCCTCGTGCGGCCCTTCGGGCAACTTTTCCATGGTCTCTTATCGTGAAACAGTTGAATTGCAAGAATATAGGCTGAAGGGTGCCCTACCGCAATGTTGTGGCTTAGCTGACTTTTTGCCACTTTGACCTAGCTCAGGAATCTCTCGGCGCCGCGGCTGTTTCTTCGGCCCTTGCGGCTTCAAAGGGTCAAGACGACGGCGAGAGGGCGAGCGTCTACGAGATCGATACCGGCGTGGCCGAGGCCGAGGACGCCTCGACTGGGACAGACGAACTGAGAGGGCTTTTCGGCAGCACCCCCGGTCCTCCTCCTGGGCTTTTGAAGGGCCCTCGTCTGTGTTAGGTAACCACCCCATATTGAGGCTGGAAGTGATCGAAGGACTAAAAAGAGTGCAGAAACCGACGGCCGAACGGCGGGCTCAATTCGACTACGAGGATCTGCTCGCCTGCGCGCGAGGCGAATTGTTTGGTCCAGGCAACGCCCAGCTGCCTTTGCCGCCGATGCTGATGTTCGACCGCATCTCCCATGTGGAGGAGGAAGGCGGCGAGCATGGCCAGGGCCGCATCGTGGCGGAGCTCGATGTGAAGCCCGATCTCTGGTTCTTCGCCTGCCACTTCAAGGGCGATCCGGTCATGCCGGGATGCCTCGGCCTCGACGCCCTGTGGCAGATGCTCGGCTTTTTCCTCGGCTGGCTCGGCGCCCCCGGCAAGGGCCGCGCGCTCAGCGTGGGCGAGGTCAAGTTCTCCGGCATGGTGCTCCCGACCATGAAGAAGGTCGAGTACATCGTCGAACTGAAGCGCGTAATCCGCCGCAAATTCACCCTCGGCACGGGGGATGGTTGGCTGAAGGCGGACGGCGAGACCATCTACACGGCCAAGGACCTGAGGGTCGGCTTGTTCCAGGCGGACGAAGCCGCTCCCGCCGGGGCTTGATCGTTAGCGGCGCAGATTTCAAGGACGTTGACGCGAATGAGACGCGTGGTCGTGACCGGCATGGGCATCGTGTCCTCCATCGGCAATAGTGCCCAGGAGGTGCTTGCATCCCTGCGCGAGGCCAAGTCCGGCATCGTCAAGGCCGACACCTACGCGGAGCTCGGCTTCCGCTGCCAGGTGCATGGCGCGCCCAAGCTCGATTGGGAGGAGATGATCGACCGCAAGGTCCGCCGTTTCATGGGCGCGGGCTCCGGCTGGAACTATATCGCCATGGAGCAGGCGATCCGCGACGCAGGCCTCGAGGAGAAGGATATCTCCAACGAGCGCACTGGGCTTATCATGGGCTCCGGCGGGCCGTCGACCCGCGCCATCGTCCAGGCCGCCGACACGACCCGTGAGAAGGGTCCGAAGAAGGTCGGCCCCTTCGAGGTGCCGAAATCCATGTGCTCCACCAACTCGGCGACGCTGTCGACGCCGTATCACATCAAGGGCGTGAGCTATTCCATCTCGTCCGCCTGCTCGACCTCGGCGCACTGCATCGGCAACGCCAGCGAGCTGATCCAGCTCGGCAAGCAGGACCTGATGTTTGCTGGCGGCGGCGAGGAGCTCGACTGGACGCTGTCGGTCCTGTTCGACGCGATGAACGCCATGTCGTCCGACTTCAACGACCAGCCCGAGAAGGCAAGCCGGGCCTATGATACCGCCCGCGACGGCTTTGTGATTGCCGGCGGCGCCGGCGTCGTGGTGCTCGAGGAGCTTGAGCACGCCAAAGCGCGTGGCGCCAAGATCTATGGCGAGCTCGTCGGCTACGGCGCCACCTCGGACGGCTTCGACATGGTGCTGCCGTCAGGCGAGGGCGCCGCGCGCTGCATGCGCATGGCCATGCAGAATCTCGATGGCACCAAGATCGACTACATCAATCCCCACGCCACCTCCACGCCGCTCGGCGACGTGCGCGAGATCGAGGCGATCCGCGAGGTGTTCGGCGACAAGTGTCCGCCGATCAGCGCGACCAAGTCCTTGACCGGCCATTCGCTCGGCGGCGCCGGCGTGCACGAGGCGATCTACTCGCTCCTCATGATGAACAACGGCTTCATCTGCGAGTCCGCAAATATCGAGAACCTCGATCCGGAGGTGGCCGACATGCCCATCGTGCGCAAGCGCGAGGATAACGTGCCCATTAACGCCGTGATGTCGAACAGCTTTGGTTTTGGCGGCACCAACGCCACACTCGTCTTTCGCCGTTTGGATAGTTGAGGGACCGGAGCCGGCGGAAGTTAACCCCTAGCAGAGTAAGTAACATGGCAACAACGAAAGACATTGCTGAGCCGAGGCCGCTGATGGCGGGAAAGCGGGGGCTGGTGATGGGCGTCGCGAACGACCGCTCCATCGCCTGGGGCATCGCCCGCGTATTGCACGGCCAGGGCGCCGAGCTTGCTTTCAGCTATCAGGGAGGTGCGTTCGGCCGCCGCGCCGTTCCCTTGGCCCAGTCCATCGGCGCCAAGATCATCGAAGAGGTTGACGTCGAGGATCTGCCGAGTGTCGAGCGGATGTTCGAGGTGATCCGCAAGGAATGGGGCTCGCTGGATTTCGTCGTGCACGCGCTGGCCTTCTCCGACCGCAACGAGCTCAAGGGCCGCTATTGCGACACCACGCGCAAGAATTTCGAGCACACCATGGTGATCTCATGCTTCTCGTTCACGGAGATCTGCAAGCTGGCCACGGACATGATGACCGAAGGCGGCTCGTTGCTGACCCTGACTTATGGCGGAGCCACTCGGGTGGTGCCTTGCTACAACGTCATGGGCGTGGCCAAGGCGGCGCTCGAGACCAGCGTCAAATATCTCGCATCGGATTTCGGACCGCGGGGCATTAGGGTCAACGCGCTCTCGGCCGGGCCCATGCGCACGCTCGCCGGTGCCGGCATCTCGGACGCCCGAACGCTGCTCCATTATCAACAGCGCCATGCGCCGATGCGCCGCTCGCCCAAGCTTGATGAAGTCGGCGGCGCCGCGCTCTATCTTCTGTCCGACCTGTCAGGAGCGGTCACCGGCGAGGTCCATTTCGTGGATTGCGGCTACTCGACCACGTTCATGCCCGATCTGGAGTCGCTCAAGGCCATCGAGCGTGCCGAGGAGATCGAGGACGCCATGGAGAAGGCCGCGCCCCGCGAAGCCGCGCAGTAGCCACCGGTAAGCCTAGCGAGCCGCTTCTGTTGACAGGGCCGGGATCACAATTCTAGCTGGTTCACAACGCATAAAGTGGACGCGCTGGGGCGCGCAAGCCGAGCCCGCCCGAAGGAGGAACGATGTTCGTAGTGGTTGTTGTGGTCTGTCTCGCCGCGAGCGGGGAGCAATGCCAAGAGTTCAAGCTTCCCGGTAAGGACTACACCGACGTGGTGAGCTGTATCAGAGACAGCCAGGCCGAGGGTGCCGCTTGGCAACTCAAGAACACAAAGTACACCATTCTCGGCACGCGTTGCGTCAAGGACCCGAAAGTCCCCGACGCGCCCAACGGCTAGCCGGACTCGCCAAAAAGAAAGGGGCGCCGGAGCGCCCCTGAACAGATTTCTCTAGCGGGAGAGTCGCGGCCTAGCTCGCTTCGGCCTGCGCGATCTCCTTGCCGGTCTTCTGATCGACGACCTTCATCGACAGCCTGACCTTGCCGCGCTCGTCGAAGCCGAGCAGCTTGACCCAGACCTGGTCGCCTTCCTTGACCACTTCGGACACGGTCTTCGGACGGCCGTCGGTCAGTTGCGAAATGTGCACCAGGCCGTCCCGGGGACCGAAGAAGTTCACGAACGCACCGAACTCCATGACCTTCACGACCTTGCCCTGGTAGATCTCGCCGACCTCCGGCTCCGCCGCGATCGACTTGATGCGGGCGATGGCCGAGCGGATCGACTCGGCGTTGGACGAAGCGATCTTGACCGTGCCGTCATCGGAAATGTCGATCTTAGCGCCGGACTCGGCCACGATCTCGCGGATCACCGAGCCGCCTGAGCCGATCACTTCGCGGATCTTGTCCGTCGGAATGTGAATCGTCTCGATGCGCGGCGCATACTCGCCGAGCTCCGGTCGCGCCGTGTTGAGCGCCTTGTCCATCTCGCCGAGAATATGCATGCGGCCGTCACGCGCCTGATCGAGCGCGACCTTCATGATCTCCTCGGTGATGCCGGTGATCTTGATGTCCATCTGAAGGGACGTGACGCCCTCCGAAGTGCCGGCCACCTTGAAGTCCATGTCGCCGAGATGATCCTCGTCGCCGAGAATGTCGGACAGGACGGCGTACTGATCGCCTTCCTTGATGAGACCCATGGCGATGCCGGCAACCGACCGTTTCAGCGGCACGCCCGCATCCATCATGGCGAGCGAGGAGCCGCACACCGTGGCCATGGACGAGGAGCCGTTCGACTCGGTGATCTCCGACACCACGCGGATCGTGTAGGGAAAGTTCTCGCGGTCGGGCAGGACCGGGTGGATCGCCCGCCACGCGAGCTTGCCGTGACCGATCTCGCGGCGTCCCGGGGAGCCCATGCGGCCAACCTCGCCGACCGAGTAGGGCGGGAAGTTGTAGTGCAGCATGAAGGTCTCTTTGTAGGTGCCTTGGAGCGCGTCCACATACTGCTCGTCTTCGCCCGTACCGAGCGTGGTGACGACCAGCGCCTGCGTCTCGCCGCGCGTGAACAGCGCGCTGCCGTGCGTGCGCGGCAGGATGCCGACCTCGCAGGAGATGGGCCGGACCGTGACAAGGTCGCGGCCGTCGATGCGCTTCTTGGTTTCGAGGATGCTGCCGCGGACGGTGTCTTTCTCGACCTCCTTGAAGGCGCTCGACACCTTGGCGGCCGCGGAGCCGTCGTCGTCCTCGGGAACGAGCGCGGTGACCACCGTCTCCTTCACCTGGGAGACGCCGTCGCGGCGCTCCTGCTTGCTGGCGATGCTGTAGGCCTGACGCAAGCCGCCTCCGGCGAGTTCCCGCACCTTCGCGAGCATCTCCGCGTTATCCACGGACTTGAGCTCCCAAGGCTCCTTGGCGGCGCGCTCGGCGAGCTTGACGATGGCCTCGAGCACCGGTTGGAAGTGCTGGTGTCCGTACATCACGGCGCCGAGCATGATGTCCTCGGGCAGCTCCTTGGCTTCCGATTCCACCATGAGCACGGCGTCGGCGGTGCCGGCCACGACGAGATCGAGCTTGGTCTCGGGCATCTCGTCGACCATCGGGTTCAGCACGTACTTGCCGTCGATATAGCCGACGCGGGCCGCGCCGATCGGACCCAGGAACGGCACGCCGGAGAGGGTCAGCGCCGCGGACGCGGCCACCATGGCCACGATGTCCGGATCGTTCTCCATATCGTGCGAGAGCACGGTGGCGACGACTTGCGTCTCGTTCTTGAAGCCCTTGGCGAACAGCGGCCGGATCGGCCGGTCGATCAGCCGCGAGGTGAGGGTCTCCTTCTCGGTCGGGCGGCCCTCACGCTTGAAATAGCCGCCGGGAATCTTGCCCGCGGCGAAGGTTTTCTCCTGGTAGTTCACGGTCAGAGGAAAGAAGTCGATACCCGGCCTCTCCTCCTTGGCGGCGACGACGGTCGCAAGAACGGATGTCTCGCCATAGGTGGCGAGCACCGCGGCGTCGGATTGCCGGGCGATGCGCCCGGTCTCGAGCTTGAGTGGGCGTCGGGCCCAGTCGATTTCTACAGTGTGTTTATTGAACATGTGCGTGTCCCATTAAGGGCGGAAAGATAAGGCCGTCCCTGACGCCCGGTGGCGCAAGGACAGACCCGTTCAAATGCGCGGAAGCTCAAACCCGATAAACGGGCTCGCCCGGCGACGGCGTTACCGGCGAATGCCAAGCCGGTTGATGAGCTTCTGATACCTGTCCTCGTCCGACGACTTGACGTAGTCGAGCAGCCGGCGCCGCTGGCTGACCATTTTCAGCAGTCCACGGCGCGAATGATTGTCCTTGCCGTGAGTCTTGAAATGCTCGGTAAGATTGGTGATCCGCTCGGTCAGGATCGCGACCTGGACCTCGGGAGATCCTGTATCGTCTGCTTTGGTCGCGTATTCTTTGATAAGCTCTTGCTTGCGCTCAGCGCTAATCGACATCGGATGATCCTTGCTATTTAGGGGTTTGTCAGGGGCCGGGCCGGGATGTCGTCCAGCACGGTCGGTTCGGGGATGCGCGAAAAAAGGGCCGCTTTGAAGGCGGGCCCGGCGCAACCGCTGCAATATAGGGATTATGTGGCCTGAGGCCAGGGGAATTTGTGGGCCCTGACCCCGGATTTCCGGCTTTAGCCGGGGAGGTTAAAGATGCGCCGGGGCCTGAATTCGCCTTGGGCGATCTCCCCGAGAGCCACCAGCGCCCCCTTGGAGATCGCATAGACCGGCCCGCTCATGATCGGCGCGTCCCGGCCGCGCAGCATCACGGCCTGGCCCTGGCGGAGCCGTGCCGCATCCGCGCTGCTCAGAGAGAGCGCCGGGATGTCGTGAAGCGCCATCTCCACCGGCCGCAAGAGGGCAAGAAGGGCCTCGGGGCCTTCGTTTGCGGCAGCCTCGATAGCGTCGAGGGGAGCGGACTCCTCTTCCCGGAAGACCCCGACCCGCGTCCGCCGCAAGACCTCCACATGACCGAGGCAGTGAAGCGCGCGGCCGAGGTCCCGGGCGAGCGCCCGCACATAGGTGCCCTTGCCGCATTCCGCCTCGAGCACACAATGGTCGGGATCGGGATGCTCCACGAGGTCGAGCCGGTCAACGACGACGGTGCGCGGCGCAAGCTCGAAGTCCTCCTCGTCGCGGGCGAGATCGTAGGCCCGGGCACCCTCGACCTTGAGGGCCGAGTAGCGCGGCGGCACTTGGGTGATCTCGCCGGTGAAGCGGGGCAAGGCGGCTTCGATCTCCGCGCGGGTCGGCCGCCGCTCCGACGTCCCGGTGATCTTGCCCTCGGCGTCGTCCGTGTCGGTCTCCGCCCCGAAGCGCACCCTGAAGCGATAGGCCTTGATACCGTCCATCACGAAGGGGACCGTCTTGGTCGCTTCCCCGAAGGCGATCGGCAGGATGCCGGTGGCGAGGGGATCGAGCGTGCCGGCATGGCCCGCCTTGGCCGCATCGTAGAGCCGCTTCAGGCGCGACACCGCCTTGGTCGAGGTCATGCCTTGCGGCTTGTCGAAAATCAGCCAGCCGTTGACCGCTTGGCCCTTGCGCCGCCGCGCCATGCGCCTCGTCCCTTGCTGGTCGCTATTCGTCGAGGTCGCGGGCGACCTCGGGCGAGGCGAGCAGCGCGTCGATCCGGGCGGAGGCTTCGAACGAGGTGTCCACCTTGAATCTCAGCTCCGGCATGAATTTGAGGTTTACGCGTTTGGCCACCTCGCCGCGCAGGAAGCGCTTGTGCCTTTCGAGATGGGCGACAACCTCGTTCGCATCGCCGCCGCCGAGCGGCATCACATAGGCCGTGGCCAGCTTGAGGTCCGGCGTCATGCGGACTTCCGGCACGGTGAGCGAGTGCTTGCTGACCACCTCGTCCAGCACCTCGCCGCGCACGAAGATCTCGGCGAGCGCGTGACGAATCAGCTCACCGACTTTGAGCTGACGTTGGCTCGGGGGGCGGCCTTTGTCGCGCGCGGTCATGGGAATGGACTCTTTCGAAAGCGTCGAAAATCAGTCGAGCCTGCGCCCGCTTAGAGCGTGCGCTGGACGTGCTCGACCTCGAAGCACTCGATGACGTCGCCCTGGCGCATGTCCTGGTAGCCCTCGAACGCCATGCCGCATTCCTGGCCGGACACCACCTCTTTCACCTCGTCCTTGAAGCGCTTGAGGGTCGAGAGCTTGCCTTCGTGCACCACGACGTTGTCGCGGATCAGCCGGACATGGGCGCCGCGCTCGACCTTGCCTTCGGTGACGCGGCAGCCGGCCACCTTGCCGACCTTGGAGATGTTGAACACCTCCAGGATCTCGGCATTGCCGAGGAATGTCTCGCGGACGGTGGGCGAGAGCAGGCCGGACATGGCCTGACGCATATCGTCGACGAGGTCGTAGATCACCGCGTAGTAGCGGATCTCCACACCGTCACGCTCGGCCGCCTCGCGGGCCTGCGTGTTGGCGCGCACGTTGAAGCCGAGCACGACCGCGCCCGAGGTGGACGCGAGCGACACGTCGGATTCGGTAATGCCGCCGACGCCCATATGGATCACGCGGGCCCTGACCTCATCGGAGCTGACCTTGGCGAGCGCGGCCGCGATCGCCTCGACCGAGCCCTGCACGTCGCCCTTGATGACGAGCGGGAATTCCTTGACGCCGGCCTCTTTCAGCTGGCTCATCATCTGCTCGAGCGTGCCGCGCTGACCCGCGACGGCAAGACGCTTGCGGCGCTCGCGCTCGCGGTAATCGGTGATCTCCCGCGCGCGCGCCTCGTTCTCGACCACGGCGAACTGATCGCCCGCCTCGGGCGCGGAATCGAAGCCGAGCACCTCTGCCGGGACCGACGGGCCGGCCTCCTTGACCTGCTCGCCGAGATCGTTGATCAGCGCGCGCACCCGGCCCCAAGCCCCGCCCGCGACGATGATGTCGCCGAGCTTGAGCGTGCCGCGCTGGATCAGCGCCGTGCCGACCGGACCCCGGCCGCGCTCGAGCTTCGCCTCGACGATGACGCCTTCGGCGGGACGGTCGGGATTGGCCCTGAGCTCCAGAACCTCGGCCTGCAAGACGATGGCCTCGAGCAGTCGGTCGAGATTCATCTTCTTCAGCGCCGAGACCTCGACTTCGAGCGTGTCGCCGCCCAGGCTCTCCACCACGATCTCGTGGCTGAGCAGTTCCGTGCGCACGCGCTTCGGATCGGCGCCTTGCTTGTCGATCTTGTTGATGGCGACGATCATCGGCACGCCGGCCGCCTTGGCGTGATTGATCGCCTCGATGGTCTGCGGCTTCACGCCGTCGTCCGCCGCCACCACGAGGACGACGATGTCCGTGACCTTGGCGCCGCGCGCGCGCATGGCGGTGAACGCCTCGTGGCCCGGCGTGTCGATGAAGGTGACTTTCTGGCCCGTCGGCAGTTCGACCTGATAGGCGCCGATATGCTGGGTGATGCCGCCGGCCTCTTGTGACACGACATTCGCCGCCCGGATGGCGTCGAGCAGCGACGTCTTGCCGTGATCGACGTGGCCCATGATGGTGACGATGGGCGCGCGGGGCGCAAGATCCTCGGCCTGGTCCTCAGCGCCGATGAAGCCTTCCTCGACATCGGCCTCGGACACGCGGCGCACCGTATGCCCGAATTCCTCGGCGATGAGCTGCGCGGTATCCGAGTCGATCACGTCGGTGATCTTGTGCATGACGCCGTCCTTCATCAGGGACTTGATGACGTCGACGCCGCGCTCGGCCATGCGGTTGGCAAGCTCTTGGATGGTGATGACCTCGGGGATCACCACCTCGCGCTGGATCTTTTGCTGCTCCTGGGGACCAGTCTGCTTCTTCTGACGCTCGCGATGGCGCTTCAGCGAGGCAAGGCTCCGCTGGCGCTGCTCCTCGTCGAGCGCGTTGGTGATCGTCAGGCGGCCGCGAACGCGCTTTTCCTCGCCGCGCCGAGGCGCCACGGGGCTCTTCTTGTGGCGGGCGTCGGGCGTGCGCGACGGCGCTTCCTCGGTCTCTTGCTTGAGGTGCTTGCTGCGAGGCGGCTCCTCGACCTTGGGCTTCGCCTGCACCTCGGCGGCGGTTTTCTCTTCCTCTTGCCGCTGGCGCTCCTCCGACTCTTTTTCCTCTTTTGCCCGCTGCTCGGCGAGAAGCGCCTCTTGGACGGCCGTCTCCTTGGCCCGCTCGCGCTCCTCGGCGTCGCGCACGCGCGCATCGGCGAGCGCCTTGGCGCGGGCGTCCTTCTCTTCCTCGGAGAGTTGCTTCAGCACGACGCCCGAACGGCGCTGCCTCGTCTCCTCGGCGCCCGGCTTGGGCGCGGCCTTGGGGGCAGGCGCAGCCTTGGCTTCGACCTTGGGCTCCTCGGCGGGCGCGGCCGCGCCACCAGAGCCGATCGAGCGGCGTTTCTTCTTCTCGACCAGAACGGACTTGCTGCGCCCATGGCTAAAGCTCTGGCGCACATGGCCAGACTCCACGGTTCGGCGCAGGTTCAGCGTCATCTTGCGCCCGCGAGTCTTGCCTTCGGTCTCGTTGGTCTCACTCATTCTTTGTCCGTATCCGATCCGTATCTGTCCGCAAATGCGGCACTACCCTTGCGGTAGCGCTCGACGCGCGAGGCTGCCGCGAGGAACTTTCGAGCCGCTCCGCCCAGGATTAGGGCAGCATGTATCACATTTGACCGGCCCGATGCCAAACCCAATTCATCCGCGCTGAAGGCGCGAACCGCCGGGATACCGCGCCCTTCGGTCACGCTGCGCGCTTTCCCGTCAAGCTTCCGGCAACCATCTTCGGCGGCATCCGAGGCATGGATCAGGGCGAGAACGCGCCCTTTTCCCAAGGCTTCTTCGACTTTGGCATGGCCGAAAACGACCTCGCCGGCCTTGTTGGCCATGGCGAGAGCGCCCAGAGCCGCCTCGGCCAGGAGGGTGTCGACGTGCTCGGCCAGGGCTTCGGTGGGCTTGGCCTCGGCCTTCAGCGCACGGCCGAAAGCCTTGCGCTTGACCGCCTCGGCGACCGTGTCATGGGCCGCCGTAAGCCAGACGCCACGGCCGGGAAGCTTCTCTTTGAGGTCCGGGACGACGCTGCCGTCGGGCCCGAGAACGAAGCGGATCAGGTCATCCTTGGGACGATGGGCGCGCGTCATGGCGCAGCGGCGCACCGTGTCGGTGCCCCGCGTCTGCCGCGCCTCGCTCTGCTCCGCCGCCTCTAGCCGCAACAGCTCTGTCTCCTATCCGCCTCATGACGCTTGCGCGTCGCCAGCCGCAGGCACCTCGCCCGCTTCCACTTCCGCCTCAGCCTCGACCTCGGGCTCCTCGACCGCGAGGTCCGCCTCGGTGATCCAGCCGGCCTTCACCCGCGCGGCGAGGATCAAGTCCTCCACCTGCGGCCTGGTCAGGCCGAAGCCCTCGAGGAAGCCGTTGTGGCGGATGGTCTCTTTATCTTTCCGCTCGCTCCAGCCGGCGAGGTCGTCGGTGGCGCAATCCGCCAAATCCTCGACCGTCTTCACGCCGTTCTCGCCAAGGGCCACGAGCATCGCCGTGTTGAGGCCCGGGACCTCCATCAGCTCATCGGCCACGCCGAGCTCTTTGCGCTTCGCGTCGAGCTCCGCCTCCAGCTTCTCCAGGTGCTCGCGTGCGCGCGTCTGGATCTCGGCGGCGGTGTCCTCGTCGAAGCCCTCGATGGTGGCGATCTCGGTCGGCTCGACATAAGCCACTTCCTCGACCGAGGAGAAGCCTTCGGAGGCGAGCAGCTGCGCGATCACCTCGTCGACGTCGAGCGCTTCCATGAACATGGCCGAGCGCTCGGCGAACTCCGCCTGGCGGCGCTCCGACTCGGACGCTTCCGTCATGATGTCGATGTCCCAGCCGGTGAGCTGCGAGGCGAGCCGCACATTCTGGCCCTTGCGGCCAATGGCGAGCGACAGCTGCTGATCTGGCACGACCACCTCGATGCGCTCGGCATCCTCGTCGAGCACCACCTTGACCACCTCGGCCGGCGCCAGCCCGTTCACGATGAACGTGGCGGCGTCGGGCGACCACTGGATGATGTCGATCTTCTCGCCCTGGAGCTCGTTCACGACCGCCTGCACGCGGCTGCCGCGCATACCGACACAGGCGCCGACCGGATCGATGGACGCGTCGCGCGACACCACCGCGATCTTGGCGCGGCTGCCGGGATCGCGCGCCACCGACTTGATGGTGACGATGCCCTCGTAAACCTCGGGCACTTCCTGCGCGAACAGCTTCGCCATGAATTCCGGGTGCGTGCGCGACAGGAAGATTTGCGGCCCGCGCTGCTCGCGGCGCACGTCGTACACATAGGCGCGAATGCGGTCGCCGTAGCGGAAGTTCTCCCGCGGCAGCGTCTCGTCGCGGCGCACGATGGCCTCGGCCCGGCCGAGATCGACGATCACGTTGCCGTACTCGACGCGCTTGACGATGCCGTTGACGATCTCGCCGACACGGTCCTTGTACTCGTCATATTGGCGCTCGCGCTCGGCCTCGCGCACCTTCTGCACGATGACCTGCTTGGCGTTCTGTGCCGCCACCCGGCCGAAATCGAGCGGGGGCAGGGGCTCGGCGATGAAATCGCCCACTTGTGCCGCCGGGTTCTTGCGCCGGGCCTCGGCGAGCGAAATCTGCGTCGCCTCCATGGTCACGTCTTCGACCACTTCGAGGAGACGCGCCAAGGAAATCTCGCCGGTCTTGGGATCGACCTCGGCCTTGATCTCGTTCTCGCTGCCATAACGGGACTTCGCCGCCTTCTGGATCGCGTCCTCCATGGCGGTGATGACCACCTGGCGGTCGATCGCTTTCTCGCGCGCGACCGCATCGGCGATCTGCAAGAGCTCCAGCCTGTTGGCGCTGACGCCTGCCTGAGCCATTCTCTTTAAACCTCCAATAGTTACATCCGGCGCGGGCCGCTACGGCCGCGTGAAAACTCAATGCACGGGCTTCTTGCCCGAAAGGTCTGCCCTGAAGCCGTCCATATCGGGGACGAGCTTCGCCTCGCCGATAAGCGAGAAGGGAAGGCCGATGATGATCGGCTCGGCGGCGCCGTCGAGCTCGATGCGCAAATGCACTTCGTCCTCGACCACGTCCTCGATTCTGCCCCTGAAGCGCTTGCGGCCGTCCACCGGCTCCTTCAGCTCTACCTTGGCCTCGTGACCCGCCCATAACGCAAAGTCGCTCGGGCGCACCAAAGGCCGGTCGATGCCGGGCGAAGAAATCTCGAGGTTGTACCGGCTCGGCATTGGATCATAGGCATCGAGCACCGGAGACAGTCTCCGGCTGATGGTCGCGCAATCTTCCACTGTCATCTCGCCTGTCGGCCGTTCGGCCATGATCTGCACCGTGCCGCCGTCGCGGCCCGAAATCTTCACCCGCACCAAGCGGAAGCCGAGCTCTTCGAGCACCGGCTCGGCGAGATCGGCGACGGCCCGCTCCTGTCCGGTCTCGCGGGTAAAGCGGCGGTCTTCAGCTACAGCAGGGCTCGGCATCGATGGCGGGGCCAGGCCCCCTCGAAAATGAGAAGGCGATGAACCTAACAAAAAGGAGCGGGCCGCGGCCCACTCCTGATCAAATCCAATCATGAGTTTCGGCAGGTAATATACGTGCTTTTTCCGAGGTTTCAAGCCGCTCGTACGAGGAAAAAGGGACCCTGGCGTGGCTCTTTCCTAGTCGCCGTTAAACAACATGCGCTTCCGGATGCGCTCGAAATCGCCGACGCGCTGGTAGCTGAGCGCACAGAGGCAGGCGGAGGAGTAGCCGCCGATCGCGGTGCCGCCGAAGGCGAGTTCGTCCTCGAAGGTGCAGTTGGCGTCGCGATACGCGATCCACGCCTTCTGCGCGGTGGTCAGCGCGCCAAGCTGGATATCCGGCTTTTGGCCCATCGCCTTGGCGCCGTCGCGGACCGCCGCCTGGAGCGCCTTGTAACTTTCGTTGAGCGCCGCGTCCGCCTTGTCGGCGGCCCGCGCGAGGCATGCTTTGTACTCCGGGTTGGAGTTCGTGCTCTTCTCGCAGGCGGTGTAGCAAGTCATCGCGATGTCTGTCCCGGCACTGGCAGGGCCGGCAATACAGAGGATCGTCATCGCCAGAGCAAAGACGCGCATGAGAAGCTCCTTCGAAGATCGTCAGAGTCGTTGCCAGCTGAGATAGACAGGCTTGCGGCCCTCGCTCAAGGCCTTCCGCTCATAGCGGGTTTCCGGCCAGTCGGCGGGGCGCATGCGCCAATCGGCCGCCTTGGCGGCAAGCCATCTGAAGGCGCCGCTCTGCCTGACCGCGAGCAGCGCCTGGCCCGCATAGGCGCTATCGTCGCTCGCAAAGCGAAGCTCGCCGCCCGGCGCTATGACGCGCGCGAGCGCAGCGACAAGCTCCGGCGAAACGAGCCGCCGCTTCACCTGGCGCTTCTTCGGCCAGGGATCGGGAAACAGGATGAAGGCGCGGGCGATCGTGCCCGGAGGCAGCCAGGCGAGCACGTCCCGCGCATCGCCGTCATGGATCCGAACGGTCTCGAGCCCCCGGTCCTCGATCCCGCCCAGCAGAGCGGCCACGCCGTTGATGAAAGGCTCGCAGCCGATGAAGCCGATCTCGGGGTTCTGCTGCGCTTGCCACAGGAGATGCTCGCCCGAGCCGAAGCCGATCTCGAGCCAGACCTCGCGGACCGGCACGGGGAATAGCGTGTGGAGGCTGCGCGGCGCAGGCTGGTTGAGATCGAGGCGGAGCCGCGGCAAGAGCTCTTCCGTGAGCCGCGCCTTGCGCGGGCTCAGGCGCTTGCCTTTGCGCCGGCCATAAGACCTCAGCGGCCGAGACTCGCCTTCGCCGTCTATCTTCATGCCCAGCCTTGTGCCGGGCATCGGCGGATTTTTCCATCCCAAAACCGAAAATGGCCGGGCGAACCTGGCCATTTTGCAGTCGTGTTGGAGACGTCGAACGCCTAGCTCAGTGCACCGCGGATCGGCTCGACGAGGTCGGTGCGCTCCCACGAGAAGCCGCCGTCATTGTCCGGCTGCCGGCCGAAATGACCGTAGGCGGCAGTGCGCTCGTAGATCGGGCGGCTGAGGCCCAGATGCTCGCGGATGCCGCGCGGACTCAAATCCATCACCTCCCGCAGCGCCTTCTCCAGATCCGCTTCGGCGATGTTGCCGGTGCCGTGCAGATCGGCGTAGAGCGACAGGGGCTGCGACACGCCGATAGCATAGGAAATTTGCAAGGTGCATTTGTCGGCAAGCCCGGCGGCCACCACGTTCTTGGCAAGATAGCGCGCGGCATAAGCGGCCGAGCGGTCCACCTTGGTCGGGTCCTTGCCCGAGAAGGCGCCGCCGCCGTGCGGCGCCGCGCCGCCATAGGTATCGACGATAATCTTGCGGCCGGTGAGTCCGGTATCGCCGTCGGGTCCACCGATGACAAAGCGCCCGGTGGGATTGACGTAGAGCTTGGTGCTTCCGTTGACCCAGCCCTTGGGCATCACCTCGTCGATGAAGCCGCGGACGATTTCCTTGACGCGCTCTTGGCTCACGTCCTCGCCGTGCTGGGTGGAAATGACGATCGAGTCGGCGCGCACCGGCTTGCCGTCTTCGTAGGCGAGCGTCACCTGACTCTTCGAATCGGGTCCGAGCTCCGGCGTGCGCCCCGAATGCCGTGCCTTCGCCATCTCGTGCAGAAGACGGTGCGCATAGAAGATCGGCGCCGGCATGAGCGTTTCGGTCTCGCGGCAGGCATAGCCGAACATGATGCCCTGATCGCCGGCACCTTCGTCCTTCTCGGCCTCCTCGGAGGCGTCCACGCCGCGGGCGATGTCGGCCGACTGCTCATGCACGTAGTACTGGAAATCGGCGAGGTCCCAATGGAAGCCCTCTTGCTCGTAGCCGATGTCGCGCACGGCGCGCCGCGCCGCTTGCTCGATGATCTCGGCCGACACCGATTCCGGGCCGCGGACCTCGCCCGCCATGACGATGCGGTTGGTCGTCACCAACGTTTCGACGGCGACGCGGGAATGGGGGTCGGCGGCCAGATAGAGGTCGACCACCGCATCGGACAGGCGGTCGCAGACCTTGTCGGGATGACCTTCCGACACGGACTCGCTGGTAAAGAGGTAATTTCCTCGGGACACGTAAAACTCCCAATTTTCGGAATGAACGGCCGAAAGGCCAGAGAGGGCTCGCCCGGTTCTGGCAATCGCCAGCCCGGAGGTCAAGCCCCCGCACTTCTCTCCGCAGTATTAGGAGGCGCTGTTGCCCGAACTCAAGGCGCGGACCAAGTCGACCACGCTCTTGCGCACCTTTGCGTCGCCGATCTTGACGAACGCCCGGTTGAGCTCGAGCCCTTCGCGGCTGTTCAGGAACTCCAGGATGAAAGTCTCGGAATCCGACTCGGCCAATCCCGGTGCCCGACTGCCGTCGCCGGCATAAGGCGCTTCCTCGAAGAAGAACTGCACCGGCACGTCGAGGATCTTGGAGATCTGAAACAACCGGCTTGCGCCGATGCGATTGACGCCTTTTTCGTATTTCTGAACCTGTTGAAAGGTCAGACCCATGCTTTCGCCAAGACGCTCTTGGCTCATGCCGAGCAGCATCCGGCGCAACCGGACTCTGCTTCCGACATGCGCATCGACGGGGTTAGGCTTCTTACCTGCCATTCGCGAGTTTCATCCTTGAACTGAGGAAAAAAGGAGGTTGTTCAGAGTCTTGGTAGGGTTCCCTTTGCCGAAATTGTCATAGGGGGGGCACCTAGGCTCGTCAAGTTCGCTACAATTGTTCAACGGATTTCACCATAATTGTTTTTTACGGCTTACGAACCATCCGCCGAGGGCGAGGCCTAAAGCCAAGAGTTCCAAAGAGTTTCCAAGCCTTACGAAGAGCGTGGGCGGGCCCACTTTGGGCAAAGCTGCGTCGATCAGTCCTTTCTCGCCGAGACCGATCTCGGCGAGAACGCGCCCCCAAGGATCGATCACCGCCGAGATTCCGGTGTTGGCGGCGCGAACCACGGGTAGTCCCTGTTCGACGGCGCGGACTTGCGCCTGATGGAAGTGCTGATAGGGACCGGCGCTCGATCCGAACCACGCGTCGTTCGTGATGTTGAGCAGCCAGCCCGGCCGCATCGACGGGTCCGTGACGTCGTCGGGAAAGATGATCTCGTAGCAGATAAGGGGGCTCGCCGGCGGCGCGCCAGGAATTGCAAAGAAGCGCGGGCCGGTGCCGCTGCTGAAGCCGCCGCGCACGCCCGTCAGCTGCATGAATCCGAGGCTTTCGAGAAAGTCTTGGAACGGCAAATACTCGCCGAACGGCACAAGATGGATCTTGTCGTAGCTGCCGCGCACCCGACCTTGGTCATCGATCAGGAGAAGACTGTTGTAGACGTGCTCGCTCGTCAGCGCGCCCGACGCATCCCATTTGTCCACGAGGCGGCCCGCGCCAACGAGAAGGGAGGTTCCTTGCGGCAACGCATCGCCGATTGCGGTCAACGCCTCGGACGTATCGGCAAGGTAAAAGGGGAGCGCCGTCTCGGGCCAGATGACGAGATTGATGTCCTCGAGGCCTTCGGAGTCCGTCAGGTCGAGATAGTCGTCGAAAATTTCGACGCTGTTCTCCGGGCGCCACTTCTCAGCCTGGTCGATATCCGCTTGCACGATGCGCAACCGCACCTCCGTCTTATCGAAAGAGGCGTTCGCAAGCCGCCGCTCACCCCACACAGCGCCGAGGCCGAGCCCGGCCAGAAGGATGGCCGCGAGGGCCGCGGTGCCTTTGTTGAAACCGGGTTGCGCAGACCAGATCGCCGCCGGCGCCGCGAACAGAAGCACGGCTATCACGCTCAAGGCATAAACGCCGAAAAGGGCAGCGAGTTGCATGAGCGGGCCGTTGGCGAGGAGCCCATAGCCGATGAGGTTCCAGGGGAAGCCGGTGAGGACATGGCCGCGCGCGTACTCCGCCAGGCCAAAAGCGAAGGCGAGCGCGAACACGCGGGCCGCTCCTGGCCGCCACATCGCCATGGCGAGGGCGCCGGCCGCGGCAAAGAACAGCGCCATGCCGGCCGGCAAGGCGGTCATGACGAAGGGAATCAGCCAGCCGTGCCGCCAAGGCTCCACGAGGAACGCCTCGGCGACCCAGTAGAGCCCGGCGAGGAAAAAGCCGAAGCCGAACCAGAACCCGGTCAGCGCCCCGCATTTGAGGCGCGGGCCGAACGCCGCATGCCCCGCATGGCACCCGTCGAAGAGCCAGACCAGCCCGCCGAAGGTGAGGAACAGCACGGGCCAGGCATGGACCGGCGCAAAGGCGAGCACCGACAGCGCGCCGAGAAAAACGCCAAAGGCCGCGCGCCGAGAGCCTTGCAGTCGGCCGACCCAGGCCGCGGCCCGCGCGGGAGCGGAGCGGGCTGAGCCGGAAGGCGCGTGGGGCTGCTTGGGGGTCATGAGGTTATGGCCCTAGCTCACCTCGTTTTTTGAGGCGAGCCCTTGGGGGCGAGACGCGCCTCAAGGGGCGCGCTGTCCCGCCTTATCATCGGCCTTATCATCGGCCTTCGCGCCGCCCAGCTCTTTGGGCAGGTGGATGCGCAGCCTCTTGATCCGGCGCGGGTCGGCGTCCAGCACCTCGAACTCGACCCCGGACGGGTGATGCACGAGTTCGCCACGCGACGGGATGCGGCCCGTGAGCGAGAACACGACACCGCCCAGCGTATCGATGTCCTCCTCCTGCTCGCCCGAGACCAGCTGGATCCCGAGATGTTCCTCGATGTCCTCGACAGGGGTGCGCGCATCGGCGATCAGCCCAAGCCGCGGGTCGACGCGGATCAACGGCTCTTCCTCCACGTCATGCTCATCGGCGATCTCGCCCACCACCTCTTCGACAAGATCCTCGATGGAGACAAGGCCGTCCGTGCCGCCATACTCGTCGACCACGAGCGCCAGATGGAGTTGCGAGGTCTGCATCTTGAGCAGAAGGTCGAGCACCGCCATGGAGCCCGGCACGTAGATCAGGTCGCGCGCGATGTTGATCGAGCCGACGGTGCGCTTCAGGTCGACCTTGCCAAGATCGAGTCCATCGCCGCCGTTCGCTTCCTCGGTGATCCACGACATCAGATCGCGGATGTGGATCATGCCGCGCGGATCGTCGAGCGTCTCGTGATAGACGGGTACGCGCGAGTGCTCGGCCTTGCGGAACACGCGCATCAGCTCCTCGATGCTGACGCTCTCGTCGACAGCGACGATGTCGGCACGCGGCACCATGACATCCTCGACCGTGAGCTTGCCGAAGCGCAGGATGCGCAACAGCATGCTGCGCTCTTGCGCGCTCAGCGTGTCGCTCTTGCTGCGGGCGAGCGCATCCTCGATCAGCTCCCGCAGATCAGGTTCCTCGCCGAGACCGAAAGTCTGCAGCAGACGATCGAACCAGGTCGTGTCCTCATCGGCGCGGTGTGGCTGCTCGGCCTGGAGCTCGCGCTCGGGTGGCGAACCGTTGCTCATGGCGAAGGTACCTCCACAAGGCCGGCCTCGTCCCCCGCATAGGGGTCGGCGATGCCGATGGAGGCGAGGGC
>CAZHCN010000025.1:0-20677 GCA_964530895.1 uncultured Methyloceanibacter sp. | reverse complement strand
AGCCATTTCTACCGTGGCTTTTCCGGCCTTGGCAATCGCGTAAGGCGAGAAGCCAAAAGCCCGCGAATCAGGCATGATTCCGGCATGGCAGATCGATCCAGGCTCGCGACCGAGCGCATGAGTGTCAGTGTCGTCCGTGTGGACAGGCGGCCGAAGCCGCAGCGCGTCAAGTTCCTCGCGCTGGAAGGGCCGATGGTCGTGATGATTGAGGCGGACAGCGCGGACGACGCGGTCGCGATCTGCGCGGACGCCGGCCTCGAGTTCGTCTGTCTCTGCGACGACTGATGACGTCATAGAAGCGGCGAGGGCGGCCCATGGCGCAGCACAATCCCGATAGTCTCGCTTATCTTGTCATCGTGCTGGCCGGCATCGCGCTCGGCTTCGTGATCGCTTTCTTGGTGGTTCCCGGCTGACCGTCCCCGCGCGGACCGAGCTTTCTCAGCGGCCCTTCTTGCCTCCCTTGACGTTGTCGTTCTTGGCGGCGACGCTCTCTTTCAGCGCGGCCTTCAGCCCGACCGGTTGATGATGCTTCTTCAAGAGGTCCGCGAAGGCCTCGTCGGCGAGGTCTTGAAAGCTCGCGCCCTTGTCGCTCATGAGCGCGTCGAGCGCCGCCCACGTCTTGTCGTCGAACTGCACGCGCTTGCCGACCATCGCCGCCTCCTTCGAACTTAAATATCGCTGCCTTATCTCAAGGCGAAGGTACGCGCTTTAGGGCTAGAAGTACTTCGCATCCTCGCCTTCGAGCAGATCGCGGATCGAGTTCACGACCGGGAAGCCGTAGCCGTTACCGGGGGCATCGAACATGAGCTTGCCCGACTTGTGGTACGCGCTGCTGTATAGGTCCGCTCCTATCATCTTGGCCGCAATCACAAGGGCCTGCATAGAGTCCACGCCGCCCGACTCCATACTCTGCGTTCCTTCAGGCCAATCGATCTCATATCGGCAGGTCCACGCATTTCCATTCTGCTCGGGCGCGAAGAGTCGAATGGGAATCTCGATGTCCCCGTCGCTTGTTTCCAGCTTGAGTTTGCGCGTTGCTACCAACATTGTCGCCTCCATCAATAGTTCAACGGCGCGAGGATAAGTTGCGGACAGAGCAATCTTATCCCCGGTCTCCGAAATGCGCTTAGACTGATCACACCTCGTCCGTTTGAGGGGCGCGCTCAAGAGGCGTCAGAATCGCGGGACGGGGTGCGGTGCCCGCGGGTTCCCTTCGCACTGGAACACTCGGGCGGCGCCGGGGCTCCGCCCGGGTCCACCACGAGGCCCCGCCTGGAGCAGGCTGACGACTTGTCTATTGCGCGAGCGGCCTCCGGCCTGCTTGAGCGCGATGGAGGCGTGCTGAGGCGTTCGAGCCTCCGAGGCGCGTCGCGGCGGTTCTCTTTCGCGCTCAAGGAGCGCGAAGCGCGGTAGCGCAAAAAAAAGAAACCGCACCCAAGCGAAAGCGCGGCCCGGCGACCGAAAAGTCTGCCGCAAATCGCATGCGCGTTCAGCGCGTGTGGCGCGCCGCGAGGCGCCCGCCGCGACCCCGCAAGGATCGCGGATGCTAAAAGGATTGCGCTTCTCGGCGCGCCATCCCCTCATCCTGAGGAGGGCCGAAGGCCCGTCTCGAAGGATGGGGCAAGCTCTTTGACGGCCCGGACGCACCTGCGTCGCGGCGACGAACAGGCACGACCTCAATCCTCACGCCTCAAGGGCGCGCGGAACGCGCGTGTCTCGAAGGGTGTAGGCCTCGTACTTCGAGACGCGGCCTTGCGGCCGCTCCTCAGTACGAGGAGCAAGCGCGCGGCGAGACGCTGAAGCATGCCCGGGTCCGACGCGATGCGGCTCTCCGCCCCCTGGTCGAGGGCCTTCGCGAACCCTACCTTCCCCCGCGCGTTGATTGGGCGCGCCGTTCTCCGTCCTCGAGAGGTCCTACCGAAATGCGAATCGTTTTCAGGGCTTGCGGGCCCCTGCTGATAGCCTTTGGTCTGTTGACGGCCGCGGCGTCGCTCCCGGCGCGCGCCGACTTCGACTGCGTCTCGACCACGTGGCGGATGCTGTCGCCGAACGACAAGGTCTGCATCAGCGAGTTCGACGATCCCAAAGTGCCGGGCGTCACCTGCTATATCAGCCAGGCGCGGAAGGGCGGCTGGGGCCAGCCGCTCGGGCTCAACGAGGATCCGTCGAACTTCTCGGTGACCTGCCGGCAGATGGGGCCGGTGACGGTGGATCTGAAATCGCTGCCGGAGCGGGAGGAGGCCTTCACCGAGAAGACCAGCATCTTCTTCAAGAAGACGCGCATCTACCGCATCCCGGATCTCAAGCGGCACGCGCTCGTCTATCTCGCTATCAGCTCGAAGATCATTGACGGCTCGCCGGCCAATGCGATCAGCGCCGTGCCGATCATGACGTGGCCGTCGGAGTAGGGGCAAAGCGGGACGATGCGGACCTTCGCGTGCGTGTGCGGACAGACGCTGTTCTTCGAGAATGTCGCTTGCGAGCGCTGCGGGCGCGAGGTCGGCTGGTGTCCGTCCTGCCGCGCCATCGCCGCGCTCGAGCCGTTGGGGGATGGGACCTACGCTTGCGCCAATGCCGGGTGCGGCGCGGTGCTCGTGAAATGCGCGAATTATGCGCGGGAGAATGTGTGCAACCGCTGTCTGTCTGCGGCGGACGCGGGGCGCGGGCTGTGCGATGCCTGCCGCTTCAACCGCACCATTCCGGACCTCTCGATCGCGGGCAACCGCGAGCGCTGGGGCGAGCTCGAAGCGGCCAAGCGCCGGCTCCTCTATACGCTCGATTTTCTCGGGCTGCCCTATGGCAGCGCCGCGGACGGCTTCGACCCGCCGCTTGCTTTCGACTTCAAGGCGGACGCCATTCCCGTCGACGGGCTGTGGCGGTGGATGGGCGAGGGGGAACGCGTCTTCACCGGCCACGCGGATGGCAAGATCACCATCAACATCCGCGAGGCCGACAGCGTGGAGCGCGAAAAGCTCCGCGTCGATCTCGGCGAGGCGCACCGCACACTGATCGGCCATTTCCGCCATGAGGTCGGCCATTACTATTGGGACCTGCTCGTGCGCGGGCGGCATGAGGCCGCGTTCAAGCACGTGTTCGGCGACCACGAGAACCCGCCCTATGGCGAGGCGCTACAGCGGCATTATCGCGAGGGCCCGCCGGCCGGATGGAAGGAGCGCTTCGTCAGCGCCTACGCCACCATGCATCCGTGGGAGGACTGGGCCGAGACCTTCTCGCTCTATCTCGACATCACGAGCGTGCTCGATACCGCCGTCAACATGGGCCTGATCGGGCCAGTCGATTTCGCCGACCTCAACGGGATGGTCGGCCGCTATCGCCAGCTCGGGCTCGTGCTCAACGAGCTCAATCGCGAGATGGGTCTGATCGACGTGGTCCCCGAGGTGCTTCATGCCCCGGTGGTGGAGAAGCTCGGGCTCGTGCACGCGCTGGTGCGCCGGCGGTCCGGATAGGCGGGATCAGTCCTTGTCGGGCTTTGCCTGCATGTTGCGGAAGGCGTCGGCCATGAGCCAGGAAAGCTGCTGGGCCTGGATGCCGAAGGTCTGCATCTGGGTCTGCACGTAGCGGCTTTGCAGGGTCAGGACCTCCTGCATGTCCTTGGCCTTGGCCAGGTCGCTCGCGAGCGAGAAGGAGCGTTCGGCGTTCTCCTTGGCGAAGGCGACGGCCCGCTCCTGGAGGGCCTTGAAGTTGCCCGCCTCCGGCCCGCCCGATGAGGACCAGGCATTCATGGCTTGGCTCATGAACTCCATGAACTGGCCATAAGCCACGCGCGCCTGCTCGACATTCTTCTCGGCGAAGTCGCGCATCTCGGTCGGGATTTCGAACATCTGCTTGTCTGCCATGAGTTCCCCTTAAGCCCGGATTCCTTGAGGTTGGGCTCGCAGCCCGCTTCGGTAGCGGCCCTAGATTACAGCATTTTTGGTCCGCGGCACTATTGGCGGCAGTCCCTTAAGGAACGCTTGCCTTGGCGGTCTGGCCCACTTTGAGCTTCCAGTTCTGGATCGGACCTCCCCCGGTATCGAGTTTACCGGCCAGGTAATAGAGCCGTTTGGTGTCCTCGCTCTTGGCGGTGCAGAAGCGCTCCTGCAGGAAGAAGGGCGGGATCGCCTGATAATAGAGGCTGGCCCGCACCTCCGCAGGCTCTCCCTCGATTTCGGCGAGCGGGACCCGATAGAGGATCGTGTCTCCGCCGCCGCTCTCGCCCGTTTCCGCATAATCCGGGTCCGCGCCGACGCCGATGGGCTCCACGTCCTCGGCAAGGTCGGACTTGGCGCCGAGTGCCGTGGCGATCTCCGCGCGTTGATCGAGGGGGAGAAAACCGTGGGGCAGGAGGCGGTTGTCCTTCACCTTGGCGCAGATGGAGAGGAAGCTCGAGGTAAGCGGTCCGTCCGGCTTCGCATTCGCGCCACAGCGCGGGTCCGCCACGTCGCCGGGACCAGCCGGCATCTCCTGGTAGATCTGCGCCTCTGTCTGCTTGGTGATGACTTGGTAGTGGGGCTGGTGCGCGCGGGCCTGCGGGTCGATGCGGGCGCCGCAGTCCGCCGTCCACCATAGCTCGCCGGTAATGGGCTTGCCGGTCTGGTCGACGATCACACCCGTGCGGTTGGTGCGACCCGAGGCCCACAGCACCGTGCCATCCTTGTCGACCACGCTGAATGCGATGAATGCGCGGCGGAAGGCGACGCCGGTGGGAAATTTGTGACCGGCTTTGTTCGTAACCCTGACCTTGGCGGTCAGCGTGTCGCCGTCGCGGCTCACTTCGCTCACGCCGATTATTGCCGTGCGCTCGGCCTGGTCGATCATGGCGCGCTCGGTGGTGGTCAGGGGATCGACGGCGCGCCGCGACGGGAGCATGGGGTCCTCGGTGCGGATGCCGAGAACGTCAGGAAATTGCTGCGCCATCTTGGTGAGGAACATGTTCAGTCCCACGAGCGTGTGCTTGGCGAAGCCTTCGCGAGGCTCAAGGTCGATGTCTTCGGCAGGCAAGGTGTACTCGGCCTGCGGGAAGGAGCTCGCCTCCTGAATGGTGGCAATCTTGCTGCGGTAAGGTTTGCCGCGCGCATCCTTGTTGGGCATGTGACAGCCTTGGCAGGACTGCGCCCTTGCGCCGGCGCCTTGCGGCAGCGGTCCGTCGACCGTCTCGCCGGTGCGGTAGCTCGAGAACGCCCACTCCGGGTAGGTTGCCTGCTCGTAGGTGTGGCCGATGATCTTGCCGCCCTGGAGCACGGGCAGGTGCACGGTGTGACAGCTCGCGCAGATCTCGGAACTCTTCACGTGCTCGCTATGGGCCGCGATGAGGCCGGTTGCGTGCTCCATGGACTTTTTCTTCGGGTCCTTGAAGGGTCCGAAGATCTCGCCGGGTGCCGCGACGAGGAAATTGCCGGTGAAGGTCTTGGCGAGGCCGGTGAGCCCGGGGTTGATGAGCTCCTGGCGCGCTTTCACGCACGCGTTCTGTGGTGCGTCCTTGACCTTCTCCGTGGCGGCCGCGCCGAGCACCATGCTGTGGCATGTGGTGCAGGACACGCCGTCGCGGCCAAGCGCGGCGTAATGGGCAAGACCGGCCGTCGCATTGCCGGGCGGGTAGGGAACCGCGTCGAGGGCGGCGCGGGCGAGGGGATCGCAGGCGCCCGATTTCGCAAAGCTGTCGATGGCGTGCTGACGATGGCCCTGCACAGCGTGGCAGCTCATGCATGTGTCTTGAATGAGCGTCGAGGACTCTGGATGGAACGTCTCGATCTCGCTCGCGAGCTGAGCAAAGAAGATCGGATCGCGCCCGCTCAAGCCCATCGGCGATTTGTGCCACGAGCCGTAAGGCGACATGTTCGAGAGCTTCGCTTTCGGACCCGGTTCAGTCATATGAAATTGCAGGCCGGTGCCGCCCGCGCTGTGGCAGCCGATACATTGGTCCGACGTCACGAAGCGCGATGCCTCGGTCGGCTTGCCGGCCGGGATCCACACATGATCATAGGTCTGAGACGGCAGCGCAGGGACCGCGCCATCGGCCGCCGGTGCGCCGCTCAAGAGCTGGAAGATCTCGGTGAACTCCGCATCGTAGTGCTTTCGCGTGCGCAAGCGGCGTTGGAACGTCGCGATTGCACTCTGCACCTCGCTTTCCTCGGTGGCGACGTCCTCGTGATGGGTGTGGAACTCCACCTCGGGCGGTGGCCGTCCTCTGCGCTGCCCGAGCCTATCGGTGCCGACCTTGAAGTGGTCCTCCAGATAGAAGTCCTGGCTGAGGAAGGTCAGCGGCTCGCCCGGCTCGCCCTCGATATTGCGCAAGGAGGCGAATGTCTGATCCTGAGCGGAGCTGTGGCAGTTGGTGCAGTAGAGGCCGAAGCCCGTGTTGGGATAGCCGTGGGCAGACGTGGCCGGCCAGGTCGGCGCCCAGTCGCCTTCGCCCCAACCGAACCAGCCCCAGTACCAGCCGTCATAGGACGCTTCGCTGTCGCGCACCATGATCGCGCCGCCGTTTTCCGGAAAGAGATGGGTGACCTCGACTCCCTTGCAGTGTGAAGTGGGCGGGGGGAACATCTCCTTGACCATGATGGCGCCGTCCGGAACCGGCGCCGGCGATGCCACCGTCGCGGTCTCTGGGCGGTTGGCCTTCAGCCATTCCACCATGTCCGGCGAATACCAGACGACGGCCGGCGCGTGGGTTCCACGATAATCGCCGGTCCATCTGCCGTTGTGAAACATGCCGATGAACGGGCCGGTGTCGCGCATGTGCTTGTCGCTCCTCCAGCCGGCAGCAATATCGCGCTCGCAGAAATTACCCAGGAACGCGGAGAGCTTGTCTTCGTATTCGTTCTGGGGGAGGGCGCCGGGTTTGCGTACCGCCTCTTCGAGGCTCGCACACAGGGCTGGGTCTTTGGGAACCAAAGCCTCTTCGCGTTCCGCGATGCAGACCGGCGCCGCCACAGCACTGCCGCAAGCGAAAATCGCAAGAGATGTGGCGAACCACAGCCTGGTCAGCGTAGAAGCGAACGCGGGCACCATAACCTCCGATCCGAGCGGCGAGCATAGGTGGGGCACCCGCGAAGGGTCAATCAAGCGGAGCCGGAAGGTCAAGGGTTGGTGAATGCGCGCGTTCGTGGCACGAAGCGCGGGATGGTGGCCACGACCGATTCCATTGTGCGCGCGGATGGCCGCGAGCTTACGCTGCGTGCGCTTGCGACCGGCATGATCCTCGGCGCGCTGCTTGCGCCGTGCAATGTCTATTCAGGGCTCAAGATTGGCTGGACCTTCAACATGTCGATCACGGCGCTGCTGCTCGCCTACGCGTTCTGGGCACCGGTCACGCGCCTGTTTGGGCTTGCGCCGTGGGACATGCTCGAGAGCAACATCAATCAAACGGCGGCGTCGGCAGCGGCGGCCATCGCCTCAAGCGGGCTTGTGGCGCCGATCCCGGCGCTCGCGATCATGACCGGCGGCAACTTGCCGTGGCCGATGCTTACCGCATGGGTGTTCGCGGTCAGCTTTCTCGGTGTTTGGGTCGGCTGGTATTTGCGGCCGCGCCTGATCGTGCAGTCGAATCTCGTGTTTCCCGCCGGCATGGCGACGGCGGAAACCATGCGCGACATGTTCAGCCATGGGCGCGAGACGATGAAGCGTGTCGCCATGCTGCTATCGAGCTTGACCGGCGCGGTTGTGTACAACGTGATCGACGACGTGCTGTGGCAGATCCCGCGCCTCGCACCCTCGCTCACGGCGAAGAAGCTAACGCTTGCCTTCGACCCGTCGCTGCTGTTGCTTGGCTTTGGCAGCATCATCGGCTTACGCGCCGGGCTCGGCCTGTTGGCTGGCGCGCTGATCGCTTGGGGCGTGATCGGTCCCGAGTTGATCGCGCACGGCATCGTCGAGGTGGCGGATGCGGATGAAAGCTGGTTCCAGCCGCTGGTGGGATGGCTCTTGTGGCCCGGGGTCACGATGATGGTGACGGCGAGCCTTACGAGCTTTGCCGCCGCCTTGATCGGCACCGCGCGTGGCCGCCTCCTCGAGAGCGAAAGGTCCGCAAGAGAGTCAGGCTCCTTCGTGCGGCTCGGCGTGTTTACGCTCGCCGCGGCACTGACGGTCGTGCTGCAGATCGTGCTGTTCGGCATTCACTGGACCATGGCGCTCGTCGCAATCCCGCTTGCCTTCGTGCTCGCTACCGTCGCGGCGCGCGTCGTCGGCGAAACATCGGTGGCCCCGATCGGCGCTATCGGCAAAGTCTCGCAACTTGCGTTCGGCGCCATGGCGCCGGGCCAGCCCATCACCAACCTGATGACGGCCAATGTCGCGGGCGGGGCTGCCGGGCAGAGCGCCGATCTTCTCAACGATTTCCGCGCGGGCCACGAGGTGGGCGCGAGTCCCGCGCGGCAGGTGGTGGCGCAATGCGGCGGCGTCGTCATTGGCAGCCTGGTCGGGAGCCTCGTCTATCTGTCTCTGATTGGCGATCCAGCACGCCAACTGCTCACGCCGGAATGGCCGGCGCCTGCCGTCGCCACCTGGAAGGCCGTGGCTGAGACGCTGGCCGTCGGGCTATCGGGCATCCCACCTTCGGCACTGGTTGCGATGGCGATTGCCGGAGCCCTCGGCGTGGCGCTGGCCTTGATCGAGCAGCGTGCGAGCGGGCGATGGCTTTTGCTGGTGCCGAGTGGTTCGACGGTGGGGCTTGCCTTCGTCATTCCGGCGGGCACGTCGATGACGCTGTTCTTGGGGGCGCTTCTCGCAAGCGTGCTGCACTGGCTCGCGCCGCGCTGGGCGTCGCGCTTTCTGCTGAGCATCGCTGCGGGACTCGTGGCCGGGGAAAGCCTTTACGGCGTCGTGTCCGTGTGGTTTTGAGGTCCGCTTACTCGGCTGCCACGGCGTGGGTCTCGATGCTGGCCAAGAAGCGCTCCACGTCGAGCGCCGCCATGCAGCCGAGGCCCGCGGCGGTGACCGCTTGGCGGTAAACATCGTCGGCGACGTCGCCCGCCGCGAACACACCGTCCACGCTCGTCGCGGTGGACCCTGGCTTGGTCAGGATATAGCCGCCTCGCTTGAGGTCGAGCTGGCCCTTGAACAGCTCAGTCTGCGGCGTATGGCCGATGGCGATGAAGACGCCGTCGATGGGCATGGTCGTCTCTTCGCCCGTCTTGGTATTCTTGAGCGTGACGCCGGTGACGTTGAGGGGATCGTCCTCGCCGAGTACTTCCGCGAGTTGATGATCCCACATGATCTGAATCTTCGGATGATCGAAGAGGCGCCGCTGCAAGATCTTTTCGGCACGCAGCTCGTCGCGGCGATGCACGAGCGTAACCTTCTCGGCGAGATTGGAGAGGTACAGCGCTTCCTCGACGGCGGTATTGCCGCCACCGACCACGAGGACCTTCTTGCCGCGGAAGAAGAAGCCGTCGCAGGTGGCGCAGGCCGACACGCCGAAGCCTTGGAACTTCTGTTCCGAGGGCAGCCCGAGCCAGCGGGCCTTGGCACCGGTGGCGATAATCAGCGTGTCGGCGGTGTACTCCAATCCGCTGTCGCCCTTGAGCCGGAAGGGGCGCCGCTTGAGGTCGGCCTCGACGATCGTGTCCGAGATGATCTCGGTACCGACATGCTCGGCTTGCAGGCGCATCTGGTCCATGAGCCAAGGGCCCTGGATCACCTCGGCGAAACCGGGGTAATTCTCGACATCGGTGGTGATGGTCATCTGGCCGCCCGGCTGAATGCCCTCGATGAGGAGCGGCTTCAGCATGGCGCGGGCGGCATAGATGCCGGCCGTATAGCCGGCAGGGCCGGCGCCGATGATGATCACCTTGGCGTGGCGGGAATCCATGAAACGTGCCTCTGAATTCGGAGCGGAGGATGAGAGGTAAGCATGCATGGGGGCGTGCGCAACCCGCTTCGGGTGGAGCGCATTTTAGGCTTTGGTTTCAAGGTCAAGCGCACGGCGGATATGGGACGCGACCACTTCGGTGTCGTTGATCGGCGCATAGCTCCACGACTCCAGGTGCCCTTCGAAGGGCCGCGTCGCGCCGCGGTCGCGCATCAGCGCATGGAAGCGGGAAAGCCGCGTCGAGCGGCCAGGCAGGGACTGCACATAGACCGGTTTGCCGGTGCCGGCCGCCTCGGTGACCATGTTGACCGAGTCCTCGGTCGCGACGATGGCGTCGGCGAGCGACAGGAAGGCGAAGTAAGGATTGTCGCCGGCGCCGTCCCATACGAAGTGCGGCGCGCCGTCGATGACGCGGGACAGCTCCGCAAGCGAGTCGGCGCGGGTGCGGCGCGAGGGGGTCACCAGCAGCGAACCGCCCGTCTCGCGCGCCAGCATTGCGAGCTTGGCGCCGAAGCCGGTCGCGGCCTCCGGTGGAAAGCTGAAAGCCTGGCTCTCGCCGCCGAGCAGCACGGCGATGCGCGGATGCGGCAGGTCCTCGATGCGTGGCGCGAAGCTTTTGCCCGCCTCCGCGAGCCGATCGGGCGTCACGCTGTGCACGGCGCCGAACGTGGTGATCACATTCGGGCCCTCGAAATTGTCGTGGGCCGGCGCGGCCACGAGGTCGAACAGCCGGGCTGGCACTCTCGGGTTCTGGATGTGGAGCGCATAGGCGCCGGAGACCCGCTTGATAGCGAGGGCAATGGGCACGCTCCGGCGGCCAATGGAGATGACAAGCCGCGGCCAAGGCGCTTCGAGAGGCTCGTTCGATTCGGCGGCGCGGAGACGCGCTTTCGCCGGGACGAGAAGCTGGAACGGCGCCGGCAGAAGCCGAATGGCGCCCTTGGGCCGCACACGCTTCAGGGTGAACGGCAGGCCGACGGCCTCGGCCACGGCGATGCCTTGGGCCTCCATGCCGACCGAGCCGTCGGTGACGATCCAGGTCTTGTCGGCCCGGGCTTTGCGGCTTTCAGCGATCAGGGCAGCGGCCCCCTCGGGTGCCTCTTGGGGCTCTTCGCCGGCGTCACTAGAATTTTCGGAATGGAAAGCGCTCAATTTCTTTTCGATTCTTTTGGCTAGAAGACCTAAAGTTGCGCAAAGCCGAAATATCCGAAACTTCGGAGGCTCTCCATCCGCCTTCTAGCGCGATGGGCCTGCGATCGTCCAGGGAGCAACAGCCATGCGCGCCGCCCGCCTCGATGCCACCGACTGGCTGATCTTGCGCGAGCTTCAAGCCGACGGGCGCATCACCAATGTGGACCTGGCTCGCAAGGTCGGCATCTCGGCCCCGCCTTGCTTGCGCCGCGTGCGGGCGCTGGAGGAGGCGGGCATCATCGAGGGCTTCACGGCGATCCTCAACGACAGAGCGCTCGGCTTCGACGTCTCTGCCTTCGCCATGATCAAGCTGAACAGCCAGGCGGAGGCGGATCTCATCGCGTTCGAGAGGCGTGCACAGGAATCGCCTATCGTGCGGGACTGTTACATGCTGTCGGGCGAGATCGACTTTCTGCTGCGCTGCGTGGCGCCGGACTTGAGTGCGTTCCAGGAATTCATCATTCACGAGCTGACCGCGGCGCCGAACGTGGCGAGCGTGAAGACATCGCTCGTGATCCGCGCCTCGAAGCACGCTGCGGGCGTGCCGACGGAGCTCGCCGCCGAGAGAAAGCCGGCGCGCCTGCCTGAGCGCGCCCGCGGTTAGTTGCACGATGGAGTCCAATTCCACCAACCCCGTCCTCGTCGACGTCTTTCGTGGGCCGCGCATCGAAAGCTGCCACCGCGGGGCCATCGCGATCGCCGATGCGGCCGGGCGCCTTGTGCTTGCGCTCGGTGATGTGGCGTGCCCCGTCTATCCGCGTTCTGCCGTCAAGGCGCTCCAGGCAATCCCGCTGGTCGAAAGCGGCGCTGCCGACGCCTTCCGTCTCAGCGACGAGGAACTCGCGGTGGCTTGCGCCTCTCATAGCGGCGATCAGGTGCATCTCGATGCGGTCCGAAGCCTGCTCGCCAAAGTGGGGCTCGACGAGACCTACCTCGCCTGCGGGGCGCATTGGCCGGTGAGCGAGGCGGCGATGCGCGCACTGCTTCTGGAGGGCAAACAGCCGCGGGCGATCCACAACAACTGCTCGGGCAAACATGCGGGAATGCTCGCCGCCGCCATCCATCTCGGCTTCGATCCGCGGGGTTACGAGAGACCGGACCATCCGCTCCAGGTCATGATCGCGCGAATCCTTTCAGAGACTTGCGGGGCGGCGCTCGGCACGGACCGCATGGGTATCGACGGGTGCTCGCTACCGACATTCGCGCTGCCGCTCGGCGCGCTCGCTTACGGGTTCGCGCGGCTCGGTACCGGCACCGGCCTCGCGCCGGAGCGGGCGCGGGCTGCTGAAAGATTGATGGACGCCTGCTTCGCCGCCCCGGTCCTCGTCGCTGGCGAAGGGCGCTTCGACACCATCGTGCTGCGCGGGCTCGCAGGTTCCGCTTTCACCAAAGGTGGCGCGGAAGGCGTGCATTGCGCGGCGCTGCCTGAGCTTGGCCTTGGCATTGCGCTGAAGATCGACGACGGCACCAAGCGCGGCGCGGAGCGGGCCCTCGCCGAGGTGCTCGCTTCACTTCTGCCAAGGGCGTGGGCGACTTTGACAAACGAGCTCGAGGGTGAGCTGCACAATTGGCGCGGGCGTCTCGTCGGCCGTGTGGCTGCGAGCGCGGAGTTGCGGAACGCGGTTCGTGATCTCCTGGATGCCGGAGACCGTACGGCGACCGCGGGCTAGCGGGCGACGTTGGCGTAGACCGCAAGGTTGGGATAGGCCTCGGGGCTCGCCTTCGCCAAGTCGGGACCGACCGGCGTCGGCCCGTTCATCGCGCGGATCGCGCCGTCTTTCGAATCGGAGATCAGGTTGTCGGTGATGAGCGCCGTCCCGGCGGACGAGCTTACGGCCACGCCGATGCCGATATGGGCATTGCGGATCACATTGTCGGTGACGCTGACGTCCCGCAGATAGTTTCCCCAGCCCACGAGGATGCCGTAGGCCGGGGCGCCTTCGATGACGTTGTCGCTGACGACAGCGTCGGCCTCCACGCCGATGCCGATCCCGCGGCTGTCGGCGTCCTTCCTCAGGAAGAGATTGCGGACCAGGTTGCCTTGCACGACGGCGAGGCGGCCGCCCTGTTTGAAGTTGGTGACGGAGACGCCCATGGCCGCCTGGTCGACGATGTTGTTGGCGATCACCGCGCCTTCGAAGGCGAACTCGGCATAGAGCGCGACCTCGCCGAGGCGAGCGCAAGAGTTGGCGACCATCTGGCAGTTGGAGCCGGAATTGGAACGGACCGCCGAGAAGGCGCAGTCGGTGATGCGGTTCGCATTCACCAGCACGCCGCCGGCGCGGAATACGTTGACGCCATTGCCGTTTTGACCGCTGCCGCCGCTCTTGGCGGCGATGCGCTCGATGCGGTTCGCGGTGACGATGGTGCCGTCTTCACCGACTTCCGACCGCCAGACGAGGATGCCGTTGTCGCTGCAATCGTGCACATGATTGTGGGCAATCTCGAGGCCCTTAGCGTCCTCGCTGAACAGCGCGGCTTTGCGGATGTCGGAAATCTCGCAATCGGCAACGCGGCCCGAGACTTTGCGCAGCACGACGCCGTCCTCGCTCGCGCCCGTGACGCGGCAGTCGGACAGGTCGAAATGCGCCGAATCCACCGCAACAATCAGCGCGCCGTCATCGCCGAGCGGCCTGCCGGCACCGTCGAGCACGAGCCCGGTGAGGCGCACATTGTCCGTGCCCTCGGTCGCCAGGATCGCTCCGCCGCTCACATAGCGAAGGATCGTGAGCCCCGGCACGCCATGAATATGCGTGCCGGTTTTCAAGGTGAGGCGCCCGGTGGAATAGGTGCCGGGGGGAAGATAGAGCGGCGTGCCCGAGCTTGCCGCCGCGTCGGCGGCCTCTTGCAGCGTCGCCGTTTGGTCGATGGCGCCATCTGCCGGCACCACGCCATAGGTGCTGAACGCCTCGGGCGTGCTGGTTTTGCCCGCCTCCGCCACCTTCGGACCGGTGGCCGCGGCAAGACCGGCGCCGAGGCCGGCCAGCATCAATTCCCGGCGTCCGACCACCATCAGGACCTGTCCCCGGCGTGCAGCGCGTCGCGCTCCGGAACAGGCGCAGAAATGCGTGACGCTTCTTGGGTGGCGATAAAGCGGAGGACGAACGCGACGGTCTCTTGCGCGGCATCGAGCAGCGCGTCGTCGGCAAACGGCCCGCCTTGCGCGTGCGTCAGCGGCACGTGCACGAATAACGCATCGCATCCTTGCGCTTTCGCCCATTCGAGCGAGCGGTAGTAGAGGAAGTTGCAGAGATAGCGCCCGCATGACGGCGATGCGCTTGCCGCAAAGCCTTGGGCTCTGAGATGGGCGGCGATCTCGGCGACCGGCAGGCCAGTGTCGAGCCGTGCGGCGCCCGCCGGCGAGATCGCCGGCGCGACTGGCAGGCGCCCGCGCGCATCATGACGATGCGCGGCCTGATTATGCGCCGAGCGCTCGATGCGCAAGCTCCGCGCGCGCTCGCTGACGCCAAAGTGAATCATTACACGCGGTTGCAGACTCGCATGCAGGTTTGGCGCGAGCGCGGCCACGGCGTCCCATTCGGTCGGCAGCACATGGCCGTGCAGCTCAGCGTCGTGGGCAGGCTTGCCCGCAGCAAGCGTCTCGGCCAGCCAGCCGGAGGGGTTCTCGGCGACACCGGGAAAGGGGCCAAAGCCCGTAAGGAGGACGCGCGGCCGTGCCATGTGTCTGGCTTACTAGCGGCTCGCGCGCGAGGAAAGGGATTTCGCGGGGGCTGGTTTACTCGCTGGTTTCCTCGGGATCTTTCAGTCCCGCGAGACGGCCGAGCTCGTCGGCGGCGGCGGACGGCGTCATCTCGCCGGCGCGGACCTTGTCCTCGATCTCCTGGTAGTGGCGCGCGGCGCGGCGCCCGCCCTTGAAGGCGGCCAGCAAGCGCTGCTCGAAAATCTCGCGCATCCACGAGGCCGCCTGCTCGGCGCGGCGCTCGGCCAGTACGCCCGAGGCGGAGATGGCCGAATGACGTTCCCCGATCTTCTCCCACAGGGCATCGAGGCCGCGATTGTCACGCGCCGAGAGCGTCAGCACCACGGGCGACCAGGCCGTTTGCCCCGCGGCGAGAATGTGCAGCGCCGTGCGGTATTCCATCGCCGCCCGTTCCGCACGCTCGACATTGTCGCTGTCGGCCTTGTTGACGGCGATGATGTCGGCGAGCTCGAGCAGCCCACGTTTGATGCCTTGGAGCTCATCGCCAGCGCCGGGAATGGCAACCACGACGAAAACGTCAACCATGTTGGAGACGGCGGTCTCGGACTGCCCGACGCCGACGGTCTCCACGAGCACGACGTCGAAGCCTGCGGCTTCCGCGAGCGAGATGGTCTCGCGCGTGGTCTTGGTGACGCCGCCGAGGCTCGAGCCGGCGGGGGACGGGCGGATGAAGGCATTCGGCTCGGACGCCAGGCGCCCCATGCGGGTCTTGTCACCGAGGATCGAGCCGCCGGTCCGCGACGAGGTCGGGTCGACGGCGAGCACGGCGACTCTGTGGCCTGCGGTGATGAGATTGATCCCAAGCTGATCGATCAGGGTGGACTTGCCGGCACCGGGCACGCCGCTGATGCCGACGCGGATCGACTTGCCGGTATCGGGGAGAAGCCCTTCGAGCAGGGCTTGCGCCCGCAGCTGGTCCTCAGGCTTCGCGCTCTCGACCAAGGTCATGGCACGGCCGAGCGCCACGCGGTCGCCGGCGCGGACGGCCTTTGCCAAATCCTCGAGACTCGGGGTGTTCTTGCTGCCGGTCATGGCATGCGGGGGTAGGGGCAAACCGGCCAAAGCGCAAGCCGGTTATGACCGGGACTTAGCTGGCTGTTCGCGGCTGCCGCTCGCCGCGGGCCATACGGATCAGGGTAAGGATGACGGCGAGTGTCACGGCGTAGGCGATGACCTGAAGCGCGGTCGGCTTGTCGTCATAGCCGACCAGAACATGCAGCGCGCGCCCGAGGATGCTGGAATCGGAAAGGAGCCAGGACGTGTCCCAGAGCTTGTTCTGAAAAACGGTAACCGTCCCCGCCATTTGCAGGAAGCGAACCGCCTGAGCTGCCATTCCTGCCGCGAGCAACGTGATGAGAAGGCCGGTGACGGAGAAGATATAGCGCGTGGGCAGCGCGACGAGCCCGTAATAGCTGAGCGCGCTCAGCCCCGCGCCGGCAGCCAGACCGAGCAGCCCGCCCGTGAATAGCGAGACCGCATCGGTCCCAGCTACGACAATTCCGTAGAGGAAGAGGACGACCTCGGAGCCTTCGCGCATGACGGCGATGAAGACGACCACGGCAAGGACGGCGAGGGGTTTTTGGCCTTCGCTCACCTCGGTGCCGACTTTTCGCATGTCGGCGGCAAGCTCGCGGCCGTGTTCGGCCATCCAGACATTGTGCCAGGTGAGGCTCACGACGGCGATAATGAGCACCGTCGCGTTGAGCAGCTCTTGGCCAGATCCCGCAAAGGCATTGGAGATGGCCCCGGCGAAGGCGGCGACAACGCTGGCGCCCAGCACACCGCAGAGGATGCCAAGCGAGACCCACCACCCGCGACCCGCGATACCGCGCGTGGCAGCGAGGACGATGCCGACCACCAGACCGGCCTCGACGACCTCGCGAAAGACGATGACCAGGGCCCCAAGCACGGTGCGTTACTCGGCGACGAGAACGCCTTGGGCGGTGTCTTCGTGGTATTCGCCGAAGAAGCGATAGGGGCCCACGTCGAGCGGCTGAAGCCGGATCACGGCGCTTTGGCCGCCGACGATGACCTTCTCGACATCGAAATCATGGCTTTCGAATTCCTCCGGCGTCGCGTCCGCATTGGTGACCCTTAGAGTAATAGCCTGGTTGGCCGGAATGTGAATCTCGTCCGGGCTAAACTTGTGGTCCTTGATGGTGACGGCGACTTCCTCCGCGTTGGCGTTGGCAACCGGAGCGAAAACGGCGAGCAGGGCGAACAGCCCGATTAGCGTGCGCATCGTGCCTCTCTTAGCGATTCTTGAATTGTGCTCTGCCCAGCGAGAGCACCATGGCCATGCAGCATCCGTGCTCGCAAGCCCTAACTGCAGGGGCGTTAAACAGTGGAACAATTCCAAGGTAGGAAGGCAGTTAATGCCTTGATATAACAGATGGAATTGGCTTCCGGGTCGCGTGTCGACCAAGATGTGCGGCGATGCGACGCAAAGCCTCAGCGGCGCAGCACGCCCATGGCCCTGCTGGCGAAGTTCAGCCGGTCCGCCATGACCTTGATCACATAGGTAAGAAGGGCTTGGCTGAGATCGGGATGTTCGCGGGCGATGCGCTGGTACGCGTCCGCGCTGAGCGCGTAGAGAACGCTTTTCGCTTCAGCCTGAATCGTCGCGCTTCTCACCTGCCGCGTGATCAACCCCATCTCTCCGATCGTCGTGTGATAGCCGAGGCTGCGGACGCGCATGGTGCGACCGTTGCGCAGTTGCATGACGATCGCCACGCGGCCGTCCATGATGAAGTGCATGCAGTCCGCCTCATCGCCTTGGGAGGCGATGATCTCGCCCTTGTCGAAATGAAGCTCCTCGCAATAGGCGATGAGCTCGCCGGCAAAGTCGGAGCGGCCGAGCGCTTCGGTCAGCCAGTCGCGGAGAGTCGGCCTTTCGCCGCCTCGGGGCAAATACCGCTTGATCACCGCCCTCTCGCAGATTTCAAGCGCGCGATCGAAATCGGAGGTCACGGTGACGTCGTCCGTGACGATGTGGTGCGTACGGAAGGCCGCTTCCAAGTCCGGGGACAGGTTGACGAGCACAAGCCGCGCTCCAGCCTCGTCGGCCGCTTGCTTGATCTGTGTGAAGCTGTGCATGGCGGAGGAGTCGACCCCGGTGACGAGGCGGAAGTCAAAGAGCAGGAAGCGGCACTCCGGCGTGCTCGTCAGCAGCGCCTTGACCTGGCGATAGAGCCGGTTGGCAGAGCCGAAGAAGAGATAGCTCTGCAAGGTCATGCCTTGGATCTCTTGGCCGTGGCCGGCAAGGATGGCGATCTCGTCTTGTCCACGGTCAAGGGTCGAGCGGTACTCCGAGCCGTCGAAGCGGAACTTTATGGTGTTCACGCGGCTCGCGCTCACGGCGAAGGTGGCGCAGCCGATAATGACGCCAATCAGCACGCCGGCGATGAAGCCCCATTCGACGATGATCAGGGCAATGGCGAGGAGCGAAACATATTCGAGCCGTGAAATGCGCTGCGCCGCGCTGACCAGCCAGTCGTACATCAGGTTGGCGCCGAGATAGAGCAGGAGCCCGCCGAGCACGAATCGTGGAACGTAGGCAAGGAAGGCGGGATCGACTGCAAGCATCAGCGCCGAAGCCGCCGCGACAGTCAGGCCGCAAATGCGGCTGCGGCCGCCTGCGGCATAGGTCAGCGTGCTGCGGCTCAGCGACGTGCAGCTGACGTAACCGCCGAGAGCGGCGCTAACAAGATTGGCCACACCAAGCGTTGTCAGCTCACGCCCGAGGTTCGCCTCGCGCTTGGTCACGAGTTCGATCCCTGTCGTGTTGAGCAGCATGGTGATGGTGGTCACGAACATGACCGCGAGAATGTCGCCGCTGAGTGAGGGCAAGAGCTCCCAGCGGAACTGCCTGACATCGCCGAGATTCCATGTCGTTGCGAGTCCGACGGCCGTTGGCGCCTTGAAGGTCCAGCCGAGGGTGAGTGCCTCGTCGAGAGTGGTTCCGGTAAGCGCAAAGGCCAGATGTGCCACGGCGAAGCCGACGAAAAGGACGCCGGGCAGGACGAAGGGATTGCGCGCCCGGCGCAAGGCAAGATTGAGCGCCAGCATCACGGCGAGCGCCGCGGCGAGCTTCTCCAATGTAGATGCGTCGAGAAACTTGTCAGCGTTTGCGAAATTGAGGCGGTGATCAGTAATGACGCGCACCGCGCCGCTAACCATCAGCCAGCCGGTCGCGCTGAGGAAGCCGCCGATCACCGGATAGGGAATGAAGCGGATGGCGACGCCGGCACGAACCAGTCCGAGACCGATCAGCAAAAGACCGGTGAGTGCCGTGGCCAGCACCACGACGATCATGATGGGGGCGAGGAGATCGTCCGGCGGTCCTGCGGCCATGAGCCGTTCGACCACGCTCGTGACCAGCGTTGCCGTCACCGCAGCAGTGGCGCCGTCAGGTCCGGCGATGGCGAAGGGCAGGGTGCTGCGCGCGGCGACAATCGCGGCGCCGACGGCACTCGCGATGAACGTGGCGGCGATGCCGTAGGCGAGCCACGCCGTCAGTGGCGGCGCAAAAATGAGGGCGGAAAACGAAAGGCCGTAGGCGACCGACATGAAACTGGCGGCGACGCCTGCGAAAAGGTCTCTGGACGGAGACCAAAAGAGATGGGCTACCGGGCCCTCTTGGCTCCCGGTGACACCCTTGACGGACATTCCAAGCAGCCCCCGCAGGTCTCCGCGCCCGGCGCCGCCGGACTGGCTTTCGGCGATGGCGCGGTCCTATGGCGACCGATAGTTCAGAGATATGACAGTTTGCTGACGGTTTGCCTACTCGGCCGCTGCCTTGGTGCCGTCGGCACCAAGTTTGCCAAGGATATCAATGGCGGCTTCGGCGATCGGCGTGCCCGGGCCGAAGATGGCCTTGGCGCCCGCCTCGTAGAGCTCCGGGTAATCCTGGGGCGGGATGACGCCACCGACGACGATCATGATGTCGCCGCGGCCTAGGTCTTCGAGCGCTTCGCGGAGCGCCGGGACGAGAGTCAAATGACCAGCCGCGAGCGACGACACGCCGAGGATATGCACGTCGTTCTCGACCGCTTGGCGGGCGGCCTCTTCCGGGGTCTGGAACAAGGGCCCGATATCGACGTCGAAGCCGAGATCGGCGAAGGCGGATGCGATGACCTTCTGGCCGCGGTCGTGCCCGTCCTGGCCCATCTTGGCGACCAGGATACGGGGCCTGCGCCCGTGCTCGGTCTCGAAGGCCTCGATCAGCTCGGCGACGCGGCTCATATTTCCGTCCTTGCGGCCCATCTCCGCCTTGTAAACCCCGGTGATTGCCGAAACGTTTGCCCGGTGGCGTCCATAGACCTTTTCCAGGGCGTAGGAAATCTCACCGACGGTCGCCTTGGCGCGGGCGGCTGCGACGGCGCCCTCGAGCAGATTTCCTTTGCCTGTCTCAGCGCTTTCGGTGAGCGCGTCAAGAGCACGTTGGACCGCGTCCGCGTCGCGCTCCGCCTTCAGCCGTTCCAGCTTGTCGAGCTGCTGGCGGCGCACCGCGCGGTTGTCGACTTTCAGGATGGCGATGTCGGCATCGGTGTCGGAGCGGTATTTGTTCACGCCGACGATGGTCTGGCGGCCGGAATCGATGCGGCCTTGGGTGGCGGTCGCCGCCTGCTCGATCATGCGCTTCGGGATGCCGGCCTCGATCGCCTTGGCCATGCCCCCGAATTTCTCGACCTCCTCGATGTGCTTCATGGCGCGGGCGGCGAGATCGTAGGTCAGGCGTTCCACGTAGTAGCTGCCGCCCCACGGATCGATGATGCGGGTCGTGCCGCTTTCCTGTTGCAGCATCAGCTGGGTGTTGCGGGCGATGCGCGCGGAGAAATCGGTCGGGAGCGCCAGCGCCTCGTCGAGCGCGTTGGTGTGCAGCGACTGGGTATGGCCTTGGGTCGCCGCCATGGCCTCGACGCAGGTGCGGATCACGTTGTTGAACACGTCCTGGG
>CAZHCN010000024.1:0-21110 GCA_964530895.1 uncultured Methyloceanibacter sp. | reverse complement strand
CGAGCTGACCCACGGCCTGCATCTTCTGGCTCTGGGCGATCTGCATCTCGAGCGCGCGCTGCTCGGTGGTGTCGATGGCGTAGGCGATCGCCGCTTCGCTGTCGCCCTCCGCCTGCTCGATGGGGCTCAAGTACAGCCTGCCGCTCCGCTCGCCCGGACCCGCGAAGGTGACGTCGACTGGCTCGATCAGCCCTTGGCCCGCGGTGACGGCCTCGAGCGCCTTGCGCAGCGCCTGATGGCTCGCCGGCTCGACCAGGCTTTCGAGGCTCGCCCTGCTGCCACCGTCGGCATCGGCGCCGAACATGCGAACGAAGGCGGCATTGGTGGCGCTGACGCCGCCATTTGCATCCACCGTGGCGATGGCGATGGGCGCGGCATGGAACAGGCGCGCAAATCGAAGCTCGGCGGCGCCCGCCTCCTCCGCCTCGCCCGGACCGCGATTGAGAATGAGGACAAGGACGAGGTCACTCCCGCGCGGCAGGCGCAGCAGGACGCGCACCGGCAGCGTGGTGCCGTTGGCCTTGACCAGATCGATGTCGAAATGGCGCGTGCCGCCATGCGCCTCGCCCCGGCCCGCACCGGCAACGAGCGCGGCGCTGTCATGGGACATGATCTGTGTAAGCTTGAGCGGGCGGTTGGCGACGTCGGAAAGGTCGAGCCCGAGCCACTGAGCGAGCGTGGCGTTCAGATATTCGATGCGGCCGTCCGCATCGGCGGTGAAGAATCCAGCAGGCGCGTTGTCGAGATAGTCGATGGCCGCCTGGACCTTGGCGAAGCTCGTCTCCTCGCGCGCGCGGTCCTGGGTGATCTCGTCGAGCTGCCAAACCACGAGCGCGCCTTTGCGCCCGGAGGCCGGATCCGGCGGCATGGGCTGCACCGAGATGCGGAACCAGCGCGGCGTGATGCCCGCCTCGTCCTGGACCTCGCCCGGCGGCGGCAGGCGGAACTCCTCTTTCAGACGGCGCCCCTGTTGGGCGGCGCGGGCGAGACGGAAGATGGGTTCGGCGAGATGCGGGTTGCCGCCGAAGGCGCGATCGGGCGACGGCACGGCGGCTTCCGGATCGAGCCCCAATAATTCGCGGTAGGACTGGTTGGCGTAGAGGACCCGCCCGCCCCCATCGGCGATCAGCGCGCCTTGCGGGAGATTGTCGACGAAGGCCTTGGTGATGTCGTTGCGGGCATGGCGCTGGCCGAAATAGAGGATGCCGACGGCGCCGGCGAACAGGCAGAACACGCCGACCACGGCGAGGCCGGCGAGGATCGCGAGCACGAAGGGTTCGGCGATCTCGCGCGAGACCATGGCAAGTCCGACCGCGGCCACGGCAAGGGCAAGGGCAAGAAGCACGACAAGCCCAACACTGCCGTCACGTTCGGTACGGTCGGCAGCCGGCTCGGCATAGCGCATGGGTGCGTTAATGTCCGTCATGTCTTTGGAAAATACCCGATTCGAATTGACTTGACCGGAGATTGTCATGCAGGCGAGGTCCCCTCACCCCCGCGCTTTCAATCGCTTCGTCCATGGAGCTAACGCCAAAGGGGCGCGTTACGGTCGAAGAGCTGTTATGCTCGATTTGCGTTAAGGAACTCTCGGATATGGACTTCGACACCCTCATCCTCGGCGTCGCAACGCTCCTCTTCGTCATCGCGCTTGTGGCCCTTCTGGTCTGGGCGTTCAAGACCTTCTTCGGCAAGTCGAACGCATCCACCTTCCTGAGGCCGCGGGAGAAGCGGCTCGGCGTGGTCGAGACGGCGGCCATCGATTCGAAGCGGAGGCTCTACCTGATCCGCCGCGACGACGTGGAGCATCTCGTCATCATCGGCGGCCCGGTCGACGTGCTGGTCGAAACGGGAATCAAAGGCCGCCCCCATCTCGGGCCGCCCCATGATGATGTCATCATCGCCAAGACCGAGGCCCGGCCGGCGCCCGATTTTGGCAAAACCTGAGCTCACTTCGCACGATTCAAGTTGACTGTGGCCCAAATGACACGCCCGGTTTCGCTTGTGATGAACGAGGGATTGGGGTAAATAATGAATCCGGTCTTACGGTGGCCCTTAGGGGCAGCGGATGGAGCGACGCCGGTAGTTTCAACCGCAGTATCGTAAGAGCGCCGGCAGTTCCCTGCTAATGGTCCGACACCGACTGGCCTTGCCAGTCATGTCAGTCCCCCAAAACTCTCCACTCCCCGCCCTCCAGCGGGGAGTTTTTTTGTCCCTGCTTTACGGGGTCGTGGCTAGACTTGCGCGCATGACCCGTGGACACGCTACCGCCGCCCTCACCGTCTTGCTCGTGACCGGATTCGTGGCGGCGGCCTTGTTCTTCGTGGCGGCGGCCTCGGGTGCTGGAACGATGCCCAAGGATTTTGTCTATCTCCGCGACGTGGACCCTTCGATCCAGCAGGATATGCGCTATGCGGGACGCTACAACTTCACGGGCGCGAAGGTGCCCGGCTACGACGCACCCGAATGCGTGCTGGTGCGGCCGGCGGCGGAAGCCTTGAAGGCTGTTGAGGCCGATCTCGCCGCGAAAGGCCTGACATTGCGGGTCTACGATTGCTACCGCCCGACCCAAGCGGTCGCGGCCTTCGTCGCATGGTCGAAAGAGCCCGGCACTCCAGACGCCAAAGCGGCGTGGTATCCAAACCTCGACAAGACCGCGCTGTTTCCCAACTACATTGCCACGCGCTCGAGCCATTCGCGCGGGGCCACGCTCGACGTGACCGTGGCGCCGATCGGCGCGGCCGACACACATCCTCAAGGGGTGAGCTGCACGGCGCCGGAGAAGGGCTTCGCGCCGGATGGCAGCCTCGCCATGGGCACCACGTTCGACTGCTTCGATAAGAAGGCCAATACCGAGGCCTCGGGGCTCACGGGCGAGGAGGTCAAGAACCGCGCGCTGCTGCGCGAGGCGATGAACGCGCGCGGCTTCAAGAGCTATCCGTTCGAATGGTGGCACTACACGTTCGAGCCCGAGCCTTACCCGGACACCTATTTCGACTTCCCCATCAGCCCGCGTCCAACCGACGACAAGACGTGACGCCGGAACGGCATGGACAGGTGATCGAGACGGCGGTGCCGGCGCGGCTCGACCGCCTGCGCTGGGGCCGCTTCCATACGCTCGTCGTCGTCGCGCTCGGCATCACCTGGGTTCTGGACGGGCTCGAAGTGACGCTCGCCGGTGCGGTCGCCGGCGCGCTGAAAGAGAGCCCGGTCCTGCAGCTGAACAACGCCGAGGTGGGGCTCGCCTCGAGCTTCTATCTGACGGGCGCGGTGCTCGGTGCGCTGCTGTTCGGCTGGCTCACGGACCGGCTGGGACGGAAGCGGCTTTTTTTCATCACCCTCGGCGTCTATCTCGTGGCCACGGCGGCGACGGCCTTCTCCTGGAATTTCGCGAGCTTCGCCCTGTTCCGTTTCCTGACCGGCGCGGGGATCGGCGGCGAGTACACGGCGATCGCCTCGACCATCCAGGAATTCGTGCCGGCGCGCTATCGCGGGCACACCGACCTCGTCATCAATGGAAGCTTCTGGATCGGGGCGGCGGTCGGCGCCGGCGGCTCCATCGTTCTGCTGGACCCGGCCGTGCTGCCGCCGGACTATGGCTGGCGCGTTGCGTTCTTCATCGGCGCGGTGCTGGGGCTCGGCATTCTCGTGATGCGCTCTTGGATCCCGGAATCGCCGCGCTGGCTCATGACCCATGGCCGCGCCGAAGAGGCCCATGAGGTTCTCGACCGCATCGAGGACCACCACCGCGCGCGCGGCCATCACGTGCCCGACGAGGCGCCGACGCTGTTCCGCCTCAAGTCCCGGCGCTACACGCCGCTTCGCGAGGTTTGGCAGACGTTGTTCAGCGCCCATCGCCGCCGCACACTGGTCGGTCTCGCTTTGATGGCGGCGCAGGCTTTCTTCTACAACGCGATCTTCTTCACCTATGCGCTCGTCCTGACCGACTTCTATGGCATCAAGGCGGACCAGGTCGGCTGGTATTTGCTGCCGTTCGCCGCCGGCAATTTCCTGGGGCCGCTCCTGCTCGGACGGCTGTTCGACACGGTCGGGCGGCGGCCGATGATCGCCCTCACCTACACGCTGTCGGGACTGCTGCTTGCACTGACCGGCGCGCTGTTTGCCGCCGGGGTTCTATCGGCGACCATGCAGACGGTCGCCTGGACAGTAATCTTCTTCTTCGCTTCGGCCGCGGCGAGCTCCGCCTATCTCACCGTGAGCGAGACCTTTCCGTTGGAGATCCGCGCGCTCGCCATCGCCTTCTTCTATGCGGTGGGCACGGGCATCGGCGGCATCGGCGCGCCCTATCTGTTCGGCGCGCTCATCGATACCGGCTCACGCGTGAGCCTGTTCGCCGGCTATCTGCTCGGGGCTTTGCTGATGCTCGCCGCAGGGATCATCGCCGCGCGCTACGGCGTTGCCGCGGAGCGGAAATCGCTCGAAGCGGTGGCCACGCCACTGTCGGCAGCCGATTGATTACTCGTCGCGGTAGACGCGCTCGCGCCGCTCGTGGCGCTCTTGCGCCTCGACGCTCAGCGTGGCGATGGGGCGCGCATCGAGCCGCTTCAGGCTGATCGGCTCGCCCGTCTCCTCGCAATAGCCGTAGGTACCGTCCTCGATGCGCTCGAGTGCTGCGTCGATCTTGGCGATCAGCTTGCGCTGCCGGTCGCGCGCCCGAAGTTCCAGCGCCCGCTCGGTCTCGCTCGTTGCGCGGTCGGCGATGTCGGCATGCTGCGCGGAATCGTCTTGCAGATGCTGCAGCGTCTCCTTGGTGGAGCGAAGTATCTCGTCGCGCCAATTGAGGAGCTTGCGGCGGAAATAGGCCCGCTGCATGTCATTCATGAACGGCTCGTCGTCCGACGGCCGATAATCCTCGGGGAGAGTCTTCTTCTCTTTTTTTGCAGTCGCCATGAGAGTCATGTCCAGACGCCATCCTTCGCCATTGGCCCGTCGCCTGCTCCTCTCGCCCGGCGCGCTTTCGTCAGCGCCCCCGCCGGCTGGCCCCGTATTTACGGAAGCGAGTCAACAAGTCAAGCCAGCACTCGGGCTTGACAAATGCGCAAAGCACTCCCCGGCGTTCCATAGCAAATTCGTCATATTTCGGCGGCGGGCCTGGGACTTAAAGAGCCCAAATCTTGTGCAGTGCAACTATGCTCGTATCCGCTCTTTGCGCGCCCTACTCTTTCTTCTCATGGCGCGGCGCGCTATGAGGCGCGTGGCACGGGGGCCCGCAGCGCAAAGGACGTCTTAGAGCGTGCCGATCTCCACATACACGGATGCCGCCGGCGATGCCGTCCGCAATATCGGCGACTTCGCCTCAGGCCTCGTCGCACCGACCGTGCGGCTTGGTGTGACCGGGCTCGCCCGCTCGGGCAAGACCGTGTTCATCACCGCGCTCGTGCACAATCTCCTCGCCAGCGGCCGGCTGCCGTTCTTCGATGCAGCGGCGGAAGGACGCCTGCTCCGCGCCTATCTGGAGCCGCAGCCCGACGAGATCGTCCCCCGCTTCGAATACGAGAAGCATCTCGCCGATCTGACAGGCGACCCGCCAAGCTGGCCGGAGAGCACGCGGCGCATCAGCCAGCTTCGGCTCACGCTCGAATACGCCTCGGCCAAATTCTGGAAACGGCAGCTGGGGCGAGAGCGCCTGCATATCGACATCGTCGACTATCCGGGGGAATGGCTCCTCGATCTGCCGCTGCTCCAGCTCGATTACGCCGAATGGTCGCGCACCGCGCTCGAGCAAAGCCGCGCGCCGGACCGGACGAAGGCGGCCAAGGAATGGCATCAAGCGCTCGCCACGGCAGATCCGGCGCAAGCGGCCGACGAAGCGCTTGCCGCGACGCTGTCCGATCTCTTCAAGGCCTATTTGCGCGATACGCGTTCCGACCAATATGCGTTGTCGACGCTGCCGCCGGGGCGCTTCCTCATGCCGGGCGATCTCGAAGGCTCGCCGGCGCTGACCTTCGCGCCGCTTGACGCCAAAGGGACCGACCGCTTTCCGCGCGGCTCGCTGTGGGCACTGATGGCGCGGCGCTACGAGGCCTATAAGAGCTATGTGGTGCGGCCGTTCTTCCGTGATCATTTCGCGCGGCTCGACCGGCAGATCGTGCTGATCGACGTGCTCGCCGCGCTGAACGGCGGGTCCGAAGCGGTCGCTGATCTCGAACGCGCCATGACCGAGATTCTCGAATGCTTCCGCACCGGCTCCAACAGCCTATGGTCGAGCCTGTTCGCGCCGCGCATTGACCGCATCGTGCTCGCCGCCACCAAGGCCGATCACCTGCATCACGAGAGCCACGACCGCTTGGAGGCGATTCTTTCGCTGCTGACCGACAAGGCGATGGCGAAAGCGCGCTATGCGGGCGCGGCGGTGAAGGTGCTGGCGCTCGCCGCGGTCAGGGCCACGCGCGAGGGCGAAGCCAAGCGAAACGGCGAGACGCTGCCTTGCATCGTCGGCTATCCGCTCGCGGGCGAGACCATCGCGGGGCGCACGTTCGACGGCAACGAGGCCTTCGCCATCTTTCCGGGCGATCTTCCCGCCGATCCGAAAAAGGCGCTCCAGGGATGGAAAACGGAAGACGGCGAGATGCGCTTCGTGCGGTTCCGTCCGCCGGACCCGCAAGCCCTCCCTTCCGGAGTCTTCGCTCCGTTCCCAAATATCCGTCTTGACCGCGCCATCCAGGCCCTGATCGGAGACAGTCTCAAATGACCAAGAGCTCGCGCCGGAAGCCCGCGGCGTTCCGCGTCGAAGAGGTGGACGTCTTCGTGCCGCCGGAGCCGGTTCCACCAACTCTCCCGGCAGAGCCCACGCCGTCGCCCGCGCGCGTGCGGGCGCTGCCCAATCTCGATCGGGGCTTGCGCTGGGGCAGCATCTTTCTCGGCGCGCTCGGCGGGCTTGTCAGCCTCATCGCCTCGCTGTGGCTCTACGACTGGGTGCTCGAGCTCCTGTCCCGTGACGATTGGATCGGCTGGGCGGCGGTGGGCCTTCTCGGTCTCGTGCTCTTCGCCCTTCTGATGATCGTGCTCCGCGAGATGACGGGGCTGCTTCGTCTTGGCCGGCTCGGCAAGATCCGGCACGAGGCGGACAGCGCCGCGCGGCAGAACGACAAGGCGCTCGCGGTCGACGTCACCCGGCGCTTGAAGAATTTCTATGCGGGGCGCGAGGATCTCGCCTGGGGCTTGCAAAGGCTCGCGGAGCACGAGCACGACATCATGAACGCGGAGGAGCTGCTGCGCCTCGACGAGCGCACCCTCATCGCGCCGCTCGATCCGGTCGCCCGCAACATCGTCGCGGCGTCCGCCAAGCGCGTATCGGTGGTGACCGCGGTCAGCCCCAACGCCGTCATCGACATGCTGTTCGTCGGCACCCAGAACTTACGCATGCTGCGCAAGCTCGCCACACTCTATGGCGCGCGGCCCGGCACGCTGTCGCTCATCAAGCTCGCGCGCATGGTCGTGACCCATATCGTGCTGACCGGCGGCATCGCGCTGGGCGATGACGTGATCCAGCAAGTGATCGGGCATGGGCTGACGGCGAAACTTTCCGCGCGGCTCGGCGAGGGCCTCTTCAACGGCGCGCTCACCACGCGCATCGGCATCGCCGCCATCGACGTGTGCCGTCCTCTGCCTTACGTGGAGCAGCAGCGCCCGCGCTTCCGCGAGCTCGTCGCCGAGGTCGCCAGCACGCGGTAGACCTCACTTGAAGAGCTTACAGCCGTCGAGGTCGGCCTTCTGGGTTTGGCCGTCGTCAAATCTGAGCGTCAGGGTGACCTCGTCGGCGCAGGCCAAGCCGCCGGCGCTGATGCGGAACCCGCTCGTCCGGTCGCTCGAGGCTTGCTGCTGCGGCATGACGGCGGGCGTGCTGAACGCGTAAGACACTCCGACAAGACGCTGCTTCACGTCGGCGGGCGGTTCGAGCCAGAGCTCGAAATGAAAAAGCGGCCGCTCGTGCTCGAGGCCTTTGATCTCGGTGGCCTTGGTCTTGACCCACGACTCGATCTGGCTGTCGTTCGGAAGTTTCACGGGTTGAAGGGCGGCGGTTCGCGTCCCGCCCGCAGCTTGCGTCTTGGTGGCCTCGGGCGCCGCGTCGATCGGCGAGAACGGCACCGGCTCGACGGCGTCCCACGGAAGATTTTCCCTCGCCTTCGAGAAGTCGGCGAAGGCTTTCGGCTCCGCCTTGTCTCCCTTGTCCGGCTTGCGGTTCCAGATCAGGTCGTGCGGGATGTCGCTCAAGCCCGAGAGGTTCGGCTCCCCGGTCTGCTGCTCGTGCGGGGACGCTGGCGGCGCCGAGGCGAGCGCCATGGCCATGGGGTGGCTCGCCGAGGGTTCGGGCGGTACGGGTTTGGCCGCCGTCTCCGTCTCCCCTTGGTCAATTTTGGGCACGACCGTTTCGCCGCCAGGCTTCGCCTGCGATGGGGGCTCCGTACCGGCATCGGCGCCGGCGAGACGGGTCAGCGTGGGCACGCCGATCGCCAGCAAGGCACCGACCACGAGCAGCGCGGCAAGGAGCGCAAGGGCGCCCGCGCGGACGCCCCGGAGGCCCGCCATGAAAGGCACGGTCTTGGCCGCAAGAAGCCGCATGGTCCGAAAGACCCCCCTCGAGCAGGACACTACCATACCCCCCAGGTGTGGTCAGAAAAACGGCAGAGCCGGCCTCCGTTCGGACCCAAAAATGGCGCTGCGGCGACCGGCCCCGGGGTGATGGGTAAGTGGTTTGCACACAAGCGATTCCTGGCGCCCCGGTGGATAGCGGGGATAATCGCGACGCGGTCGATGCCGTCGGTCCGCGTTCCTGTATCCTCCAAGTCGTGAGTTAGCCGGATGTGGAAGGTGCCGGCGGAGAAATCCGAAGGTGCCGGGAAGCAGGCGGAAGGCTCGCAGGGCAAGGCAAGCCCGAAGTCGTCCCGTGCCAGGGGCGGCTAAAGGCGACGGGAAGAGTAGACGCAAAGTGCCACGGTCTGGCGACGTCGTCGCAGTACCGTGAGGCGAAGTCGACAGGGTCCTTTGCGCCACCCATTCCATCGCTGCCGGTTCCAGCCTGGCCAAGGCGGGAGCCACGTCGTAGCAACGCGACGCTAAATAAGGACCGTGGTCAGGTCACGGCGCCGCTTCGGGAAACCGAGTGTTGCGCCTGGCCAAGAGGCCGAAAGGTCTCGCGGCGCCGAGCCAATCGTCCCGAACGGGCGTGCGGACCGACATCGCAACAGGGAGGCGGGGCCCCAAAGCTCCGCCTTTCCTTGTTTTGGGCACCCTCTCCTCTTTAGCCGACCGCACCGGCCCGATAAGATCGCGCCGCCATGGGACGGACCGTTTCGCGTTTGACGTCATTCGCCGCTGCCGCAGGCGCGCTCGCTGTCGTGCTTGCCGCGCTTACGGCATGCGGGACCGTGAGTCGCCTGAAGGGACCCGAGGACGGGGCCTCGAACGAGAAAGAAGCGCGCAACGTCAAGCCCGACGACCCGCTCGCCCGGCCGACACAGGTCGGATGGACTTCGGCGCGCGCGACCCGCTGCGGATTCGTTTTCAGCCCCGAGCAGCTGCGCGCGAATTACCTCGCCTACGAATCAGGGTTCGGTTATCCGCCGCAAGAGATGGCGAAGATCGAGAAGGCTTACGACTACACGCGCGAGTCCGTGCTTTCGAGCATTACCGACGACACCCGCTACTGCACCAAGGCGCGGCTCGATGCGATCAGGGTCGATCTCAACCGCTATCTTGCCGGCGACTACGCACCGGCGGCGCGCATGGCGCGCTAGCGGCTCTGGTTGAGAGCGTCGTTGACCGGCGTGTAGGGCTTGGACGCCGTGGGAAGCGGCGGCGCCGGCTCGAGCTTGATTCTTGTCGCGGTGCGCATCAGGAGCGCATCCTCCACGTCGCCGGCGAGCAGATAAGAGACACCGTCCTCAGCCCACGCCACGGTGTTGATCGCGCCGTACCGGCCCGGCATGAGCGTCTCGGATCCCTCACCCCTCTTCGCGTAGAGTGCAAGCGGGCCGCCTTTCGAACCGAGGTAAAGGATCTGGACCAGAGGCGCATCGCCGTAGCGCAGCACCTGCGCACGCTTGAAGCGGAATCCTTGCGCATCGAGATTGGGAAATTTCAGACCGGCGCCGAGGATGTGCGCAAGCTGGAAAGCGACGAGATCGTAATTGGCCTGGCTCTCCAGACCGACCTCCAAGCTGTCGCGGCTGAGCAGCGCTTGCGCCCGCACCGTCTCCTCCTGCCAGCCGGCAGCTTTCGGCGCGGTCTGTAACAGGTTCGGCAGCGAGAGCGGCCAGCCATAACCGGCGACGGCGAGTGCAAGTGCTGCGACAAGTCCAAGACCGGCAAACGCTGTCCTGGCGACGCCCCACGGTATGACGAGACCCTCTTGTGCCGGCGCAGACGCAGCGGAGACCTCTGCCTCCTCGCCGGCGAGGACCGCTTCGAACGCCGCCTCGAGGCGGGCGTGGGCGTGCTTCAGCGCCTCGACGCGGGCGGCAAGGATATCGTCTTGATCGAGAACCTTCTCCACCGCGCGTGTCTGTTTGCGTGCGAGTTGACCATCGACATAGGCCACGAGGAGTTCGTCGCTGAGTTCGGTCATGGGCTGAGCCCTTCAGGATAGAGAGATTCGACGATCGCCGCGGCCGGCGCGGGCTGGCGATTATTCAGGCGGTCGGCGAGCGCCGCGCTGATGCGGACGAGGCGCGTGGTGATCGTGTCGGTCGAGACATCGAGCACGCGGGCTGCATCCTCATGCTCGAACCCTTCCCCATAGACGAGGAGCAGCGTGAGGCGCTGCTGCGGCGGCAAGCCGCCGAGAAATGCGATCACCGGCGCGTCGAAGTACCCCTCGTCCTCCGATTGGAACAGCGCGCCGAAAAGCACATCGTCGATCTTCGCTTGCGCGAGAGGATCGGCGCGGCCGCCGAGCTCATGGAGCCAATGGCCGTAAATCTCGCCGAAGGCCCACACGTCGAGCGCGGTGCCCCGTTGATAGCGATGCTGCTCGGCCAACATGCGTTCCAGCGCCCGGCTGAGCAGACCCATGCCCTCGTCTCGCGCGCCGACAAGCACGTCGGCAAAGCGCTTCAGCCTCGGCAGCATGGCGATGAGGCCTGGCCTCACGGAGTCATGAAAATCTTCTGCCTGCACGCCTCGTTTCCCCGCCGCTCGGGTTAGTGCCGGCCTCGCGCGCGGGTCTCCCTCGCGAATCAAGAGGATAGCACATCCGGGCGACTTCAGGACGTGCGGCTTGCCGTGGAATCGCTCAAAAACAGCTTGCTTCATGGGCCAAGGTGCCCAATCTTTGCGCATGAGGGGGAATTCACCCATGACGGTCGTACCCCACGGCTCGGAGACCACGCAGCCGCAAGCCGTCGGTCCGTCAGCGCGGCGCGGCGACGGGGTTTCTGCGGGCGCCAATTCCCAAACAAAGGACGCGGCGTCTAACGCGGCCGCGATGAATCGTGGCGCTTGGCGCAGCCGTCTCGCTGGACGCATCGCCGAGCTTGCTGACAAGACGTCGAGCCAGACCAAGCAAGCGACCGTGGGCCTGACGCGCGCCGCGGAGTATGGACGCGAGAACGTGCTGCCGGAGATCGGACGCACCGGCGCGAAGCTGAAGGAGCACGCCCGCCCCGACCGGCTCAAGAAGGACTATCGCGATCTCCTCTATTGGCTGCACGAGCGCGTGCTCGATCCGCCCAAGGAGCAGCTGTTCTTCGCGCCCACCAAGGATCCGGTGCCGCTGGCCGGTCTCACGATCACCGGACCCAATCGCGCGCACGGTCACGATTACCGGCCGACGCCTTGCCAGCTCTTCGAGTGGACCCTCGGCGCCATCGATTACGATTTCTCGAAGCTCACCTTCATCGATTACGGCGCCGGCAAAGGCCGCGTGTTGCTGCTCGCCTCGGAGCATCCGTTCGCGGCCATCGGCGGCATCGAGTTCGCCGAGGAGCTGCACGACAACGTCGAGATGAACATCGCGCAGTATCCGCGCTCTCGTATGCGGTGCCGCAACGTGGAGTGCGTGCACGAGGATGCAAGCCTGGTGGGACCGCCCGACGGCGAGACCGTGCACTACTTCTTCAACCCGTTCTCGCGCGAGGTGTTCGCCGAGGTGCTGAACAACATCGTGCTGTCGTACCGCCACAAGCCGCGCAGGCTGTATCTCATTCTGGTCGATCCCGTGGCGACGGATCTCGTCGACGCGAGCGGCGTGTTCATGCGGGTGGCGCTCCCCCCGCATGAGCGCCTCAAGGTGCGCCTGCTTAGCCCGTACGACGTCGCGGTCTACCGCTCCCTCGCCTAAAGTTCATATACCCAACTTGTCATTGCCCGGCTTGACCGGGCAATCCAGTATGTCGAGCTGCGGGTTTTGAAGGAACGCGTCTACTTCGTGTACATCCTTGCCAGCCGCGTAGGTGGAACACTTTACGTTGGCGTCACCGGTGATCTTGTTCGGCGCGTTTACGAGCACAAAGAGAAATCGGTAAAGGGTTTCACTAGGAAATATGGCGTCGCTCGGCTCGTCTATTTCGAGCAGTTCGGCGACGTGAGTCTAGCGTTACAGCGAGAGAAACAATTGAAGCGATGGAAGCGCATGTGGAAGGTTCAGCTCATCGAGGAGAAGAATCCCGATTGGGTCGACCTTATCCTTCAATCGCTAGCGGCTGAGGTTACTGGATGCCCGCGTACGCGGGCATGACAAGCAATGAAACCGCCAAAAAGCCGAAGCTACCTCTCTACTTCACGCCGAGCTTTTTCTGCAGACTCGACGACGAGGTCGTGTACTGGAAGATCAGCTTCTTGTCGGGATGAACGTATTTGTGAGCCTGCTGCGCCATGAGCGCGGCCTCATGGAAGCCCGAGAGGATGAGCTTCAACTTGCCGGGATAGGTGTTGATGTCGCCGATGGCGAAGATGCCCTTCTCGCTCGTCTCGAATTTCGCGGTATCGACCGGGATCAGATTCTCCTCGAGATTGAGGCCCCAATCGGCGACCGGGCCGAGCTTCATGGTGAGCCCAAAGAACGGCAGCATGACCTCGAGCGGCTGCTCGAAGGTCGCGCCGTCCGAGCCCTTCACCGTGACGGAGGTGAGCTTGCCCTCGTCGCCATGCAACTCGGTCACCTGGCCGAGCTTGAAGGCGATATCGCCGCTCTCGACAAGCTCGAGCATCTTCGCGACCGAGGCCGGCGCGGCGCGGAACTCGGAGCGCCGGTGCAGCAGCGTCAGCGACTTCGCCACGGGCTGAAGGTTCAGGGTCCAGTCGAGCGCGGAGTCGCCGCCGCCGACGATGAGCACGTCCTTGTCCTTGAACGCCTCCATCTTGCGCACCGAATAGAAGACGGACGTGCCCTCATAGGCCTCGATGCCCGGAAGCGGGGGGCGCTTCGGCGTGAAGGAGCCGCCGCCCGCGGCGATGATCACCACCTTGCATTCGAAAATGGTGCCGATGTCGGTGACGAGCCGGAACCCGTCGTCCAACCGGTCGAGCGACTCGACCCGCTCGCCGAAATGGAACTCGGCGCCGAACGGCTTGATCTGCTCCATGAGCCGGTCGGTCAGTTCCTGGCCGGTGACAATGGCGAGTCCGGGAACATCGTAGATGGGCTTTTCGGGATAGAGCTCGGCGCATTGGCCGCCAGGCCGATCGAGGATATCGATCACTTGGGCCTTCACATCGACCAAGCCGAGCTCGAATACGGCAAACAGGCCCACAGGCCCTGCCCCTACGATGACCGCATCGGTCTTGATCACATCCTCTGACATAGTGCCTCAGAACTGCTTTTCGGGAATCCTGACCTTGAGGCCATCGAGCGCCTCGGTCACTTTGATCTGACAAGAGAGCCGGCTTGACGGGCGGATGTCGAAGGCGAAGTCGAGCATGTCTTCTTCCATCTGCTCGGGCTGGCCCGTCGCCTCACGCCACTCCTCCTCGACGTAGACATGGCATGTCGCACAGGCGCAAGCCCCACCACATTCGGCCGCGATGCCGCGGACGGAGTTCTTCACCGCGGCTTCCATGACGGTCATGCCGGGCTCGGCCTCGACCGTATTCTCGGTCCCGTCGGGCTGAATAAAGGTGATCCTGGCCATGACGTTGGCGGGGGCTTGAACCGTATCCGATCTCGGGAACCGGGCGGCGGCGGAGCGCGCGCGCCCGAAGGGAAAGTGCATGACGGGCGGGCCCGCTCAAGGCCCGTGCTCTATAGGGCAATTGAACCGGAGACTCCAGCGCCTTGCGGTGCTTTATCGCGGGGCCTGCCCTCAGCGCTCCTTGAGCACGGACACGATAAAGGCCTCCGCCTCGCGTAGCGAGGCTTCGATCTCGCTGATCCGCGCGGCGCGGAATTGGGTCAAGCCGTCGCCTTGCAGGGTCTCGGCACGTTCGGCGGCTTGGGCTGCGCGCCACGCCCCGACCGCGCTGGCGGAGCCTTTGAGGGAATGGGCCGCCTCCTTCCACGCCTTGTCGGACATGGCCGCCCGGAGCTGCTCCAGGTAGAGTACGGACTGGGTGCAGAAGAGCTCCAGCACCTCCCGCTCCAGCGCCCGTTCGCCAAGCGTATAGCGGGACAGGTGCACGAGATCGACCGGCCGCGCCGGGCGCCTCCGCCCCTCGGTGAACTCAGAGACCTCAATGCTTGCTGCTGGTTCGCTCGCCATGAAATCCTCTCCCCCAAATGCTGCCGCAGGCTTCTCTCGCGCCCAATCGGGACAGTTTCTTGACGCGGCGCGCACCGAGCCACGGCAATAACGTGGTGCCACAATGGCCGTAAGCCAGGGGCCTTTGCCGGGCCGATCGATCCTCGGGCCTAGTCTTAGGCGATTCGGGCTCAGGTCGCAGTAAATTGGGCTTGTAATCCTAAGGGCTTAACGGCCGTTAACCTCAGCTGCCGATTCAGCTTTTTTTAGCCCTAAAAATTCGTTAACGATGTTGGGAGAGGGGGAAAAAGCGTTGGGGGCTCTTCCGGTTAGTTAGCCTGGTCTGGAAGGGGATGCGGGTCCCGCGTAACGCTATGCGCCGCAGTTTGCGGGTTCTGGGTCTTACGGCGCAGTTTTCTCCGATTTTTTAGTCTAGTGCTGCTGCGAGGGACGCGTTATGGCGCAGGAACAAGCAAAGTCGCCTCCTGGGAAAGCGACGCCGGAAGCCAAGGACGAGACGAAGGGCCCCCTAGAAGCGATGATGCGGGGCAAGTCCGGCAAAGAGAAATCCGACGAAACCCCGATCCTCGAGCGGCGCTCGGAGCTGCCGCGGCGCTCCAGCCTAGCCGACCGGCTCAAGGCCGAGCAGCGCCGGCGCGAAGAGCCGAAGCGCGAGGAGGCCCGGCGTGAGGAGCCGCGGCGCGAAGAGCCCCGGCCGCAGAACTTCAAGGCGCAACCAGAGGAAGCGAAGCCGGCCGAAATTCCCGAGCCGGCGAGCGGAGGGCCTTCGGTCAAGAACCTCCAGCGGACGCGCCGCCCGGCGGGCCCGCCGCCGCAGCGCCGCCTCTCCGCCCCCGCCAACGACGATATTCCTTCGATCGGCGGTCTGATCTTCGCCCTGCAGCAGAGGCCCGGGCGCACGCCGTTCCTGATCGCCTTGATCGCCTCGGCCGCCTGGTTCGTCATCGGCGGCTTCTTCGCCTATGGCATCATCTCGAGCCAGGCCGAGAGCGGCGGTGCCCTCAGCGCCTCGGCCCTGTCGGCCGCGGCCGCCATTCTGGTTCCCATCGTCCTCTTCTGGTTCCTGGCCCTTCTCGTCTGGCGCGCACAGGAGCTCCGCCTCATGGCTTCGGCCATGACCGAGGTCGCCGTCCGGCTGGCCGAGCCCGACAGGATGGCCGAGCAGTCGGTCGCCTCGGTGGGTCAGACTATCCGCCGCCAGGTCGCGGCGATGAACGACGCCATCTCGCGCGCGATCGGCCGGGCCTCCGAGCTCGAGGCCATGGTGCATAACGAGGTCGCCGCTCTCGAGCGCTCCTATGGCGAAAACGAGCTTCGTGTCAGGAGCCTGATCAACGAGCTTGCCACCGAGCGTGAGGCTCTCACCAATAACAGCCACCGGGTCAGCGAGGCGCTGAAGGGCGTCGGCGCCGCGGTGTCGCGCGATATCGCCAACGCCAGCGGCGCGATCGACAAGAAGCTCGCCGAGCGTGGCACGCAGCTCACCGAGCTGCTCGTCGCCCGCTCCAGCGAGGCCGCCGAGCAGGTGCACAAGGCGCAAGCCAAGGTCGCCGAGCAGGTGCCGGGTCTGCTGGAGCGCCTGACCAAGGAGCAAGGCCGGCTCACCAAGGTCATCGAAGGCGCCACTCAGAACCTGACATCGCTGGAAAGCGTGGTGGCGCAGCGGACGACGGCCCTCGACAAGACGATGAAGGAGCGGACCGAAGCCCTGCAGAGCTCGCTCGCCGAGCGCATCAAGGGCCTTGAGAGCTCCGTCGCTCAGGGCGCCATCACCCTCGACACGACGTTGAAGGACCGCACCGAGACCTTCATGTCCGAGATCGACAAGAGCACGACGGTGCTCGACAAGGCGCTGAAGGACCGGACCGACACGTTCACCGGCCTCGTGGCCGAGGGTGCGGTCACGCTCGACAAGACGCTGGGCGAGCGCACCGACGCCTTCACCAATGTCGTTGCCCAGAGCGCCGTCACCCTCGACAAGACCCTGGGCGATCGCACCGCCGCCTTCACCAATGTCGTCGCCCAGAGCGCCGTCGCGCTCGACAAGACGCTGGGCGATCACACCGCCGCCTTCACCAACGTGGTGGCCGAAGGCGCCGTTCAGCTCGAGAAGACGCTCACCGAGAAGACCGACGCCCTCACCAATGTCGTCGCTCAGAGCGCCATCACGCTCGACAAGACGCTTCAAGACCGCACCGATGCCTTCACCAACGTGGTGGCCGAGGGCGCCGTCACGCTCGACAAGACGCTGCAAGATCGCACCGCCGCCTACGGCGGCGTGGTGGCCGAGGGCGTGGCGAAGCTCGACAACACGCTCACGCAGCACACGGGCGCCCTCACCAACGTGGTGGCCGAAGGCGCCGTTCAGCTTGAGAAAACGCTTACGGAGAAGACGGACGCCCTCACCAATGTGGTTGCCGAGAGTGCCGTCACGCTCGAGAGGACCCTGCAGGACCGCACGGACGCCTTTACCGGCGTGGTGTCGCAAGGTGTCGTCGCCTTCGAGAATACGCTGCAAGAGCGCACCAACGCCCTCGCCGCGACGATCGAGGATCGCGCCAACGCCGTCGACAAGGCGTTGCACGACCGCACGGCCCAGTTCACCTCGGCAGTCAATCAGGGCGCCATCCAGCTCGACAAGACTCTTGCCGAGCGGGCCGACACGTTCACCAAGTCGCTGCTCGAGAAGGCGAAGAGCCTCGAGACGGCCATCACCCAGCAGACCGAGGCGCTCGACAAGACCATGGGCGAGCGCGCGCAGCTCGTGATCACGGCGCTGGCCGAGCGGCTCAAGGCCATCGACACGACCTTCGGCCAGCGCACGGCCGAGACCGACACGATGCTCGGCGAGCATACCCGCGTGGCCCAGGAGACCTTCGGTCAGCAAACGGCGCAACTCAACGAGGTTCTCGCCAACAACTCGCAGATGATGCGCGAGACGGCGGAGCAGGTCGGCGCCCAGTCCAAAGAGGCGGTGTCGATCCTCACCAGCCAGACCGGGAACCTGCGCGAGGTGTCACGCGGCCTTCTGGAGCAGATCCACGGCCTCACCCAGCGCTTCGAGAACCAGGGCCAGGCGATCCTCACCGCGGCCAAGGCGCTCGACTCCTCGAACGCCAAGATCGACTCGATCCTCGAGGGCCGACATCAGTCCATCATCTCCCTGCTCCACACGGTCAACACCAAGGCCCAGGAGCTCGACGGCATGATGCGCAACTACGCCGGCATCGTCGAAGGGGCGCTGACCCAGGCCGAGGCCCGCGCCAAGCAGGTGACGACCGCGCTCGGCCGCGACACGGCCGGTCAGGCGCAGCAGGCGCTCGCCCAGATCGAGAAGCTTCGCGAGGAGGCGCAAGCCCATACCGCCCGCGCGGTCACCGACCTCAAGGGCAGCTTCGAGACGGTCATCACCCAGATCGGCAGGCAGCTCGAGCAGATGCGCGGGCAGTTCGATCACACCTCGCGCGGCATGCGCGAGGCGGCGCGGCAGACCGCAACCGATCTGGATTCGTTGCGGCAGGAAATGCAGAAGCGGATGGACACCCTGCCCGAGCAGACCGCGCAGGCGACCGCCGCGATCCGCAAGGCGCTCAACGACCAGTTCCGCGAGATCGAGGCGCTCAGCCCCAGCCTGTCACGGGCGAGCACGGCGGGTTCCATGGGCGGCGGCGCTGCCCCGGCTGCCCCCTACCCGCAAGCCCCGCAGTCCTTCCCGCCTCGTGAGGAGGCGCGGCCGGGCGGCGACTACGGCACGCCGCCGATGCCTCGCTTCGATGCGCGCGGCCGGCAGATGCCCGCGCCCTATGAGGCGGCAGATCTCGACCAGACCCCGGGCGGGCTTGCACAACAGCTCTCGACGGCGTCAGGCCGCGGCGGCTGGGCGCCGCCGAGCGACCAGGGCTACGGTGGCGGCCAGGGTTACGGTCAGCCGGGCTATGGCGGCCGCGGGGCTTCCTCGGGCGCCGGGCAGCTCCGCATCGACGAGCTTGCCCGTGCCATCGACAGCCGGACGGCCGCCGATGTCTGGTACCGCATGCGCGCCGGCGAGCGCGGCGTGCTGGGGCGCCACATCTACACTTATGACGGCCAGGCGACCTTCGAGGAGATCTCGAGCCGCTACGACCGCGACGGCGAGTTCCGCAACACCGTGGACCGCTATATCGGCGACTTCGAGCGTCTGCTCGCCGAGGCCGAGCAGACCGACCCGGCCGGCCACATGCTCCAGAACTATCTGACGTCCGAGACCGGACGCGTCTATCTCCTGCTCGCGCATGCGAGCGGACGCCTGCGGTAAAGCCACTTAGGCTCCCCCACCAAAGGCCCCCCCCTCCTCCCGCATGGGAGCGAGGGGGGCTTTTTTTTGCGCGCCCCCGAAAATTCCCCGCATAAGCCGCCGCCGTTAACGGCCCGTTAACCATGGTGGCGATTTTATTAACTAAATCAAAAGGGGGACCGACAAACAGCCATGGCCGTCGCAGCACCAAAACAATCCGCTGAAACAGCTCAGCTCTCGCGCTCCTTCCAGTTCCACGGCCGCACATTCCTCGCCTTCGTCCTGAAGCCCGAAATGCCCATCGGGCGATGGGTTTCCGAGGCGGACACCTGGCTTTCCCGCTCCCCCGGCTTCTTCTCCGGCAAGCCCGTGGTCGTCGACGTGTCGCGTCTGCTCCTGACCAAGGCCAAATTGGCCAAGCTGATCGCCGACCTCGGCTCCCGCGGCATCCGTGTCATGGGCCTTCTCGGCGCCGACCCGGCCTGGGTCGATGCCGATCTCCCGCCGGTCCTCACGCCCGGCCGGACGACGGAGTTAGACACGCCCCGCGAGACGCGAGAGAAGCGAGAAGCACCCGCGCCCCTGCCGCCGGCGCCCTCCGCCCGCGTGATCCCCTCGCATGTCCGGTCCGGCCAAACGCTGTTTCACGACGGCGACCTCACCATCATCGGGTCGGTGTCGTCCGGTGCCGAGATCGTCGCCACGGGATCGATCCACATTTACGGCGCGCTGCGCGGCCGCGTTCTGGCCGGCGCCGACGGGAACAAGGCGGCGCATATTTTCTGCCGCCGCCTGGCCGCCGAGCTCGTGGCCATCGACGGCTACTACCGCATGGCCGAGGATTTCCCCTCGGACCTGCTCGAGAAACCCGTTCACGCCTGGCTCGAAGACGGCGATCTCAAAATAAACGCACTCGATTGAGGCAAGGAGGAAGACATGGCGCAGGTCGTCGTGGTGACATCTGGTAAGGGCGGAGTCGGTAAGACGACGACGACGGCCGCGCTCGGCGCGTCACTCGCGCAGAGCGGCCAGCGCGTTGCGGTCGTGGACTTCGACGTCGGCTTACGCAATCTCGATCTCGTCATGGGCGCCGAACGCCGCGTCGTCTACGACCTGATCTATGTCTCGCAAGGCACGGTCAAGCTCTCCCAGGCCCTCATCCGCGACAAGCGGCTCGAGACTCTCTTCCTGCTTGCCGCGTCTCAAACCCGCGACAAGGACGCCCTCACGGACGACGGCGTGGCGAAGGTGATGCGCGAACTGCGCGAGTCTTTCGACTGGATCATCTGCGACAGTCCCGCCGGGATCGAGCGTGGCGCAACGCTCGCGATGCGGCACGCCGACGTGGCGGTGGTGGTGACAAATCCGGAAGTATCTTCGGTGCGCGACTCCGACCGTATCGTGGGTCTGCTCGACTCGAAGACGGACAAGGCGGCGCGCGGCGAGCGCATCGAAAAGCACCTCCTCCTCACCCGCTACGATCCGGTCCGCGCCGGCCGCGGCGACATGCTGAATGTCGACGACGTCATCGACATTCTCTCGCTCCCGCTGCTCGGCATCATCCCCGAGAGCGAGGAGGTTCTGCGCGCCTCGAATCTCGGCTCGCCCGTACCAATCTCCAGCCCGAAGAGCGGGCCGGCGCGCGCCTACAGCGACGCGGCGCGCCGGCTGATGGGCGAGGACGTGCCCATGGTGTTCCCCACCGATCGCAACGGTCTTTTCAGCAAGATCTTCGGGCGGAGGGCGGCATGAGTTGGCTCATGCCCTTCCGAAGGCGGAAGACCGCCTCCGTCGCGCGCGAGCGTCTGCAGATCTTGCTGACGCACGAGCGCGGGGCCGAGGCCCATTCGGACCTGATCCCCATCCTGCGGGAGGAGGTGCTGGCCGCCGTCGCCAAGCATGTTCCCGTGGACGTGGACAAGGTTCAGATCAAGATCGAGCGGGGCAAGGCGGTCTCGTTGCTCGAGATCGACATCGAAATCCCTTGCGACGCCGAGCTTGCAGCGACAAGGCGACGCGACCGGGCGCCGCGGGCCACGCGCGCTCAGCGCGTCGCGGTCTAAAAGATCCAGAAGTACCCGCGGTCTCATTTCTCCCGTATGGGGCGGGCTGTTCGAGCGGCCCATATAGGCACTGCGATCGCACGTCCGCTTGGTGCTACAAGCGGACGTGAAACGGCTCAA
>CAZHCN010000023.1:0-21634 GCA_964530895.1 uncultured Methyloceanibacter sp. | reverse complement strand
AGCGGCGCATTCGTAATGCGTAGGTCGGGGGTTCGAATCCCTCTTGCGGCACCATCTCCATCCTAGGTGTGGTGCAAAAGCGGGTCTTTGGCTCGCTTGGCCTCAAATCTTCTGCACCACCAATTGGTAGCCGTGATGCATCTCGCGGTATCGCCCCTGCATTAACCCGAGAAACGAGTCTATGCCCGGCTGCGGACGTTCCTCAGCCGTGCGATCTGGGCGCCACTGATAATCGCCGAAGATCATGAGGCCATCTGCCTCGAGCAGAGGCCAAGACAGGGCCGCATCCTGATAGACGGTCGCGGCGTAATGATCGCCGTCCACATACACGACGTTGAACCGGTAACCTTCGACGGCAAGCTTCGGGATGATTGTCACCGAAAGCCCTTTTCGCTTCTCGCAGCGGGACGCAAAGGACGCGAGATTCTCGTCGAACCGCTTTTCGACGTGTGTCATGCGGGCCGCGCGCTCCGCGTCTTCGCGGTTCTCGTCGAAACGATCCACGCAGACGATGCTGGAGTGAGGCAAATAGTTCAGGAAGAACAAGGCAGACCGTCCTTCATACGACCCAATCTCAAGGATTTTGATCGACTGCTCGCGATAGGGTGCGAGGAGCCGAGCCCACAGAGCGTTATTGTGGGTCGTCCAATCGGACGTGAAGGTCTTGCCGGCAAAATATGCGGCGTGGCGCATGACGTGCCGGAGCTTTTGCGCTCGTAGAGCGGAAGCGTCGGCCGGGTTCGGCGGGTTCCCTGCGTCGTCCATGCGCAATGGATCGCATCTTGAACTGCCGCCATGTCTCTCTGCGGCGAGCGCCATCTACCCTAATTGAGGCGGCAAAGTCATAGACTATTTTTCCAAGGCGATCGCACCTTCGCCGCAAGCCATCGGCTCATAGCACCGCTTTGGCTCAACCGGATGTTGCACAATCAGTCTTCTTCGATTTCGACGTGCGAGGTGAGCTCCTGCTCGGCCTCCTTGGTGGGTTGACGCGTGAAGTCCTTCAGCGTGCCGATCTCCTCCTCGTCGCGGGTGAACTTCACAGGCCCCAGCACATAGGCGGTGATGAGCTCGGCCAGCGAGCGCAAGGCGTGCATGTGGATGCGTTCCCAGCCGTGGGAGGCGTCGATGCCGAAGCAGATCAGCGCGGTGCGCACGTCGTGGCCGGCCTCCACCGCCGAAGCGACGTCGGACCGGTAATGGCGAAACACGTCCTTCTGATGAAAGATATCGTTCTCCGCACAGAGCTGCGCGAGCTGTCGCGTCAGATGATAGTCGAACGGACCGTTGTGGTCGGCCATGGCGATGGTGACGCCGAACTCGGCGCTGTTCTGGCCCGGCGCCGACGTGCCGTTGTCGACGGCGATCAGGGACGCGACGTCCTCCGTGAGGATGTTCGAGGCGCCGACGCCGACCTCTTCCTCGATGGTGAACAGGAAATAAACGTCGACGGGAAGCTTGTCCCTGACCGGAATGAGCGCCTGAAGTGCCGCGAACATCACCGCCACGCCCGCTTTGTCGTCGAGATGGCGCGAGCAGATGAATCCGTTGTCGAGGAACTCGGGCTGCGGATCGATGGCGACGATGTCGCCCACGTCGATGCCGAGCTTCTTGGCTTCGTCCGCGTTGGACGACCGTGCATCGACGCGGACCTCCACATGCGCCCAGTCTGTCGGCTGGGTGTCGACCTCATCGCCGAACGTATGGCCCGAGGCCATGAGCGGCAGGATGGTGCCGCGATAGCTGCCCTGCCCGGTAAAGATGGTGCAGCGTGCGCCCGCGGCGAAGCGCGCGCTCCAATGGCCGATGGAGACGACGCCGAGCCGGCCGTTCTCCTTGATCTCCTTCACCTGCGCCCCGAGCGTATCCAGATGGGCGGCGATGGCCCGTGCCGGCCGCCGCTTCTTGCCGCGGAGGATGGCGCGGATGGCGCCGCGCCGCGTGACCTCGAACGGCACGCCGAGCCTGTCGAGCTCATGGCCGCAATGCCGCACGATGTTGTCGGTATAGCTCGTCGGGCTCGGGATCGAGAGGAGCTCGTCCAGAGTGTCGGCGAGATAATCGAGATCGATATGCAGCATCGTCATAGGCGGACCTTCTAAGGGACCATAATCGAGCATGACAGGCGCCCCGCGAAGGGGCTACTCGCAAAGATGGGTAATATGCCCGGCGCTAGATTTGAAGCGCCTCGCGCGCGACGGCCGGCATGGACTGGGGAAACAAGAGGTCGACGAACCGCTCCGCCGTGGGCTGGGGCTCGTGATTGGCCAGGCCCGGCCGCTCATTGGCCTCGATAAACCAATAGGTCGGCTCGGTCGGCGCCTCCACGATGAAGTCGATTCCGGTGACGGGGATCTCGATCGCGCGCGCCGCCTTGACGGCCGCCTCGATCAAGGCCGGGTGCAAAATGCCGGTGACGTCATGGATCGTGCCGCCGGTGTGGAGGTTGGCGGTCTTGCGCACCACGATATAGCTGTCTGCCGGCGGCACGTCGTCGAGGGTGTACCCCGCCTCGGCCACGCAGCGGTCGGTCTCCGCATCGAGGGGGATCGTCGATTCCCCGCCCGTGGCCGCCGCGCGCCGCCGCGATTGATGCTCGATCAACTCGCGCACGCTCGACCGCCCGTTGCCGACGACGGCGGCAGGCTTGCGGATGGCGCCGGCCACGACCCGGTAGTCGATGACGATGATGCGGAGGTCGGAGCCTTGCACGAACTCCTCGACCACCACCTCGTTGCAGATCTTGCGCGCCGCCTCGATCGCCGTCTTGGCCTCGTTCCAGCTCTTGAGGCCGACGGCGACGCCCTTGCCTTGCTCGCCGCGCGCGGGCTTCACCACCACGGCCTCGTTCTCTTCCACGAAGGCCCGCGTGCGGGCTTCGTCGTCCGCCGTGACCTGCTCGGGCACCCGCACGTTCGCCGCGTTGACGATGCGGCGTGTCACGCGCTTGTCGTCGCAGATGCTCATGGCGATCGCCGTGGTGAGCGCGGTGAGGCTCTCGCGGCAAACGATGGAGCGCCCGCCGTAGGTGAGGCGGAAGAAGCCGCCCTCCGCGTCGATGATGTCGACGCCGATGCCGCGCCGCCGCGCCTCGTCGATGATGATGCGCGCGTAAGGGTTGAGAGCATGATCATCGAACGGCGCCTCGGTGAACAGCCGCTCGTTGATCGGGTTCTTGCGCTTGATTGTGAACGTGGCCCACCGAATGAAGCCGAGCTTCTCGTAGAGGGCGATGGCCTGCTCGTTGTCATGCATCACGGAGAGATCCATGTAGGACGACCCCCGCTCCTTGAAATGCTCCGAGAGTCTGCGCACCAGCGCTTCTCCGATACCCGGCTGCGTGGCTTGCGGGTCGACGGCAAGACACCACAGCGAGGACCCGCGCTCGATGTCGCCGAACGTGGCGTAGTGATCGACGCCGGTCACGGTGCCGATGATGCCGCCTGTGACCTCGTCCTCGGCGACGAAATAGGTGATCGCCCGGCTGTCGCGCTTGGACCAGAAGAAGTCAGGCGGCACGGTGACCATGCCGCGGGCGGAATAGATGCGGTTCACATCCTCGGCGTCCTGAACGGAGCTGAGCCGGCGGATATAGAAGCCACGCGGCTTCACTTTCGCCGGCTCGTACTTGCTGAGATCGAGTCTGTAGGTATGCGAGGGGTCCAGGAACAGCTCCTGGGGCGCAGCGGCGAGGACGACATGGGGATCGAGGATATAGAAGGCGATGTCGCGGCGCCCCGGGCCCTCGGCCCGAATGCAATCCGCGAGCTCGGAGGCGTTGGCGAAGGTTTGGCCGAAAAGCAGGCGCCCCCAGCCGCAGTCCAGCGCCACGTTGCCGCGGATCACGCCGTCCCAGTCGGAGGTTTCGACGCGGGGCGCGACCCTTTGTACGGTCGCCTCACTACGGTGCTTTTCCATGCTCATGGCGGAGCCTCAGATGTTGTGGGCCTGAAGCCAGAGTTCCAATAAGGCGCATTGCCAAAGCTCCGAGCCGCGCAACGGCGTGATATGCCCCTTCGGGTCGGCGAACAGGTCGCCCAGATAGTCCGGCCGGAATAGCTCGCGATCCCGGGCCGCGCGGGACGTGAGCGAGTCCTTCGTCATCTCCAGCACCGGTCCGTCGATATATTTGAGGGCAGGCACCGGGAAATAACCTTTCGGCCGGTCGATCACCTCGGACGGGATGACGTCGCGCGCCACGTCTTTGAGGATGCCTTTGCCTTCGTCTTTGAGCTTCAGCTCCGGCGGCACGCGCGCGGCAAGCTCGACGAGCTCGTGGTCGAGGAACGGCACGCGCGCCTCGAGCCCCCAGGCCATGGTCATGTTGTCGACCCGCTTCACCGGATCGTCGACCAGCATGACCGTGGTATCGATGCGCAGCGCCTTGTCGAGCGGCGTCTCCGCGCCCGCGCGGTTGAGATGCGCCTCCACGAAGCGCGCCGGCTCGTCTGTCTCGCTCACCCAGGCCGCACCGAGATGTGTGCCACGCTTTTCGTGGTCGCGATCGAAGAACAGCGCCTTGTAGTCGGTGACGATGTCGTTGGAGTTCTCGAGCTTCGGGTACCAGTGATAGCCGGCGAACACCTCGTCGGCGCCCTGCCCGCTCTGCACCACCTTCACGTGCTTCGCCACCTCGCGAGACAGAAGGTAGAAGCCGACATTGTCGTACGACACCATGGGCTCCGACATGGCAGCGATCGTGTCCGGCAGCGCGCCCAGCATGTTGCTGGTCGGGATCATGATCTTCGTGTGGTCGGTGTCGAAATGCTTGGCGATGATGTCGGAGTATATGAACTCATCGCCCGCCTCGCCGTGGGCGGCCTCGAAGCCGATGGAGAAGGTCTTGAGGTGCTGCTGGCCGGCCTCCGCCAACAGACCCACGATCAAGCTTGAATCCACGCCGCCGGAAAGCAGCACGCCGACAGGTACGTCGGCGATCATGCGGCGGTCGACCGCGCGCCGCAGCGCCGCCCCGATCCGGTCTTTCCACACCGCATGGTCGAGCGTCAGGTCCTCGCGCGAGCGCGTGAACTGAAGCTCCCAGTAGACATTGTCCTTGATTCGGCCGTCGGGCTCGATGATGCGGAGCGTTGCCGGGGGCAGCTTGCGCACGCCTTTGAGGATCGTGTGCGGCGGCGGCACCACCGCGTGGAACGTCATGTAGTGGGCGAGCCCGACCGGATCGATTCCGGTGTCCACGTCGCCCGCCGCGACGAGCGCCGGCAGGGTCGAGGCGAAGCGCAAGCGCTTACCGTCTTGCACATAGTAGAGCGGCTTGATGCCGAGCCGGTCACGGGCGAGCACGAGCCGGCCCGTGTCCCGCTCGTAGATCGCGAAGGCGAACATGCCGTTGAAGCGCTTCGGCGCGTCGTGCCCCCAGGCGTGCCAGGCCTTGAGGATCACTTCGGTGTCGCTCGTGGAGAAGAACCGGTAGCCTTGGGCCTCGAGCTCTGCGCGGAGCTCTTTGTGATTGTAGATGCAGCCGTTGAAGGCGAGCGTCAGGCCGAGCTCGGAATCGACCATCGGCTGCTGGCCGCGCTCGGACAGATCGATGATTTTGAGCCGCCGGTGGCCGAACGCCACGCGCCCCCGCGCCACGATCCCTTCCGCGTCCGGCCCGCGCGGGGCCATCGAGGAGGTCATGGCGCTTAAGGCCTCGACCGAGGCAGGCGAGCCGTCGAACGTGATCTCGCCGCACAAACCGCACATATGGAACGCCTCAGTTGATAGACTTTCAGGCCGCTGCGAACAGCAACGCAAAGCGGCGAGCAAGAATGGGGCCGATAGTCCCGCGAAGCGCTGCAGAGGCGGAACGCGTGATCGCCAGTCTAAGTTTCGGTGTGATTTCGGGAGTTATTGCACCAAATCGGCGGGCAGGCAAATTCGGCTCGGGGAAGATGCGGCGAGAGCTGCCGATAAATTGGGAAAATTGCCCATTTACCGTGCAAATTCGTGCAGAAAATCACCCGAAAAGCTTGAGGGACTCCGCGGCGAGCACGCCGCCGGTCGTGCGGACCGTCTCGAAGGGCGTCCGCGCAGCGAGTTCCCGGTGGGTCACCATGATCTGGCCGATTCTGCTCGAGAGCTGCTCGATCGAGGCTGCATAGACGACGCGCCCCATCCCACACCAGATGATGGCGCCCATGCACATCGGGCACGGCTCGCCTGATGCGTAAATGGTCGTGCCCTTGAGCTTTTCGGGCCCGTGCGCGGCGAGGCAGCGGCGGATCGCCACCATTTCGGCATGGGCGGTGGGGTCTTTCTCCTGTATACCGAGATTGCGCCCTTGGGCGAGGATCGCGCCATCGTGCGTAATGACCGCGCCGAAGGGGAAGTCGCCTTGCGCCGCTTCCTCGATCGCCAGCCGCATGAAGGCGGCGTCGTCCGGCTGCTCGGAATCGTCCTCAGCCGCAGCGAGAGCGGGGGTGGCGAAAGGCACGGCAACTGTGCCCAAAGCGCCACACAATAAATGACGGCGGCTTAAATCTGCCGGACTTGGCGTTAATGGTGCGGTCATGGCGAACCTCGGGGCCGGGACTTGCGTTGTCCCGGTGGGGCAGGGAACAACGTCTCCCCTTAGCGTCGCGTGAAGTTCGCTCTAAAAAATGTCAGCGATTTCAGGGTGGCGACAGCCATCCCCTGGGATTACGCTAGTCTGTTGAGGGGGCCAGGAGATGGGCGGACGACCCCGAGTTGTAGGGCTGCTCGCCGCAGTTGCGGTCGTGTTGTTCGTGAGCCAACTCGCGACCACGTCTCTTCGCGCGCAGATGCTGGTCCCGCTGTTCGGCGGCAATGCGAAGCCGAAGGTCGTCCAGAAGAAGCAACACTTCCGGCCCACACTCCCCTATCGCAATCCCATGCGTGTGACGGCCGGCATCTCCGCCAGCGCGGACGCGGCGCCCCAGGCAGAGAACAGCGAAGTCTCCGCCGCCGTCGGCGCGTCGTCGTCGGCGAGCGTCACGGTGGCCCTCGCCGAGACGGCAAGTGGCGGGTCCACGGCCGCGGCGAGCCCCGGGCCTGAGTCTCCCGACTCTCCCAAGTCCTCCGACACACAAGCGTCACAGAGCGAGGCGTCCGCGTCGCCTCAGAATTCCGCGACGCCGAGCGAAGCGGATACGACCCCCGCGTCCGCGGCCGCCGATGAAGACGCGCCGGCGGCTGCGGGCGATGATGCGGCCAGCGATACGACGAGCGGTAGCACGCCTGACGACGCTAAGGACGATGCCACTCCCGCGGCCGAGGCGGCCGAAGCGCCAGAAGCACCACAAGCAGTCGAGGCTCCGTCGGCGCCGGAAGCAGAGCAGGCCGCCGACGAACCGGCTGCCGCACCGGATGAGGCGGAGCAGACGGCCGAGGCACCGGGTGACGAGGCACCGCCGGACGAGGCTCCCAGAACTCCGGCCGAGACGGCCGCAAGTCCCACCGAGGACGACGCGGCCGCGCCCACCGCGGCCACGGAAGCCGCTGACGACACCACGCCGGCCGCATCGACACCGGCCACCGAGACCCCCGCCGAGCCGGCCGAGAGCGTGCAGACGACCGCGTCCACCGACGCGAACGCGGACACCGAAACGGCCAAGCCGGCCGCGAAGCCGCCTTACACCGCGAGCGTCGTGCTCGAAGTCTCGCCGCCGCCCGATGCACCACTCGACGCTGCGGCCGACGAGACACCGTCGCCCGCCACCAAGGAGACGCAAACCGCCGCGCTGACGCCACCGGCCGCGCCCGTGCCTGATGAGGTCAGTCCCCCCGACGAGGAAACGCCGGCAGCCGCAGAGGCTGAGCCGGACAGTGATGCGGCAGACTCAGACAAGTCCGCTGAGACGCCGGACGAGGACGCCGTCCCGCCCGCGGCCGGCGAGGACGCAGAGCCTTCGCGCGATAGTGCCGAGCCTGCCGCCGCCGAGCCGGCAGAGGCCGAACCCGAGGTCGCGCAGGCCCCGGCCGATCCGGTGGTCGCCGAGATTCGCGCAAAACTCGCAGATCCGAGCGTCCAGAAGCAGGTCGCCGCCACCGATCTCAAGGCGCTCGAGGAATTCTACGGGGCGCATGAAGGGGCACCGCTCTGGGTCACGGACGCTGGCTTCACCGACAAGGCGCGAGCGGTCATCGCCGAGATCGGCAAGGCCGACGACTGGGGGCTCGAGGCCTCGGCGTTCGACTTGCCACCCGCCAACGATCTGCTGGCGACGCAAAATGCGCTCGCCGACGACGAGCTTCAGCTGTCGATCGCCATTCTGAAATATGCGCGCTACGCGCAAGTCGGGCGGCTGACGCCGAGCCAAGCGAGCCCGCTGTTCGACCAGCACCCTGCGCCGCGCAATCCCAAGACGGTACTCACCGAAATTGCCGCCGCGTCCGCGCCGGACACCTATCTCAGCTCCCTCCATCCGCAGGATGAGCAATTCAAGCGCCTGCACCAGGCGTTGCTCAAGGCGCGCGAGAGGGCGAAAGCGAATGGCACGAAGCCGGCTAATGACCGCGACGTGCAACTCATCGTGATCAACATGGAGCGATGGCGCTGGTTGCCGCGTTCGCTCGGCACGATCTATGTCTGGGACAACGTGCCGGAGTTCAACACGCGCGTCGTTAAGAACGGCAAGACCATCTATGTCGAGAAGACCATCGTCGGGCAGCTCAAATACGCGACGCCGCTCTTCTCCGCGCCCATGCGCAACATCGTGTTCCATCCGAATTGGACGGTGCCGCCGACGATCGTGAACGAGGATCTGGCGCCGGCGCTGCAAGAGGGCGGCGGCCTCTTCGGAAACTCCAACACGGCAATTCTCCGCAATCACGGTCTGTCGGTGAGCTTCAAGGGACAGCCCGTCGATCCCGACACTGTCGACTGGAAGAACGTCAACATCCGCACTTACACGTTCACGCAAGACCCCGGGCCCGACAACGTGCTCGGCCAGCTCAAGTTCAATTTCCCCAACAGACACGCCATCTACATGCACGACACGGTGCAGCCTGAGCTGTTCGCCGAGACGATACGCGCGCTGAGCCACGGCTGCATCCGCGTGCACGATCCCGACCAGTTCGCCGCGGTGCTCCTCGGCCAGGACAAGGGTTGGTCGATCTCGCAGGTAAGAGGCCTGCTGGCAAAGCGGGAGACGTCGGTGATTTCGCTGAATCGGCACATACCCGTGCACATCACCTATTTCACGGCGGTCGTCGACGAGAACGGGACCGTGAACAAGCTCGGCGATATCTACGGGATCGACAACCGCATGGCGCAGAAGATGTTCGCCAATCCCGCCAGATTCCCGATTCCGGTCGCGCCCGACGTCGAGGCGGCCAGCAACCAGTCCCGGTCGCGTCAGGCCTCGGGCGGCTTGGACAATCTCATTTCCGGATTGTTCGGAAACTGATCGGCCAATTCACTCAAGCGCGCGTCTCGAGCCCCGTGAGGACCGCGCCTGCGAACGCCGTGAGCGACGGGTCGCGCGCGCCCATCACCAGCACGACATCGCCGTCTTTCGCAGCTTCGGCGATGCGGCGGATGAGCCAGTCCCGCGACGGCGCAAACGCGGCGCATGTGCCGCGGGCCTTGATCTCCTCCACGATATCGGCCGCGGAAAAATCGCGCGTCGCCGTGCCGCCCGCATAGAACACTTCGAGCATCCATAGACGGTCTTGCGGCGAGAGCTCGTGCGCGAAGGTGCGGACGAAGTCCTGGCGCAGGAAGCGCGTCGGTCCGTAGCCGTGCGGCTGATAGACGGCGAGCACGCGGCGCCCCCGCAGTTTCGCGGTCCGAATGGCGGCGGCGATCTTCTCAGCGTTGTGGGCGAAATCGTCTATCACCTCGACGCCGCGCGCGCGCCCGATCGTCTGGAACCGCCTGCCGATGCCGGCGAAGCGCGACAGCGGCGCGACCATGTCGGCAAGCGGCACGTCCACGGCGCGGCATGCGGCGATCGCAGCGAGCGCGTTCGTCACGTTGTGCGCGCCGGGAACCGGCAGGGTGAACAGCGTGTCCTCGACGCGGAAGCGGCTCGATGCGGCTTCTAGCGCAACGTCTTCGCCGCGTACGTCCGCGCGCGGACCGAGGCCGAAGCGCAAAGCCCCGCCGGCGAAAGGATCGAGGACGTCGTCGTCGCCGACGACCAGCGTCTCGCGGGTGCGGGCGCGCAACGTCGCGAACATCGCCGCCACCTCGTTCATCTCCTTGTGGTCGCGCTGGAGGTTGAGGATCACGCCCACGGCGGGCGTGTAGCGCACGAGCGAGCCATCGCTCTCGTCGGCCTCCACCACGAGGAGATCGGAACGTCCGGCAAACGCATTTCCAGGCAGGCCTTCCGCTTGCAGCACGGGCAGGTCGCCGCCGGTGATGACGGAGGGATCGCGGGCGCTCCCCCGCAAGATCTCGAAGATCATGCCGGTCACCGTCGATTTGCCGCTCGTGCCCGTGACCGCGATGGAGCGGCGCCCGGCCACGAAATGAGCGAGCATCTCCGAACGATGCACGATTGGGATGGCGTTGGCCTTGGCGGCGGCGTAGTCCGGCACCTGTTCCTCGACCGCGGTCGAGACTACGAGCGCGGCGCAATCCGCACCCACGCCGCTCCCGTCCTGGGGAAACACGTGGATGCCGAGCGCCTCGAACTGCGCGCGAAGCTCACGCCGTTCGCCATGATCGAAGGCACGGTCGCTGCCGCTCACGATGCCGCCGGTCATCGCTTGGAACTGGGCGATGGCGCTCATGCCCGAACCGCCGAGCCCCGCATAGTGGAAGCGCCCGGTCGCGTAGGGGTCGGGAATGGCGCGCTCGTCAGGCGGCGCGATGAGCACGACGTCGCCTTCGCGGACGCGGTCGAACAGAGCGCAAATGTCCGCGTTAGAGAGACGCACGCAGCCATGGGAAACCGGCCGGCCGACGAGGTCCTCGTGATTGGTGCCGTGGAGATAGATGTAGCGGTCGCGCGAGTCGCGCCCCGGCCCGCGATTGACCCCGTCCTCGAGACCGTCGAGGGTGAGGATGCGCGTGAGGATGAGATCGTCGGCGCAAGGATCGCCGCGCCACACCGCGCCCGTCGGCTCGCGCGAGGAGAACACGGTGCCGGCGCAGGCGCCGTCTCCGATCCGCGCGTGGATCCGATGCCACCCCGGCGGTGTCTTGAACGAGTTCTCTTCGCCGCCAATGCCGTTCCGCGCCGTCGAGACAGGCCAAGCGGCGACAGCGCATCCCGCCTCGACGAGGGTCGCGGTCTGCCGCACGACGTCGACCACGATCAAGCGATCCGGCAATGAGGGCGGCGCGCCGGGCCGGGCGAGCGCGGCGCGCGCCAATTCGAGCGCGCGGGACGATATGGTGTCGGAGGGCTGGGTCACGGCGCGCACTCTGCCACAACGGGCGGGCGCCTCGTCACCCTTTAGTTTTCCGGCGTCAGGAAAGCGAAAGCAGGACCGGCGGGATGCCGCCGGTCCTGAAAACCGGCGCTAATACCAATAGCGGCGGCCGTAATAGGGCCGGCCCCAATAGGCATAGGGACGGTAGTACCGCGCGTAGGGCGGGCCGTAATAGTAGTTGTAGCGGGGCGGCGCGTAGTACTGGTAAGGCGCCCCCCAATAGCGGTAAGGGCGATAGCCCCAGCGTCGGTAGTAGCGGACGGTCTCGACTGCGCCGGACGGGCCGCTCACGTTGTCGAGCTTGGGAAGGGATGCGGCCGTCGCGGGACTGCCGCCAAAGGCGAGGCCCGCTACGATCGCCGCAGCGGCAAGTGGAATGAGGGAGTGACGCATTCGAGTCTCCTGATACGCCAACCGCCCCCGGCAAGTTTTGAGCCTATCGGGGACGTGCGGGCGCGGCAACGCGCTCTTCGGTCACATCGGCGTGACCGCCGTCAGAAAGAAACGGCTGCTCTTAGAAGAGCGGGCCGCCGTATGGGTAGTAGTACTGCCAGTAGTAGTACTGATACGGGCGCCAATAGGGTTGGCACGTCCAGGTGCAGCAATACGAACGCGCGTACCGGCGTCCGCAGCGGCGGGCTCTGGCGCGCCAGCGAACCTGCTCGACGCCGGCATTGGTGCTGCCGAGCGTCTTGGTCACGGCGGCATGATCGGAAAGGGCAAGCGGCGCCGCGGAAGCGACGCCCGGCACGAAGAAGAGCGCACCGGCAATAAGCGATGCGACAAAGGCCTTACGCATGACTTGAGGCTCCCTGGGTTCTTTGGCTCAGCGAAATTCTTGTTTTGCGGACCCTAGCACGCCGCCAGTTTCCGCGCCGTTAGCGCCGCCTTAGCGCTTCGCTCACCATAGCGCCGCGGTATCGCGATCTTAGCGAACCGGCATTTCAGCTTTACGGCCGTCTCCGCCATCATGCTCTCCTGAAGAGGCTGACCCTCAAGGAGAACGTCCATGCTCACCCCCCGGCTTGCCTCCGCGCTGCTTGTGTCGCTTGCGCTCCTGCTTTTGCCGCTCGGCGCGGCGAGGGCCGGCGACGACGGTATCGTCCGCTTGAAAAGCGCCTATGACATGTCCGAGACCATCGACCGCTTGAAGAAGGACATCGCCGACAAGGGCATCATGTTCTTCGACGAGATCGACCAATCGAAGCTCGCCGCCGATGCTGGCATCCAGCTCGCGCCCTCCACGCTTCTCATCTTCGGCAATCCTCCCCTCGGCACGCTGTTCATTACGGCCGATCCCGACGCCGGCCTCGATTGGCCGGTGCGGCTTCTCGTCTATCAGGATGGCACGGGCCAGGTATGGGTCGCCTATACCGACTTCGCCTGGATCGCGAAGCGGCATGGCATCACCAACCGGGACAAGGAGTTCAAGATGGCCTCCGAGGTGATCGGCTCGATCACGTCGGCGGTGAAGAAGTAGCAGGCGTCAAAGAAGCGCCGAGGCGGTCAGCAGGATAACGATCTCGCTCACCTGCTCCACGGCGCCGATCACGTCGCCCGTTTGCCCGCCGATTTGCTTGAGGCAGAGCCGCGCCATGAGCCAAAGGCCCACGGCCACCAGAAGCGTGGCGACGAGGGCCGTGCTGAAGCCGAGACAGGTCACGAGCACCGCGAGCCCGAGCAGGACGGCGGCGAAGACGCTTCCGCTCGGCGGCGACCCCACAGAGGCCGAGAGCCCGTCTTGCCGCGCCTGCGGAACCGCGGCCATGAACATGGCCATCGCCGCGCGCGCGCCGGCATGTGCCGCGATCAGGGCGGCCACCGCGAGCCCCGGATCGACCAGGCTCGCAATAGCGCCCACGCGCAAAAGGATGGAGAGCAGGAGCGCGACGACGCCGTAGGCGCCGCTCCGGCTGTCGCGCATGATCTCGAGCTTGCGCTCTTTCGCGCCGCCGGCGCCGAAGCCGTCCGCCGTGTCGGCAAGACCGTCTTCATGGAGACAGCCGGTGACGAGCACGGTGGCCGTGACGGCGAGCGTGGCCGCGACGAACGAGGACGAGCCGGCCCAATAGCCGAGCCAATAGACGAGCGCGCCGAATGCGCCGACGAGGACCCCGATCACCGGGAAGGTCCAGACGGCCTGCGCCAGGCTTGCCTCTGCCGGGCTTTCGCCGAACCGAAGCGGCAGCCGCGTGCAAAAGGCTAGGCCCGTCCTGATGTCCGTGGTAATGCCGCCCATCCCCGCCTTCTTTCCCGATCTGGCCCCGTTTACGTAAGCCAGGACCAGTCCGTTCGCGCCGAGAAGTCTACCCCAAATGACCCGTTTTGCTTCCTTCGCCGACCTGCGTGCCGCCTGTCTCGATCTTCCCGAGGGCCATAAAGATGTGGCCGAGGCCGTGGCGCAGCGCGAGGCGCGGCTGACCAAGCCGCCCGGGAGCCTCGGGCGACTTGAGGAGTTGGTGGCGTGGCTCAGCCTTTGGCAAGGGCGCAACCCGCCCAGCCTCGACCGGGTCGAGATCCTGGTCTTCGCCGGCAATCACGGCGTGACGGCGCAAGGCGTCTCCGCCTATCCCTCCGAGGTCACGGGGCAGATGGTGGCGAACTTCGCCGCCGGCGGCGCGGCCATCAATCAGCTTGCCCGTGAGGCACGTGCCGAGCTCCGCGTCGTGGCGCTGTCGCTGGAACAGCCGACGGCGGACTTCACGCAAGCGCCAGCTATGACCGAGGCGGAGTTCCTTGAGGCCGTGTCGACCGGTTACGGCGAGGTCTCCGACGCCGCCGATCTCGTCGTGCTCGGCGAGATGGGCATCGGCAACACGACGGCCGCCGCGGCGCTTGCCGGCGCGCTGTTCGGCGGGGGCGCCCGCTTTGCCGGCCTCGGCACCGGCGTCGACAATGCTGGGCTTGCGCGCAAGCGCGCGGCAATTGAAACCGCTCTCGCGCGCCATGCAAATGTGTTGGACGATCCGCTCCGTGTTGCCGCGGCGCTCGGTGGCCGCGAGCTCGCCGCGATCCTCGGCGCCTGTCTCGCTGCGCGTCACAAGCGCATCCCCGTGCTCATTGACGGCATGGTGTCCACGGCGGCCGTCGCGCCGCTGCGAGTGCTGCGCGCCGATGCGCTGGATCATGCGCGCGCCGCGCACATGTCGGCGGAAGCCGGACATCGTCTCTTGCTGCAGGAGCTCGAATTGAAGCCGCTGCTCGATCTCGGCATGCGGCTCGGGGAAGGCTCCGGCGCCGCCGTGGCCGTTCTGCTGCTGCGCGCCGCGCTCGCCTGCCATACCGGCATGGCGACCTTCGAGGAAGCGCAGGTCTCCGACAAGGATGCTTGAGCGGCTCACGCTGAAGCGATCGCGTGGAAGAACGTGCCGGTGACGCGCCCGCGCCGCGCACCCGCTGGCCCGAGCGGATTGCCTTCGCCGTCGGCGATCTCGGCGAGCGGCGCATCGTTCCCGGTCTCGACGAGGGTTGCATAGTGAAATTCGTGGCCACGAACCGTGCCGCTCCCTTTCCCGATTGCGCAGTCCGAGAGGAGCCGCGCCCGGCGATAGCCGAGATGGAGCTTGCGCTGCGCGAAGCTCGTCGCGTGCCCCAGCAGCCCGGTCATGGCGTGGCGCACGCCGTCCGCGTCCTCGATCCCTTGCCCCAGCACCATGTAGCCGCCGCACTCCCCGTGCACGGGGCGCGTCGCGGCGAATGCGGCGAGACCCGCCTTGAAGCTGTTCGCCGCGGCCAGGCGCTCAGCATGCAGCTCCGGATAGCCGCCCGGAAGCCAGCACGCATCACACCTGGCGTGCGGCGCCTCGTCGGCAAGCGGCGAGAACGGCACGATCTCGGCGCCGTCCCGCCGCCATGCCTGGAGCACGTGCGGATAGAGGAAGGTGAAGGCGTCGTCCTGCGCGAGCGCGATGCGCGCACCGGGCGGCGGCAGCGCCGCTTGTGCTGAAACTGGCGAGACGGTCGGCGGCGCGGTGAGCGCCAGGATCGCGTCGAGGTCGAGGCAGCGTCCCGCCATGTCTGCAAGCGCCCCGAGCCGCGCGTCGAGATCGCCGTGCTCGGCCGCCTGCACGAGACCGAGATGCCGTTCGGGAAAGGCGATCGCCCCATCGCGCGGCACCACACCGACGATGGGGATCTGCAAGGGAGCCATGGCGTCGGCGACGAGCCGCCGATGCCGGTCGCTGCCGACCTTGTTGAGCACCACGCCGGCGATGCGCACGCCTGCGCGATAACTGGCGAAGCCGCGCACCAGCGCCGCCGCCGATTGCGACTGCCCTGCCACGTCGAGCACGAGCAGCACTGGCACGCCGTAGCGCGCGGCGAGATCGGCGGTCGCCCCGGTGCGTCCCGGCTCATGCCCAATGCCGTCGAAGAGGCCCATGACGCCTTCGATGATGAGGATGTCGCTTTTGGCCGTGGCGTCGCTCACGAGCCCGTCGAGGAGCGCAGGGGGCATGGCCCAGCTGTCGAGATTGACGCTTTCGCGCCCCGTCGCGGCGGCGTGAAACGCCGGGTCGATATAATCGGGGCCGGCCTTGGCCGCTTGCACAAGGAGCCCGCGGCGGTGCAGAGCCGCGAGGAGCGCGAGCGTCACAGTGGTCTTGCCGGCGCCCGAGCGGGGGGCGGCGACGATCAGCGCGGGTGCCGTCATGGCCATGCCCTCTCAGCGTGACGGCGAGCCAAAGGCGCTCTATAGCGGAAGTCATGAACGAGACCTCCCGCCCGCTCCGCAAGGGCTGGACCACAGGCGCCTGCGCCACGGCGGCCGCCAAGGCCGCTTATACGGGCCTGTTGACGGGCACGTTCCCCGACCCCGTGGAGGTCCCCTTGCCCGGCGGGCAGCGCCCGTCTTTCGCGCTCGCCACCACGGCACGCGGCAACCGTGGCGCCACCGCCGGCGTGGTCAAGGACGCGGGCGACGATCCCGACGTGACCCATGGCGCGCTGGTCCTGGCGACAGTCCGGCCCGGCGCCCCGGGAAGCGGCGTCGGCTTCCGCGCCGGCGAAGGCGTCGGCACGGTCACGCGGCCGGGCCTGCCCATTCCGCCCGGCGAGCCGGCCATCAATCCCGTGCCCCGCCAGATGATCCGCGAGGCAATCGCCGAAGTCGCGGCCGCTCACGGCGATTCGGGCGACGTGGAGGTGGAGATATCCATTCCCGGCGGCGAGGCGCTGGCCGCAAAGACCTTGAACGGCCGCCTCGGCATTGTCGGCGGCCTGTCCATCCTCGGCACAACCGGTATCGTTGTTCCCTATTCTTGCTCGTCCTGGATCGCCTCGATTCATCGCGGCATCGACGTCGCGCTCGCCTGCGGTCTCACCCATATCGCAGCGGCAACTGGGTCGTCCTCCGAGGCCGCCGTGCAGAAGATGCATGATCTGACTGAGACCGCGCTCATCGACATGGGCGACTTCGTCGGCGGCACGCTCAAATATGTGAAGACCCATCCCGTGCCGCGCGTCACCATCGCCGGCGGCGTCGCCAAGATGACGAAGCTCGCGCAAGGCCTGCTCGACCTCCATTCGAAGCGCGGTGCCGTCGATCTCGATGCGCTCGCCAAGCTCGCGGAAAAGGCCGGCGGCTCGCCCGATCTCGCTGTGCGTATCCGCGCTGCGAACACTGCCGCCGAAGCTTTCGATTATGCGAAAGCCGAAGGGATCGCCCTTGGCGATGCGGTGGCGATCGTGGGGCAAGCGACGGCCTTGGGCGTCGTCGCCGGCAAGCCCGTCGAGATCGAGATCGCCGTGTTCGACCGCGAAGGGCATCTCGTGGGCCATGCGCCGTTCGCTCACGCCGCACCTCCGCGGAAGCGGCGGCGATAGTCGGCGTCGTACAGCGCGCTCTCGCGGAAGTCTTTGGCGGCAAGCGCGCGGCCGACAAGGATCACCGCCGTGCGCTCGATCGGCGCCGCTTTGAGTTTGGGGCCGATATCGGCAAGCGTGCCGCGCACGATCTTCTCCTCCGGCCAGCTTGCGTGCGCCACCACGGCGACAGGACAATCGGCGCCATAGAACGGCAGCAGAGTCTCTACGACGGCATCGAGCGTGTGGATGGCGAGATGGACCGCAAGCGTGGCCCCCGTCGCGGCGAAGGTTTGCAGCTGCTCGGTTTCCGGCATGCGCGAGGCGCGCCCTGGAACGCGCGTCAGCACGACGCTCTGCGCCACCTCCGGCACGGTCAGCTCACGCCCGAGCGCGGCCGCCGCCGCCGCGAAGGCCGGCACACCCGGCGTCAGCGTGTATGGGATGCCATGCCGTTCCAGCCGCCTGATCTGCTCGGCCACGGCGCTGTACACCGAGAGGTCGCCCGAATGGAGCCGCGCCACGTCGCCCCCGGCCGCGTGCGCCGTCACGTATTCCGCCTCGATCTCGTCGAGCGACAGCGGCGCGGTGTCGACAAGGCGCGCATCATCCGGGCAATAGGCGAGCAACGCGGGCGATACGATGGAGCCTGCGTAGAGGCAGACCGGGCAGCGGGCGAGGAGATCGCGGCCGCGCACCGTGATGAGGTCGGCTGCGCCCGGCCCCGCCCCGATGAAATGGACGGTCACGAACCGTCCTCTGTGGCGGCGATGGCGCAGGTCGCAGGACCCACGGAGAGGCGCGGCACAATGAGTATCGCCTCGGGCCCGCACGCCGCCAGCGCCGCAGCCTCGGCCACCGAAGGAATGCCCATCAGTTGTTTCACGCGCGGTGAGGAGGATTGCGTGCGCGGTCCCGCCGCCTCGAGATCGCCGGGCGTGACCAGGACGAGCCTGACGCCGCGCCCTGCCGCCGCTTCGATGATCCCCACCTCGCTGCCCTTCCCGTCCGACGTCGCGATGGCGCTTAGCCTCTCCGGGGCGTAGCCCGCGACCTCGAGGGCCGCCTCGATTGCGGCGTCGATTTCTTGCCCTGACGCGCCTTTGCGGCAGCCGACCCCTGCAACGATCATGGCTTCTCCCAAACCCATTGCGTGACCGGCATGGCGGGACGCCAGCCCGTCTTGCCGCCGACCTGATCCGCCCGCGACACGGCGATGCGGGTCAGCGTGCCGCCGAGCGCTTCATGCCGCGCGAGCAGCGCCGCTTCCGTCTCGAGCGTCACCGCGTTGGCGACGAGCCGCCCGCCCGGTTTCAGCGCGGCGATGCAGGCCTCGATCACGCCGGGCGCGCTCGCACCGCCACCGACGAAGATCGCGTCCGGCGCATCGAGTCCGTGAAATGCTTCCGGCGCGATGCCTTCAATGACCTGAAGATCGGGCACGCCGAAGGCGGCGGCGTTGCGGCCGATGCGCGCAGCGCGGTCGGCACGCGCCTCGATGGCGACCGCCCGCAGAGACGGATCGGCCAGCATCCATTCGACGGCGACGGAGCCGGAGCCCGCGCCGACGTCCCATAGAACCTCGCCGCGGCGTGGGGCGAGCGAGGACAGCGTGACCGCACGGATCTCGCGCTTGGTGATCTGGCCGTCATGCTCGAACAGATGGTCGGCGAGACCCGGCGTGTAGGGGATGATGCGCGCGCCGGGCGAAGCGATCACCTCGATGGCCACGGTGTTGAGCGCGGCGACATTCTGGAGATCGAAATTTGCCGCAGTCGCCGCCCTGATGCGCTCGTTGTCCCCGCCGAGCGCTTCGAGCACGGTGATCTGCGAGCCGCCGAAGCCGAGTTCGTTGATAAGCTGCGCCAGCGCCCCCGGGCCCTCCGCGTCGGAGGTGAGCGCCAGAAGGCGCGCGTTCGCGTGAAGATGCGGCCTAATGCGGTCGAGAGCCCGGCCATGCACCGAAAGCAGCACGGTCTCCGGCAGCGCCCAGCCCATGCGCGCGGCCGCCAGGCTGAAGGCTGATGGCGCCGGCATCACCCAGGTCTCCTCCGGCGGCACATGGCCGGCGAGCGTCGCGCCAACGCCATAGAAGAAGGGATCGCCCGAGGCGAGCACGCACACCTGCCGCCCGCGCGCGGCCAAGACCTCATCGATCCCTTGAGAAAACGGGCTCGGCCACGGCCTCGCCTCGCCCCGGATCAAAGGCGCCGCCAGCGCCAGATGCCGCGCGCCGCCGAACACAATCTCGGCGCGAGCGACGAGGTCGCGCGCCCCGGCGCTCAAGCCTTCGATCCCGTCCTCGCCGACGCCGACGATAGACAGCCAGCGCCCCGATGAGGCAGGCTCCGGCATGATCGGTTCAGGGCGCGCCATAAAGATCCTCATTCTCGGCGGCACCGCGGAGTCCCGCATGCTGGCGGGGAGACTCGCCGACAGGAGACATTTCGACGTCATCTTGTCGCTGGCCGGCCGCACGGCGAAGCCGCTGGCACAGCCCGTACCCGTACGCGTTGGAGGCTTCGGTGGCGCAGAAGGCCTCGCGAGCTATCTGCGCGACGCGGAGATCGACGTCCTGATCGATGCCACGCATCCTTATGCCGATGCGATCTCGATGAATGCCGCGCACGCCGCCGCCCTCAGCGGCGTGCCGCTCATCGCGCTGCGACGCCCGGCGTGGGAGAAGGTGCCAGGCGATCAGTGGATCGAGGTCGAGACCATCGCCGCCGCGGTTGCCGCGCTCGGCGCGGTGCCAAGGCGCGTCTTTCTCGCGCTCGGCCGCAACGAGATCACGCCGTTCGCTGCCGCGCCCGAGCATGTCTATCTCGTCCGCAGCGTCGATCCGGTCGATCCCCCGCTTGCCGTGCCGCACGCAATCTATCTCACCGCGCGCGGACCGTTCAGCGAGGCCGACGACCGCGCTCTGCTCGAACGCCATCGCATCGACGTGATCGTCGCCAAGAACAGCGGCGGCAATGCCACCTACGGCAAGATCGCCGCGGCACGCGCGCTGCACCTGCCGGTCATCATGCTGAAGCGCCCTGTGCTCCCCGAGGTCGAAGGCGTCGAGAGCGTCGATGACGTGCTGGCCTGGCTCGATCATGCGGTCACCTCCGCCGCTTCCCGCGGCGTATAGACGAGGGGTGCGCGTCCCTCGCGCGTAATCAGCCGCGTCTCGGGCGAGCCGACGAGGATGAGCGTCGCCATGTCGGCCTTCGCCGTTGCCGCGTCCTTGAGCGTCGTGATGGTCACTGCCTCGTCGGCGCGGCCGACCGCGCGGCCGAACACGACCGGCGTCGATGGCGAATGATGGCGCGAAAGCCGCGCGAAGGCTTCGCCGAGTTGCCAAGGCCGCGCGACCGAGATCGGATTGTAGAGCGCGATGACGAAGCCGCCCGCCGCGGCGGCGTCCAGCCGCTTCTCGATCACGGGCCACGGCTTCAGATTGTCCGAGAGCGAGATGGCGCAGAAATCGTGGCCGAGCGGCGCGCCGACCCGGGCCGCCACCGCCAGCATGGCGGTGATGCCCGGAACCACGACAAGGTCGACCGCGCGCCACGCATCGGGCCCCCGCTCGATCTCGCCGCACACGGCCGCCGCCATGGCGAACACGCCCGGGTCGCCGCCCGAGACGATAGCCACATGCGCGCCTTGAGCCGCGTGGGTTAGCGCCGCTTGCGAGCGCTTGCCCTCCTCGCGGTTTCCCGAGGCGTGGCGCGGCTGGTCTTCGCGCGTCGGCACGCGGTCGAGATAAGGTCCGTAGCCGTAAAGCGCCTCCGCCGCCTCGAGCGCGTCGCGCGCCTCTTGCGTGAGGTAGCGATCATCGCCCGGCCCGAGCCCGATGATGGAGAGGCGCCCGCTCATGGCCGCTGCTCCCAGCCCGGCACCAGCACGATGGCGAAATAGGGCGCACACCCGTCGAGCTTGTCGGTGAGCTTCATCACGGAGGCATTCGCCATGGTGCCGCGCTCCACATAGATGGCGCGGTCGAGCCGCCCGGCGCGGTCGAGCGCGCGGCGCACCTTGGCGAGATGGCGCCCGATCTTCATAACCACCGCGGCATTGGCATCGGCGAGCCGTCGCTCAAGCTCGTATTCGGGCAGCGTCGCCGGCAGCACGGTGAACACGTCGTCGCCTTGGGTCATCGGCGTGCCGATCGACGACCAGCAGCCCGACATGCCGGTGACCCCGGCGATCACCTCGGCCGGATAGCGCGACGAAAGCCGCACATGAAGATGCATATACGAGCCGTAGAACAGGGGATCGCCTTCGGACAGCACGGCGACGGTGCGGCCGTCGTCGAGATGGGTGGCAATCGTCGCGGCGGAAGCATCGTAAAAAGCGCCGATGGCGTCGCGATAGGCGGCGTCCTCTTTTGGGATCTCGGTGGTAACGGGATAGAGCAGCGGCAACTCCTCGGCGCCATTGAGATGGTTCGCGACGATGGTCCGTGCGTTGCTCGCGTTCCCCGCCTTGGCGA
>CAZHCN010000022.1:0-21643 GCA_964530895.1 uncultured Methyloceanibacter sp. | reverse complement strand
CGGCGGCACACACATTCGACGGCGCACCCCCGCCAATCATGAGCGCGGCGATCAGGCCTAAGAGGATAATGAGCGCGGCGAGCCAGCGCGCAGGCTTGCGGCGATCGAAAGACGCGTTCGTGTCGGTCAAGGACATGATCACGCTGCCTTTCCGAATTGCGTAAGATCGAGCCGCTGATCGATGAAGGGACGCTTGCCGCGTGCGGTACCCGCGAGTTCGGAAACGAGATCGAGCTCGAAACGGACGCTCGCGCCGACCCGCGACTGGATCTCGTCGAGGAAAAGGCGTGCCTCCGCCGCGTCGCAGCCCGCCGCCGGCACGACCTTGATGACGCAGCGTCCCGGCGTGTCCTGATAGAACTGGAACTCCGACACGCCGAAGAACTTGTCGGGGTGGACCGGCACGATGGTCGGCGTGACGATGCGGTTGCCCTCGGCCCCGACCAGAAACTCCGGCGCCCGCCGTGGTTTGATGGCGCGCACCTGCAAGCGCCAGCCATTCGCCGCGGAGGGCTGCTCGACGAGCTCGGCGGTGTCGCCTGTCTCGTACCGGATGAACGGCATGCCGGTCGAGAGGAAGCCGGTGCCGACGATGCGGCCGCTCATGCCCGGCTGCGTCACAGGCAGACCGCGCTCATCGACGAGCTCGGCATGACCGTAGAGCGGCTCGAACGTGTAGACGTCTGCTTCGCCGCCCGCTTCGGAGGCGAACAGCACGCGCTCGCTCAAGCCGTAGAACGGCGCGATCGCCGCTTGCGGCAGCGCCGCGTGGATCACGTCGCGCTGGTAGCCGTAGATCGGCTCGGAGATTGGAAACACGCCGCGGATCGGCCGCTTCGGCTGCCACCCCCGACGCCAGATGTGGAGGCACAGAATCTCGATGGCGGATGGATAGCCGTGCAGATATTGAATGCCGCGCTTGTCGATCTTGTCGAGGTAGAGATCCATGCGCGCATCGGTCATGGCGAAAGGCGAGCAGCGCAGCTCTCGAAGCCCCGCCTCCCACTCGAACGGACGCCGGTCGATGTCCGAGAGCAAGAGACCGCGCAGGACGCAGCGCGCGTCGCCCTCGCGGTAGCCCGTGCGCGCCCACACATCGTTGACGAAAGCGAACTCCCGCGGACTGCGGTCCTTGTCGAGCCAGAACAGGAAGGGCTGACCGGACGAGCCCGACGTCGAGGCCCGATCCAGAGTTTCCGCCGGTCGCGCGAGTGCCGTTTCTCCGGCGGCGCGCAGGTCGGCCTTCGTCAGCACCGGAAGCGCTGTCAGCGTGTCAAAATCGATCCGCGCCAAGTCGGGACGTGGCCCGAGCGCTTGGGTGAGCCGCGCCCTCCAGAAGGAGCTCCCCGCATAGGCCTCGGCGAGCAGCGCCCTTAGAGCGGCAAGCCGCATTTGTTGCGTGAACGCCGGATCGCGGTGACTGCGCGCGATCGCCGTCCGCCAGGCCCGGTAGCCTCGGCCGTATTTGAATGAGACAGGCAGCAGCGCCAAAACGGGACTCACCGCATCCCGCAAAGCCTTGGGACTGCGGACATAGGCGCCACGGGCAATATCTAGGACGCTCAACTTTGCCTCCGGTTTCCCTGACAAATGCAGAAACCAGGCCAGACGAGGCCGGGATCGGGTTGTGAGAATCGTCGTAAGCAATTGTTAACTATCGAAGATCTCGAGGGGTGCGACGTTTATCCGTGGCGTACCCTTTGCATTGACGGAGCCGGGCTCCGAGGTGGAAAACGAGGTCGGGTGAATGAGAAGCGAGCTGGGTCCGGGTGCCGTCCGCATCGCCTATTGCGGCCCCATCGCACAGCCAGGACAGCCGGCCCGCGGCGGCTATGAGTCCGCCAATCGCCGGCTGATCGACGACCTCAGGCTGCGCCGCGTCGACGTCATCGAGCTCGCCTACCCGCTCGCGCTCGGAACAAAGTTCGCCAAAGGCATCACCTACGCGCGCCGCTTCGCCGCCATCGCTCTGGAGATGGTGCAGCAGCATCGGCGCTACGACATTTTCCACCTCACGCCGCTCTATCGGCACTTCCTCTATGCGGAGACCATGCTCTGTGCCCTGGCTTGGAGCTTGGGCAAGCGCGTGGCGTTCGACATTCGTGCCGGGAGCTTCATCAACCACTATGAGAGCCGCAGCGCGGCCTACCGCGCCCTCGCAGACGCCTTGATGCGCCGTGCGGATATGCTGGCCGTGGAGGGACAGGAATTCATCCCGTTCGCCGAGAAGCGAAACGAGCGGCCGATCCTCTATCTGCCCAACTACCACAATCCGCATGCTCGAGACGCCGGAGCGCACACGGCACGGGTTGACGCGCCCGTCCGCATCGTCTTCCTCGGCCGCGTGGTGCCGGAGAAAGGTATCGAGACCGCGATCGGCGCGGTTCAGGCGCTTGCCGAGATGGGCGTGCCGGCCCATCTCGATGTCATCGGGGGCGCCGAAGAGAGCTACGCGCGCGACCTCCAGCGCCGCACCGCAAGCGCTCCGGTCAGTTGGCATGGCTCGCTGCCGCCGGACGTCATACGCGCGAAGCTCGCGGGCGCGCACTTCTTCATTTTTCCGACGTGTCATAATGGCGAAGGTCATTCCAACGCGCTGACCGAAGCCATGGCGGAAGGGGTCGTGCCGATCTGCTCGGATAACGGCTTCAACCGCAGCGTGGTGGGCGAGGCGGGCCGCGTGCTGCCCCTCGATGCAAGCGCGGACGACTATGCCAGGACCATCGCCGATATCGGGAGCGGTCCGGCCTGGCGGGAGCTGTCAGATGCCGCGAGCCGCCGTATCGCCGAGCACTTCACCGGCGTGGTGGTTCTGCCGGTATTGATCGAGTCCTACCGCGCCGCGCTCGTTTGAGCGTCATGCGGTCGGGACCAGGGCGCGTCCCACCTGCCAACTGAGATCGGTGCGCCGCTCCGGCTGAGCCGCGGTGGACCGAAGCGCCAAGAGCGCCCGGTGATTCAACTCGAGCATCATGAAGGCCCAGATCTTGTCGGACGCGTCGATGGTGCCGACTTGGTGCAGGTCGATCAACTCGCGGATGAAGCTCAGATCGATCAGGCCCTCCTGCCAGGAGTCGCGCAGCAAGTCCTCGACCATCGGCCGCAGCGGGCCGCGCAGCCAGTCGGCAAGAGGCAAGTCGAAACCCACCTTGGGGCGGTAGATATTCGGTTTCGGGACATAGCGCTCGGCGAGCTTCTTGAGCAGGTATTTCTGGGTGTGGCGGTTGATCAGAAGCTCCTCGCCCAATTCCAAGCTGTAATTCAGAAGCTCGTGGGAGAGGAATGGGACGCGCGCCTCGATCGAGGCGCTCATGGTCGCCCGATCGGTGCGCGTGAGAAGATCGTTCGGCAACCGATCACGGAGATCCAGGCGAACCGCCTCGGATAACCCGCCAACGGATGTGGGCGCATCGACATCGTGAAGGAAAAGCTGTTCCAAGATGACCGGCTCGAAAATCGTGGCAACCCCGTAATAGGCGGGACCTGTGATGAGCTGGTGCGCGAACTGACGGAGCTTGGAGCGGCAGGCGAGCAGCTTGTCGATCAAGCCGGCAGCCGGCTTCAGAGGTTTGAAGAAGGGGTGGTAGCGCATCGACATTGCATAGCGGAATTGCGCGTTATAGCCGCCAAAGGCCTCATCGGCGCCCTCACCGGAGAGCATCACTTTGAAACCGGCGTCGCGTGCGAAGCGCGACAACTTGAACAGCATCAGCGCGGAGGGGTCGGCGACGATGTCGTCCTGGACACGCGCCCAAGTCTCGATGTCGTCGATGAAGCTTCCGGGATCTGCCTCGATGACATGGTGCTTTAAGCCGTAACGCTCGGCGACGGCCCGCGCGTAACCCGACTCGTCGAGACGTTTGTCCGCCATGGCGACCGAGAAGGTCTCCAGGCTCGGCAGTGTCTCGCTGGCGATGGCCACGATGAGGCTCGAGTCGACGCCGCCGCTGAGAAACGCGCCGACCGGTACGTCCGATACGAGGCGATCGCCGACGGCACGCCGCAAGAGGCGATCGACTTCCTCGATAGCCTCGGTCTCGTCGTGTCTGGTCCTCTCAACCAGTGCCGGCTTCCACCAGCGCCTGATCGCGGAGATTCGCTTACGCCGCGTGTCGAACCGGAGCACATTGCCGGGAGCCAATTCATGAATGTCGCGGAACAGAGTGCGCGGTGCCTTGATTGCGCGGTTGAGGTAATAGTCGAAGACCGCGTCCCCGTCGGTCTCGCCCGCGCTGAACTGCATGAGCGGCTTGAGCGTCGAGGCAAACGCAAACACCTCGTCCGTATCGATATAGTAGACCTGCTTGATACCGACACGGTCGCGCGCGAGCAGAAGATCTCCGCTGTGCCTATTGTAATAGCCGAGGCCGAACATGGATTGTGTGCGCTGAAGGAAGCGCCCGCCCTCGCGGTTTAGTCCCTTGAGGAGCACCTCGGTATCGGACGAAAGCCAGTAGCTCTCGTCGGGAAAGCGCAGTTCGGCGAAGTTGTAGACCTCGCCATTATACGTGATGACGCCGCGGTCATCCTGCATCGGCTGACGCGCACGGCCTGGATCGATGATGGCGAGCCGGTTGTGAAAGAAATAGAGCCGGTCTGTGACGCAAGAGACGCCGAAGTCGTCAGGGCCGCGATCCCCCTGGAGTACCTGCACCGCTTGCGCGAACCTCTCGAGGACGCTGCGGTCCGGCTTTCGCTTGAAGAACAGCCCTGCGATCCCGCACATACACATCCCTCCCTAGGTTGTACGCTCGGCCTCCACACCTGCAAGTGCCATGCCGCGAGGGCGTAGCAGCACGGCCTCCAGCATGGCTTCATAGCGGTCGAGACAAGCGTCCAGGGAATAGACATTCGCTCGGGCAATCAGGCTGGCGGAATCGGGCAGACGGTGGATCGTCTCAATAAGAGACACGGCCAAAGCCGCCGGATCCGCGTTAACGATAGCGCCATACCGGCCGTGGCCGAGGAGCTCGGCCGGTGCGCCAAGGCAGCGCGTGGTCACGACCGGTGTACCAGTCGCGAGCGATTCCACGATGGTGTTGCCGAAGCCTTCGCATTCCGACGTCACCGCATGCACGTTCGCCCGCCGGTACCAAGGCGCTGGATCAGCGATGAATCCAGGCATGAACACACGGTCGCCGATGCCGAGCTCGCGCACGAGCCGTTCGAGCCGTGGGCGCTCCGGCCCGTCACCGAGCAAAACCAGACGCGCCGACTGTGCGGCCTGCATGGCACAAACGGCGCGGATCAAGAGGTCGAAATTCTTGGCCCGGTCGAAGCGACCCACGCCGAGCACGATCGGGCTGCCGTCCTCGACGGGAATCCGCGTGGCCGCTTCATCCCCGGCGCCGACGCGGGGCGAGAAGTGCTCGGTGTCGACGGGATTGTGCAGCACGTGGAACTTGTCGGGCCGCGTCACGGAATAAGAGATGTCGTGGCCGACTGCCTCCGACACGACGCCGACGGCATCGGCCAAGCGATAGATGAGCGGCGCCGCCGCTTGCGCCACCGACCCAAACACGCCCGAGGTGCGCAAGTTCCAGCGATGCACCGACATGATGCCGTGCACGGTGGCGGCGAACGGCGTGCCCGTGAGGCGGGCGGCGATTACCGCGTTGAGATTGTTGTGCTGAAGCGCGGAGACGAGGCAGGCAGGTCTGGTGTTTCGCAGATAGGCCAGGAGACGCGGCGCGGCAATCGCCGTGCGGCAGCCGAGCGAGACCACCCGTACGTCGTCGCTGACGAACGCCATGTGCGGGCCGCCCGCCTGATTGACCACGAGATCGACGGGATAGCCGCGCCGCGCGAAGCCGGACGCCACCAGCGCCGAGACGCGCTCTGCGCCGCCGCCATGCATGGAATGGATGTAAAAGGCGAGACGCGGCCGCGATGCAGTCATGACGCCTCCACGGGCCGGTTCGACAGCCGGCCCCAATAGTCGATCAGCGTTGTGCGCAGGTTGAGCGCATTGAGCCCCACGGCAACGGCTCCATAGGTCATGCCGCCCGCGGCGATCAGCACGATGAGGCCGAGAAGGCCCGGCAGCGGCCCGATCGCCGCCAACACGGCGACCATGGCACCCGTCGCCGCGAGGATGCGGGCGATCTCGCCAAAGGCATGCGGGAAGGCGAGCAGCCTGCGGCCGGCAATCCACGAGGCCGCCAGCGAGGCGGCAAAGGCCAGGCACGAACCGGCCGCAGCCCCGGGCAGTCCCCACATCTTCAAGAAGACATAGATCAAGGGCGCCGTGAGCAGCGTCGCCGGCAGCAGCGTCGCGACCAGGACCATCATGCGTCGCGTGACGTGAAACGCCATGTCGAAATAGTGGTACTTCAGATTCACGAGGAACGCGTTCACGACGACCCACGGTATGAGGATCATCGCCTGCTCGCGGAACTCCTCGCCGAGGATCACGGTCGCGATCTCGCTCCGCAGCATGATGATACCGGCGACCGCGGGCAGGCCAAGGGCAACCAAGAGGCTCCCTACCTCGGCCATGCGTGCCTGTGCACCGCCATTGCCGTCGACTTCCGCCGACCGCATGATCATGGGGAACGCCGCGAGCGCGACCGACGAGGCCAGCATGTTGACCGGCTGCTGAACCAGGTTTTGGGCCGCGGCATAGACGCCGACCGCGGCCGGGCCGGCCACGAACTGGATGATGTAGCGCTCGCTTAAAGGGATGAGCGACTCCAGCACTGTGATCGGCACGATGGGCCCCGCATAGGAGACGATCGACTTGACGAGAGCCCGGTCGAGCGAGAGCCGCGCGAGATTGCGTCCGAACGGCACGAGGCAGACAAGCGCCACACCAACGTTGGCGCCGGCGAAGCCAATCGCCAGAGCCTCGAAACTTGGTCCCGCGCTCATCACCAAAATCAGGCTAAGGGCAAGCGACATCACCGCGCGCGAGACTTCGATAGAGAAGTAGCGGGCCGAGCGCTGATCGGCTTGCAGCTCCGAGAGCCGCAAGCGCGTGACGCCATTGGCGAAGTTCATGCTCATGAGGAGGACGAAGAACGCGAGCCAGCGTTCCGGCGTCGCGAGCAGAGCCATGGCTAGCGCAACCGGCAGCGAGAGCGCCATGGCGATCCCCGTCATCGCGAGGCAGGTCCGGCGCAGCAGGGCAAGCCTGCCTTGCGTCTCGTGCTCGGGATAGAGCCGCAAGAAGGCGAGCCGGATCCAATTGAACAGCACCATGTTCATGAGCTCGGCCGAGATCACGAACAGGGCGAAGTAGCCGTACTCTGCGGGCGACAAAAGCCGCGAGAAGACGATCAGCGCCACGAAGGCGGCGAGCCGCGGGAGCAGCAGCGCCCCGCCATAAATCGCGGCATTCCGCCCGAGCTGGCCTGATTTTGCCGTTCCGCTCATGACCACACCCCTTCGCGGAGCGGGACCGTGTAGCGCACGGGATCTCCCTCCCCTGAATGAGATCTCCGCTTAACCAGCGGAATCCCGAGCATCGCGATGGCGAAGATGGCGAGGGACGCCGTCTTGGTGCTGATCGAGTTGCTGGTGCTCGCCACCAGCAGGAAGTTAAGAACCGCAAAGAGGGCGATGGCCCCGCGGCCGCGCGCGATGGAGCGGAAAAAGCCGAGCAGCGACACCACGAACACGACGAACAGAATGGCACCCAGCATCAATAGGATGTTGATCCAACAGTTCTCGATGACCGGCACATCCTTATACGTGGCGATCAGAAAATTGACCTCCGCGAAGTCGACGCCATAGAGCAGGTCGTGCGTGTTCAGATAATCGAACAGCTTGAACGCATCGACACGCGTCTGAGCGCTCGGGTCGAACTTGGCGAGACTGACGATGCGTTCGCCGAGCACGGTGCCGAAGGTCAGCACCGCACCGCCCGCAAACGCGAGAACCGCAATCCACGGCGCCGCTACGAGGTTCGAAAGCCGCATCTCGCCGCGGATGAGCGCGCGGCCGCCGAAGAACAGTGCGGCAACGATGCCGAGCACGATGGTCGCGGCGAAACTACTCCGTGCCCCGAAAGCGAGGATGCCGGCCATACAGATCGCGAGAATAAAGGCCTTCTTCCACGCGGACCACGGCATGGCGACGACAAGGAACATCACCGACGAGGTGACGAACGCGTTTTCGAGCGGATGCCCCATAAAGGCGGTCGCGCGGAAATACTCAAACTTGTCGAGTTCGGTGAATATGAAGTGCACATTCAGTATGCGCTCAACGATGCCGACAACGGCGTTGAACGTGACGAAGTAGATGATGAAGGTCGTGAGCGTCCGGCGGCGTGCATCGTCGAGCGACATGACGAGCATCACGGCAAGCGGCGCGGCGAGCAGCGTATCCACCATATAGGCTACGCCGCCAATACCCTGCCGCCAGATGGTGATGGCCGCACACACGGCGATGACGCAGGCGAACTGCACGACACCGGGCCGTTCGGCCACCTGTTGGGCGGTGAACCGCACGAAACCCGCGGTCGCGACCACATAGGCGAACGCCAGGAACAGCGTATAGCTATAGAAGTGGATCTTGAGCAACGGATTGCCGCCGCCGGGCTCCGCGTAGCCGGTGAGCTGCGTGAGCAACGGGTTGGGCAAAAGCAGCATCTGAAGGAGCACAAGCACCATCAGCGCCATGAGCACACGCTGCGTGCCCTCGCCGAGCCCGCGCGCGCTCACGCGCACGTCTTCATAGACGTAACTGGCGTCGAGGCTCGTCATTCAGCCGGGACCATCTTGGAGGGGGCAGCCGATGCGGTGCGCGCATCGCCGCTCTTGCGCCGCTTCGCCGGTGCGGGCGGCGCGACGACCTCGAGCGCAAGCTCGAACCTGCGGCAGTTCGGGTCCAGCGACTTGAACACAAGCTGAGGTGCCGGCTGCTTGGTACCGAAGCGTCCGGAGTACCACCCCCGCGCCGGCTCTTCGGCGCCTTCATAGAGCGCGAGCCCGAGCGCGCCGTGGCCGCAGATCCGGAGCAAGACCTCGCCGTCGCGCGCAATCGTCGCCGTCGCGCCTTCGATCGTCACGGAGAGAGCCGGATGGACGAGGAAGCCGATTTCGGCCTCGGGCGGCAGATGGCCGGCCGGCCCCTCGCCGACCAGCGCGTCGAGGACCATGAACCCGTCCTCTTGCGCCACCAGCCGCCGTTCATGCAGGAAGCCGTGCGAAAGGAGATAGCCGTCGTGACGGCCATGGACCGATGTCTCCTCCGGCGTGCTGTTCCACGCGATCCGCTCGCAACTTGCCTTGCGGCTCCAGTTGAACGGCCCGGCGACGCGGCTCGAGCTTTGGCCGTCGGCGCAGAGCGTGTTGTGAAGGGAGGTTTCCCGGAAGCGATCGCGCCACGGACCGCCGGAGTGATAGAGATAGGTGCCGGCGTCGACCAGCACGGGCTGGTCGTCAAGATGGAGCCAGAGCGACAGCGCATCCGCATGACCGTGTGCGGCGATCGAGAGATGGCCGAGCGGCCCGTGATCCATGACCATCATGGTCTTGCGCCCGGCGATCCGGCGGCGGAGCACGGAATAGCCGCCGTTCGAGAAAGTCTTGGCGCCCTTGGGACCCGACGCGCAGGGCCGCGGCAGGCCGAGATAGAGATTGCGCAAACAGGGACTGACCCGCGGCGGGGCCAGGTTGGGCCGCGCGAGGCTCGACGCAACGCAGCCGACCACCGAGGCCACATACCCCCCGCCGGCGTGCGGCGCGGTCGCGATCACCCGGCCCTCGTCGTCATCGCCGATGCGCGGGGTATTGCTCCCCTCGTCCATGATCCAGCGCAGGAACAGGCCGGCCTCGCCGAGGCGCTTGGTGACGCCTTTGGGGAACGGGTCGCCGGCGCGCGCGGCCACTTCCGCCGCAAGCAGGTACCATTCGAGCACGAAGGCCGTATAGGTCGGCGACTGCTCGGCTCCGACGCCGTCGTCGTGAAACTGGCGTCCGGCTTGCTCGATGAGCACCGCGCGGGCATCGGCCGCGCGTTGCGCGATGCCGAGCTCCGGCCACAGCGTGCCCAGCAGGAACAGCGCGCCCGCCTCGGCGATCAGGTGATTATTGGCGGAGGAATGCCGCGACGGATAACGGGCGAGCCAATAGGCGTGGGCGTTGAGGCAGGCGCGGATCTTGCGGCGCTGCTTCGGGGGCACCCGTTGCGCGCCGACCAGTCCCACCACGACGAGGAGGGACACGATGCGCAAGGCGAGCTCGATACCCGACGCCCAGTTGACGCCGCGGAACGGTGGGTTGGCGTCCATCCAGCTTTCGATCTCCGCAAGACAGAACGCAGCATGCGCATCGTCCTGTTCGTAGCCGGCGAGCGCGGCAATCGGTTGAAGGAACTGCAGCCGGTTCAGCTCCCACACATATTTCACATCGCCGAGCTTCCGCTCGCGGCGATACGGAATGTCGAAACAATAGGCACGGGCCGGCCAGCTGCCGCCGGTCACCGGATCGACATGCCAGCGGCTCAAGTCGCGTTCGGCAGGCCAGGTCTGGCCAAGCAGCTCGACGTCACCCTGCTGTGCGGTCTCTGCCGCCGCGCGCCACTCTGCCGTGAGCTCGGGCGCAAGACGCTCCATCAAGGCCTCGCGCGGCGACAGATACGGCACGTCGCCGTCGCCCATGTCGAAGGCGGCCCAGCCGGAGCGATTGAATCGCGACACGCGCCGCTTCACCGCTTCGCCGACACGGTGCGCCACCTCCGCGCCGTTCATGGCGCGCAAGCGGTGATAGTACCAAGCAAGCTGGTCGAAGCGCGCCTGCGCCTCGAGACCGGACAGTTTCACCGCCGCGCTCATTCGGCATGCCTCGGCTTGGGCGAGGTCACCGTCTCGGGCGCCTCGAATACCGCGTCATAAGCGGCGAGCAGCTTCGGCGCCTCGTGCTCCCAAGAGAGCGCGTCGAGCACGCGGGCGCGCCCGTAGGCGCCCATCGCCCGTCGCCGCTCCGGATCGTCGATCAAGGCGACGATCTTTGCCGCCATGTCCTTTGGATCGTTCGGCCGCGCATAGACCGACGCCTCGCCGGCAGACACGCGGCCCTCGCACAACTCGAACTGCACGATCGGTTTCCCCAACGCCATGTACTCCATGATCTTGTTCATGGTCGATTTGTCGTTCATCGCGTTCACCCGGTCGGGATTGACGCAGACATCCGCCGTGTTGAGCATGTCCAGAAGCTCGCGGTCGGAGACGCGGCCGGTGAAGGTGACATAGTCGGCAACGTCGAGCCGCACCGCTAAAGCCTGCATGTCCTTGAGCGAGGGGCCGCCGCCGACGATGCCGAAATGGATGTCGTGACGCCCGTGATCCGAGACGATGGAGCGGACCGCGTGCAGCAGAAGATCGATGCCCTCCTGCTGGCCGATCACGCCGACATAGCCGGCGAGATGGGCGCGGCCGCATCTGAGCTCGGGCCGGGGCGGCAGGATTTCCATGCGCTTGAGATCGGGTCCCGATCGCACCACGAACACGCTGCCGGGCGCCATGCCGCCGCGCTCTATCGCGATGCGCCGGTAGGAGCCGTTTGTGGCAATCGAAACATCGGCCGTGCGGAAGGTCATGCGCTCCAGCCAGACGAGCAGTCGCCAGAAGACATCGCGCCGTCCGAACTTCGCCTCGTAAAGCTCCGGATTGATGTCGTGGTGGTCGAACACGAAGCGCGTGCCGGCCATGAGCTTGAACAGGCCTCCAATGAGGAAGATCGTGTCGGGCGGATTGCAGGCATGGACCACGTCGAAGCCGCGCGTGAAGAAGATGCGCAAGGCCAGCCACAGTTCGAATACGAGCGCCGACAGATATTCGAGCGGGTAGGCCAGCACGCCTTTGGCCTCGATGGGCAGCGGATGCCGGTAGACATGAATGCCGTCCAGCACCTCGTAGGTCGCTTCCGCTCCCTTGCCCTTCGGGCAAATCACGGAAACCTCGAACCCTGCACGCTGCAATGTGCGCGCCTGGGACCAAACCCGCCGGTCGAACGGCACCGGCAGGTTCTCCACGATCATCAGGACGCGGCGCGGCCTTTCCCCCCGCGCGGGGACCTTACCAGTTGATTCCGTCATAGCGGTCGCCAAGCTGCTCCGCGCCGCTGATGCGGACGAGGTCGATCAGTATCTGATCCTGGTTGAGCCGGGTGGGCACGTCGGCGAACTCCGCCGCGTTGTTGCCGATGATCACGATCTCACCATGCGCAAGTGCGTCGTCGAGGCTCTCGACCATGATCGAGTTGATATGCGGAATGGCGTTGCGGATGTAGTCCCGGTTGGCACCGGTCAGCGCCGCGAGATTGACGCTCCGGTCATAGAGGCGGAGATCGTAGCCCTTGCCGATGAGCCGCTCGATCAGCTCGATCTGCGGGCTCTCGCGCAGATCGTCGGTGCCCGCCTTGAAGCTAAAGCCGAGCACGGCGATACGGCGGCGGCCCAATGCCATGATCCGCTGGGCCGCCCGGTCGATCTGCACGGCGTTGCTCTTCATGATCGAGGCGATCACCGGAATGTCGAGGTCGAGGCTCTTGGCGAGATGCGAGATGGCGCGGGTGTCCTTGGGTAGGCACGAGCCGCCGAAGGCGAAGCCGGGCTTGAGATAGGTCGGTGAGATGTTGAGTTTGGTGTCGCGGCAGAAGAGCTCCATGACTTCGTGGCTGTCGATGCCGACCGCCTTGCAGACATTGCCGATCTCGTTGCCGAAGCAGACCTTCAGCGCGTGCCACACATTGGCGGAATACTTGACCATCTCGCTCGTCTCGATCGAGGTGACGACGAGCGGAGCGTCGATGCCGTCATAGAGCTTGGAAGCCTCGCGCCCGGCCTCTTCCTCCCCTGCGCCGATGACGGTCACCGGCGGATGATCGAAATCCTTGATGGCGCTGCTCTCGCGCAGGAACTCGGGGTTATGTACCACAGAGAAGCCCTGGCCAGCGCGCTTGCCCGAGGTCCGCTCCAGCGCCGGCAGCACGATATCGCGCACCGTCCCCGGCAGCACCGTAGAGCGCAGCACGATGAGATGGCTGTCGTCCTTGTCCGCGAGGCTCGTGCCGATTTGGGACGAAACCGCCGCGACCGCGTCGAGATTTAGGCTCCCATTGGGACGGCTCGGCGTCCCGACGCAGACGATCGAGACCTCGCTATGGTTAACAGCTTCTTCAACCGACGACGTCGCGCGGATGCGTCCGGACCGCACGCCCTCGACCATGAGTTCGTCAAGACCGGGCTCGACCACGGGGGCCCTGCCGGCATTGAAACTCTGGACTTTCGAGGCGTTCGTATCGACGCCGATGATCTCATGGCCGTTGCGGGCGAAACAGGCGGCGGAGACCGCACCCACATAGCCCAATCCAAACACGCTAATTCTCATTTGATTTTCCCATGCCGTCCTGAACTTCGGCGTGAAACTGGCAAGAGCTGTGCCAGCCAAAACGGCACGCCCCGAGCGCCTCTGCGATGCCGGGGCCATGGCATGTGGTTTGCACTTCTGGTCACGCCATGCGGGATCGATCCGCGCATTAAGAGGGCGTTAACGATGGTTCAGGACGCGCGCGCACGTATGACGCCGAGCACCGCCGGTGCTTTGGTGGAGCGGAGCTTTGCTCCCCTTAGCCCGACGCGGCCGGAAGAGCAGATGCTCGACCTTGCCAGCCTCCTCCGCCTCCTTCGCCGCAGGCTGGTGCTTATCGTCATGACCGTCGCGGTGGTGATGTCGATCGCCACGGCCTATGCCTTTCTGACGACGCCGATCTACACCGCGTCGACCAAGATCCTGATCGACCCGCGCAAGAAGCACACGGTCGGCACCGAGGTCGTTCCATCCGGCCTCGGCACCACTGTCGGGGAGAACTTCGCGCTGGTGGACAGCCAAGTGAAAGTGATCACGTCCGACGCTGTCTTGCGTCCAGTTGTGCAGGAGTTGAATCTCGCCGCCGACCCAGAGTTCGGTGCCCGTAAGCCAGGCCTCCTCTCCAGCATAATCAACCTCTTCAGCAGCGGCTCTGCGACGACGGAGGATAATCCCGAGGAGCGGGCTCTCATCGCTCTAAGCAAGCAGGTGAAGGTCGAGCGCGACGACCAGACCTATGTCATCGAGATCGATGCCAGCTCCGAGAATGCAGTCAAAGCGGCGCGTATCGCCCAAGCCGTGGCCAGGTCCTATTTGGCCGACCAGTCCAGAGACAAGGTCGAAACCACCCAGCAGGTGAGCTCGTCGATGGACGGCCAGCTCGCCGCGTTGCGTGATCGTCTCCAGGCTGCCGAGAGCAAGGTTCAGAAATTCCGCGCTGCGCACAATTTGCAAGAAGCCGAAGGCGAGTTGATCGATACGCGCCAGCTCAAGGGCCTGAACGATCAGGTCACGGCCGCCAAAGCCGACGTGGACCAGAACGAGGCCAAGGTCCGGCAGGTCGACCAACTCTTGAAGAACGGCGTCGCTCCCGAGGCGATCGGGGATGCCGTCGCCTCGGAGACCGTCGCGCGCCTGCGCGAGCAATACGCCATCGCCTCGCGCCGTGAGGCCATTCTCAGCGCGACCCTTCTGCCGTCGCATCCGGAAATGCAGCAGGCCCATTCCGAGGTAGAGCGTCTGCGCAGTTTGATCCGCGCCGAAGTGGAGCGCATCTCTAACGCTATTCACCTGGACTACGAGATGTCGAAGCGCCGGCTCGCTGCGGCGCAGGCTGCGCTCGCCGCCTCGCGCCAGGAGGCCAACGTTAACGACAGCGCGCGCATAGAGCTGGGCGAACTGACGCGTGAGGCCGACACGACCCGCGCCGTCTATCAGAGCTTCCTGTCTCGCGTTAAGGAGATGAACGAGGCTGAGGAAATCTATACCGCCGACGCGCGAGTCATCTCGCCGGCAGCGATCCCCGACAACCCGAGCTGGCCGAAAAAGCGGCTGATCCTCGCGCTGGCGCTCGCTTTCGGCTGCGGCCTCGGCGGCTCGCTCGCCCTTGCCGCCGAGCATCTCGACCGCCGCATACGCACGGGTTCCGAGCTTCGCGCTGCGACCGGGCTCAAATCGCTCGTCGCAGTCCCGACCCTGCACGCCAAGCGCAGCTTGCTGGCCGACCTTCTTGGTCAACCGGCGAAGCGCGCCAGCTTCTACGACATAGTGTTGGAGACGCTGGAAGGCGGTACACGCTCGAGCTTCCGCGCCGCCGTGCTGCGCCTCCTGTCTTATCTGGTCGATTTCGATACGGGCGGGCAGCCGCGCGTTGTGCTCCTCACCTCCTCCACGCCTGGCGAAGGCAAGAGTGGCCTCGCGCTGAGCCTCGCAGTTTCCGCTGCCTCTTCCGGTATGCGCACCCTGCTGATAGACGCCAATGCCGCCGATCCCGCCCTCACCAAGGTGCTCGGTGAAGGCGAGGACGGGCCGAGCTTGAGCGATCGACTCATCACCGACAACCGTCTAGGCCTCTCGTTCCTCTCGCTCACGGCAGAGCATCCGCCGCTCGCGGGCTGGTCGAATCGCGCTGCTTTGGCCGAGGAACTCGGCCGTATCACCGCGGACTACGACATCACGCTGATCGACGCCGGCTTGCTTCGCTTGGAGCGCAACGCCGCGTCGCTGATCGCCGCATCGCAAGCGATCCTGTTTCTCTCTCGCGCCTCCGCCACATCGCAAGAGACGGCGGCAGCGGCGGCCTCGGACCTGCTGCAAATGGCCAATGGCCGGCGCTGCGCCGCCGTTCTGACCATGGCGAACGACGAAGCCACCAGATAGGCGCGCGCCTCCCCGAATGCATTTGTGAAGACAAGAGGTAAAGTCATGAGTGCCGAAATTCTCTCCTGGGACGACAAGCACAAGAGCCTGTGGGGCAACCAGCCTATCCGGCTGCAGCACAAGCTGCATGAGTCTCCACTCTTCTCCGACGAGACTCTGGCCGCGCTGATCGAGACCTATCCGCGCGAAAGCTACAGCATCGTCCATGTCGGCGAGCGCAACGGCAAGCGCATCTGGCGCGAGGGCGACATCAACGGTCTTTCCGGCGCGCAAGTCATCGATGCCATAGCCGCCGGGCGCATGTGGCTCAACCTGCGCGGCGTGCATCAGGTCGATAGGCGTTACGCCGACGTGCTCGAGCAGATTCTGGACGAGTTCCGCGCCATTTCCGGCATGCCGCCGGTGATCGCCCGCAATGCCGGCATTCTCATCTCCTCGCCGAACGCGCAAGTCTATTATCACGCCGATCTGCCCGGTCAGTCCCTGTGGCAGATCCGCGGCATGAAGCGCGTCTACGTCTACCCGCCCGTGGCGCCGTTCCTCACGCCGGAGAAGATCGAGGGCATTATCCTGTCCGGCGTCGAGGTCAACATGGAGTACGCGCCCTGGTATGACGATTACGCCGTCGTCGCCGATCTCAAGCCCGGAGAGATGATGCACTGGCCACTCCACTCGCCGCACCGCGTCGACAACCACGACTGCCTCAATATCTCGCTCACCACCGAGTACTGGACCAATCCGATCCGTCGCACGGTGATGATGAACTGCGGCAACGCGGTGCTACGTTCCAAGCTCGGCATCACGCCGAAGAGCAATGCCATCAGCGGCCCCGGCTTCTGGGCCAAGGCGGCACTTCAGGCCGGCGTGAAGCGTGCCGGGCTGTTGAACAAGCAGCGCAAATCGGTAAGGCCCGTGACGTTCCATCTCGATCCTGCACGCCCCGGCGCGCTGATCGACGTCGCTCCGAACGCAGGCTAAGCGTCCATGCTTGAGAGCGACACGCTCTACGACACCGTCGCGACGCCGCGCGCGCCGGCGGCGTCCCGGCCCGTCTACGACGTCGAGATCGTCCGAGATCCGGAGGCCGCTTCGGGCAGGCTGGCCGCCGCCTTCGACACCGGCACCGCCACGCCGTTCCAAGCGCCCGGATGGCTTTCTGCCTGGTACGCCACGGTGGGGGCAGCGCGTGAGGCGGAGCCTCTGATCGTCTTCGTGACGGAGCGCGAGACCAGACAGTCCGTCGTGACCCTGCCTCTGATCCGCCGGCGAGAAGGCGGGCGCGATGTCATCGCCTTCGCCGATCTCGGCGTCACCGACTATAACGCGCCCATCCTCGGCCCCGCCGCACCTGCCACGGCCCAGGCCGCGCGTGATCTATGGGCGAGCATCGTCAAAGCCCTGCCGGCAGTCGATCTCTTCGTGTTTCGCAAAATGCCCGCCGAGGTGCGCGGCCGCCCGAACCCGCTTGCGCTCCTGCGGGGCGTGTCCCCCTCGCACAGTCCCGGCTTCGCCATCCACATGCCGGACGACTGGGACGCTTATCTTCACTCTCTGACCAAGAAGTTCCGCAAGGAGCTCGGCCGGTCCTTGCGGCTGTTCGAGAAAGAGGGCGGCGCAGATCTACGCCGGATCGAGAGCGCCGACGAAGCGCAAGCGATCCTGCCCATCATGAACGCGCAGCAGCGCGCGCGCCTTGAAGAGGTTGGTCAGGCCTTGGCCCTCAACGAAGAGAACTACTACGCCTTCTACCAAGCTCTGGTGCGGACCGGCCTCGAAGCCGGCACGACAATCCTGACGGTGCTGACCGCAGGCGACGAGATCGTCGCCGCCCTGCTCGGCGTCACCGATGGCACGAGCTTCGCCATGGTGCGGCTCAGCCACGCCGGTGCCGATTGGATGAAGATTGGCCCCGGCCGTCTCGTCATCGAGCGCACCATGCACGCTTTGCATGACAAGGGAATCCGCCACTTCGACTTCTCGATCGGCGATTACCCGTACAAGTCAGGCTTCGGGGTTCAGCCGGGCCCCCTTGTTGACCTCGTCAGCGCGCAGAGCTGGCGCGGCCGAACGAGCGCCGCCCGCGACCTGGCGAAGGCCGCCGTCAAACGCGGGCTGGAGCGGATCGGCGTGTCGGTCGTGCCGCAAGCGGTCAAGGACCGCTACCGGGCTTATCACGGCAGCGACTGACAGGATTCCAACGATTTAGCGCTTGAGACGGCACGCCCGCTATCTGGCGAGTACCATCAGCGAGTAGCCGCCGAAGAGCCGCGCCGCCCAGTCCGGGCTCACCGCATAAACAAGACGGCGTGGCAGCTTCATCAGGTTGGCTTTCCACCCGCGGTCGGGCAACTCGACTGCGGTCGCGGTGAAGAAAGTGTCGACGACCTCGTAGCCGGCATGCTCCAGCGTCTTAAGCGCCGTTTCCTTGGTGAAGTAGTGGAGATGGCTCACTTCGCGCCGGAGCTTGAGGATCGGCGAGACACGCATGACCGACTGCACCGAAAGATCGAGTGGAATGTGGAGGACCTTGTAGCGGCCCTTCGACTTTAGCCCCTTGAGGAAGCCGAGATAGTCCTCGACATGCTCGAACACGTCGATGGCCATGACCACGTCGAAGGGATCTCCGTCTTCCTCCAGGAGATCGCCGAGCCGGAAGTCAAGTCTGTCGTTCGTGCGATATTGGCAGAGGGCATGGGCCTGCGGCGAGATCTCGTAGCCGACGAGCGACTCGGCACTCGGCAGCGCCTGCGATAGCCAGTTCAGGATCTCGCCCGCGCCACAGCCGACCTCGCAGACAGTCTTCGGATGCAGGCCGTTCCGCTCCAATATGGCCTCGACGTGCTGAGCCTTCCACGGCGAGTCCTGCTCATGCCACGAGCCGGTCCTGGCAAGGTAGGTGCCGTCGGTATAGATGCTCGGCGCTGCCGTGCCGCTTTGCATGGTCTGCATCTCGATAACCCTTGTTCGCATCAATGCGCGTTCTTGAATGACTTGGGCGACAGAACGGTGAGCGCGAGGATGTAGAGGTCGAACGGGATCGACCAATTGTCGATGTAGTGGAGATCGTGCTCGACGCGCGCCCGCATTTTCTCCTCGGTGTCCGTCAGCCCGCGATAACCGTTCACCTGCGCCCAGCCCGTGATGCCCGGCTTGATGTTGTGCCGCCGCGCATAGAAGGCGATACGGCGCTCGAAGTCTCGGTCGTGGGTCAGCGCGTGCGGTCGCGGCCCCACCAGCGACATGTCGCCCAACAGCACGTTGACCAGCTGCGGCAGCTCATCGAGGTTCCACCGCCGCAAGTGCCGGCCGACGCGCGTCACCCGTGGGTCGTCCTTGACGGCTTGCATGACGACGTCGCCGTCCTCGGCGACGGTCATGGTGCGGAACTTGAAGATCCTGAACTGCCGCTGATTGAAGCCGTGCCGCCACTGGCGGAACAATACGGGCCCCGGCGTGTCGAGCTTGATCGCAATCGCGATGGCAAGAAGGATCGGCGAAATCGCGATGAGAAGCGCCAAGGCGCCACAGAAGTCGAACAGGCGCTTAGACAGCACCTCGATCCGCGTAAGCGGCGGACGGATGAGATTGAGCATGGTCGCCGGCCCAAGCTGCGACAGATGCACTTGGCTGAACCGGTCGAAGATCGCCTCTGGTCCGAGTTGCACGGTGACCGGACTGTTCATGAGCCGGTCGGCGCAAGTATTGACGGCATGCGTTGCCGACCACGGCAACAGCACCACCACGTCGTCGAGATGCGATTGACGGACCACGGCGATCGTCTTGCCGATGGCCTCGGCGAGCACGGCATGGCCGTGGGGCGTATCCTCGAGCGCTTCGTCGGGCACGATGACCGTGTCGCTGACGATCATACCGGACTGCTTGGGGCGGTATTTGCGCCGGAACTCCTCGACCTTGGCGAGGGTCCCGAGCAAGAGCCCGTGGCGGACGGCAAGCCGGCCCGTATTGAGGCCCTGCCGCACGAGGCGCTTCCACACCTCTTGCCACATGACGAGGAGCGGCAAGCCCGAGAGATAGAACAACAGGATCGTGCCGCGCGAATAGGTGTCCGAGACTTTGCCGAGGAAGCCGAAGGCAAGCAAACACAGAAAGGCGGCGTTCCACAGATAGAACTGATAGCGCAGCGAGCGCCTCGGCCGGGCCGAGATGGTCGACACTGGATGCTGGAGGATCCAGCGGAACAAGGCCACGGCCGCGCCGACCTTGGCGAAGTCGAGGAGCGGCCCCGTGCTGCCATAGGCGACGAGGTGGTAAACGACGCCGGCCAAGATCGACAGGGCGACCACCACCAGCGCATCGGCCGTGGGCCAGAACAGGGCAAGTGCCCGCCCCAAAATGAGAGGGATGTTTCGCTCCGGGCCGACTTTTCCCGGTGCAATTTGGGTAATTTCCGTCATCCTCGACCGCGCTCGACTTTTCTCGCCGCGACTTCCCCAAAGCCCCGGCAAATGGGCCGCATCCAGGTACGTATTGTGCAAGCTGCATGCCGCGTAGGCGTAGGGATTTGTTAACCATGTGCGCCAGGCCCACGGCCGGGTTGCCCGCGCTCATCAAGGTTAATCCCTGAGAACCAGCCTCAACCTGTGCGCGTTTTTTTCTACTGGCACGAAACTTGAGACGGACCCTCGCCCACTAACAAGGCTCACCGCGATGTCGCGTCCCGACACCCCGGCGGACGCGACATGGAAAGACGGACAGCTCGTCTCGCTGCAATACCTTCGCGCCATCGCCGCAATGATGATCGTGTTCACGCACGGCTGGGATCAACTGCCCTGGCTGAAGGAGCGGATTCCGAACGCGGCCCAGTCGGGCGTCGACCTGTTTTTCGTCATCAGCGGCTTCATCATGGTCTACGTCACGGCGAAGGCCGGCAGCGCCGCGCTTCACTTCTTCAGGATGCGCGTCGTTCGCATCGTGCCGCTCTACTGGCTCTACACGGTCTTGACCGCGGGGTTGATCCTGGCCGCGCCGCAGCTCTTCAAGACGAGCGTATTCACGGTGCCGCACTTCCTCCAGTCGCTCTTCTTCATTCCCCATTGGGGCCCAAAGGGCTCGATCAGTCCGATGATCCTGCTCGGCTGGACGCTGAACTACGAGATGTTCTTCTACGCCGTCTTTGCAATCGCCATGGCGATCATGGCAACGCGGCGCGTCCCCCTTGCGATCGCCATGCTCCTGATTTTGCCGCTCCTGGGCCTGTTCATAAATTTCGCGGGAAGTGCGGCGGGGGAGTTCTACAGCAACGAGATCGTCCTCGAGTTTATCTTCGGCATGTTGCTCGCGGTGCTGCTCGCAAATGGCGCTCTCGGCCGCGTGGGCATGCCCGCGGGGTGGGCCTTGATCGCCGCCGGCGCCGTCGGACTTTGCATCGGCGGGTATCATTTCGAGAGTTCACGCGCGCTCTCTTTCGGCGTGCCGGCGGCGCTCATCGTTGCCGGCGCCCTGTCCATCGAGTCGGCGCACCGTGTCGCCAAGGTGCAGCCCTTACTCTTGCTGGGCGATGCGTCCTACTCGATCTATCTCGCTCACCTTTTTCCGATCGCGCTTCTGCGCTTCGGCTGGAGCCGGCTCATGCTCCCGACCGAGGGTCTCGGCCCGGTCCTGTCGTTCATGGCGATCGCCCTTCTCGGCGGCGCCTTGGCCGGGGTGGCCTCCTATCTCTTGCTCGAACGCCCCCTCATGCGGGTCATGCGGCGGCCAAGCCTCGTCCGCACGCCAAGCCTCATCGCGGGCAGAGCAGCGGCGGGCAACACAGCCGCCCCATAGGCGGGAGCTTCGGGATTAGACGACCCGCCGCGCCGGCCGCGGCGGCTGCTGTGAAAACTCGTCGATCTCATCCATTTCTGGATAGCGGCCACGATTGCGGGCCTCGGGACGGCTGCCTGAGATGAGTTCGCGGGCGAGGACGTAGGCGAGGCTGAGGAGCGCGGTTGC
>CAZHCN010000021.1:20024-21956 GCA_964530895.1 uncultured Methyloceanibacter sp. | reverse complement strand
CAGCTTCATTACGGATAGGTAATTTAATGTTTGACAAGGTATGGATAGGATAGATAGGGTCGATTTTCGTAAATTAAGAAGGAGCACTTAGTCTCCTCAACGAGCCGTAGGGAGGAACTATGATCATCAGAGGTGAAGAAGTCACGATTCCAACCAGCATGGTTGGTAACTACCCGAATCCGCGCTGGTGGGATGCCTCGTGGGGGCGCCATTTTACCGGAAATCAGGAACCGCCTGACTCCATGAACCGGGAGGCGTTGGAAGATTGCATCGGTGCCGTGGCCCTCGATCAGGAAAATGCGGGGCTCGACATCATCTCCGACGGGCGCGTTCACGGCGACAATTACGCCGATGCCGCCGTCTATTATTACCTTCGCCGCCTCGGCTATGACCTGAAAGGCGGCCATCTCGGCTTTCCGATCTATAGCCGCCTCCACGCCGGGACTATCGAGCACGAGATCAAGCGTCACGGGGCGCTGATGGTCGAGCAGGCCAAGGCGCTCCGTCGCGCCACGGACAAGCCGACCAAGATTCAATACACCGGGATCCAGGTGCTGGCTCAGTGCACCAACGACCTGTTCTACTCGAACAGCCGCGACCGCGCGCTTGCCATCGCCAAGGCGATGAACCAGGACATTCTTGAGGTCGATGCCCTCGGCATCGATTTCATCCAGCTCGATGAGTTTACCTGGCCCTATTTCTACGAGGACTGGGCCATCGAGGCCTTCAACACCGCGGTCGAGGGCGTCAAGAACGCCAAGATCGTGCTGCATGTCTGCTGGGGCAATTGGGGCGGCACGCCGGCCTATTATCCCGACGATACCGCCAAGGCGGGTGAGATCTTCGACCTCACCAAGCGCAAATCCAATGCGTCGGCGCCGTCGGCAACGAGCTCTGTCGTGCCCAAATCCTACGAGGCGCACATTAACGTGCTCAACCTCGAGAGCTGCGGGCGCCGCGACGACGACCTCTCCGGCCTCGACACCTTCAAAAAGTTCCCGCTGCCCGACAATGTCGACTTCTGGGCCGGCGTTATCGACGTCAAGAGCACCATCACCGAGACCGCCGAGCAGGTCGCCGATCGCATCCGCAAGCTGGCGCAGGTGATCCCGGTCGAACGGCTCGGTGTTACCACCGATTGTGGGCTCATTCTTCTCCAGCGCTACATCGCCAAGGACAAGCTCCACGCCATGGTCGAGGGCGCCAAGATCGTCCGCGATGAGGTTGCCAAGAAGAAGCGTGCCGCGTGATCAGCCGCCCCTAGGCGGCGATGCTGTCCGGGCGGGCCCCCAATCCGCCCGGACAGCGAAGGGGATCAATTCATGCCTGTCTACACCCTGTACTGCCCGGACTGTGAACACCGTTTCAAGGGAATGGTCATGGCCCAGACCGAGCCGCCGCGAGAGTGGGTGTGCTCGCAATGCGGCAGCCGGCGCGCCGCGCCAGCGTCGGATGCGACGCCGGAGCGCCATCCCTGGGAAGAGAAGCACGGGGGCGGGTGCCCCTGCTGCGGGTAGGAGAGCGGCGAGAGCCGCACGGGGGGTCTTTCTGCAAACTGCAAAATAAGCCGGCCGTCGGCCGGGGAGGTCATCGCGCGATGTTGGACGGCGAAGCTATTTGGGACGTTCGTGACAGTACTTTGACGATCGAAGAGTGGGGTGTAGCGATCGAGGAGAGGCTGGCGCAGTCCGGCCGATCCCAAGCTATCTTCAACATCGATCCCAACGACAGCCGCGAATTCGACGCGATCTTCATCGGCGGCGGCGCGGCCGGCCGCTTCGGCTCGGCCTATTTGCGCGCCATGGGCGGACGCCAGCTGGTCATCGACCGCTGGCCGTTCTTGGGCGGCAGCTGTCCGCACAACGCCTGCGTCCCGCACCACGTGTTCTCCGAATGCGCCGCCGAGCTCATGCTCGCCCGCACCTTCAGCGG
>CAZHCN010000021.1:0-19924 GCA_964530895.1 uncultured Methyloceanibacter sp. | reverse complement strand
CATCATCGATCCGCACACCGTGGAGGTCGCCGGACATCGCTTCACCACCCGCGCTGTCGTGCTCTGCCTTGGCGCGCGGCCTCAGCGCCTGTCAGTCCCGGGGCTCGACCTCAAGGGCGTCTATGACAATGTAAATCTCGTCGAGACGCTCGACTACGATCCGGGCAAGACCGCGGTCGTCGTCGGTGGCAGCAAGACGGCGGTGGAGTATGGCTGCTTCTTCAACGCCACCGGCCGCCGCACGGTGATGCTGGTGCGCAGCCGCCTGCTCAAGCTCATACCCGACGGCGACACGCGCACCTATGTCATCGACCGGATGCGCGACCAAGGCATGGAGATCCTCGAAGGCTCGGAGCTGGTCAGGGTCGAAGGCGACGCCAACGACCGCGTGGCCAAGGTGGTGGCCACCACCCCCGACGGGCCTCTCGAGATCGAGACGGACTTCGTCTTTCTCGGTCTCGGCGAGACGCCGAACTCAGAGATGGCGGTGGAAGCGCTTGGCGTCGATGTCGATCCGGAGACCGGCGCCGTCATCGTCGACGACCACCTCATGACCTCCGTTCCCGATGTCTATGCCGTCGGTGATCTGATCGGCGCGCCCATGGAGATGTTCAAGGCGCGCAAGAGCGGCGCTTACGCCGCGCGCAATATCATGGGCAAGAAGATGCCCTACCGTCCCGTCGACTGGCCGGACTTTCTCCATACCCATTACGAGGTGACGTGGCTCGGTCTCGGCGAGGAGGAGGCGAGGGCGCGTTATCCCAACGTCGTTATCATCCGCATGCCGCCGCACAACCCGAACGACCTCGATATCGGCCTGCCGGCATCCGACCGGGTGATGCTCTACGCGATGGAGAAGCCCCGTCTGTCCGGGTTCCAGAAGCTCGTGATCGATGGCGACAGCAGGCGCGTCCTCGGGGCGCATCATGTCGGCTACGGCGCCAGGGACGCGTTCCAATACCTCAATGTGCTCGTCAAGCAGGGGTTGACCGTCGACGAGCTCGGCGACATGGACGAACTGTTCCTCAATCCCACCCACTTCATCCAGCTCTCCCGTCTGCGCGCCGGGCAGGCGAATCTGCGTGATCTATGAGCCGCGTCGTCCTCATCACCGGGGCCGCCTCGGGAATCGGTTTGGGCCTCGCACTTTGCTTCCTCGATGCGGGTGATCGCGTCGTCGCCTTTGATCGAGACCGGGACGGCCTCGACGCGCTCGTCGCGCAGGCTGGTAACGCGCCGCTCATCGCTGTCGTCGGCGACGTCAGCGAGGTCGCCGATGTCGAGGCGTGCATGGCCGAAGCTGAGTCGCGTTTCGGCGCGGTCGAGGTGCTGATCAACAATGCCGGCACGGCTGGCGGCCCAGAGGCGACGACCGTCGGCGAAACCTCGACCGAGGACTTCGATCGGGTGATGGCCGTCAATGTCCGTGGTCCCTTTCTGCTCTGCCGCCGCGCACTGCCGGCCATGGTCGAGCGCAGCGGCGGCGTGATCATCAATATCGCTTCCGTCGCCGGGCTCGTCGCCTTCCCCGCGCGCGCTGCTTATTCCATGACCAAGGCGGCACTGATCCAGCTGACGCGATCCATCACCGTCGATTACGGGCGCCACGGCGTGCGCGCCGTCTCGGTCTGCCCCGGCATGATCGAGACGCCGCTGACCCAATGGCGGCTCGACCAGCCGCAGCTGCGCGAGGAGGTGCTTGCCCGCATTCCGCAGCGCGAGATCGGAACCATCGATCACGTCGTCGCCGCGGTGAAGTTCTTGGCGAGCGACGACGCCGCCTATTTCAACGGCGCGGCGCTGCCGATGGATGGAGGCTATCTCGCCATCTAGCGCCGCTCTTGATGCACAACGAGTTGAGGAAGGAAACGAATGTCCGATCGCTTGAAGGGAGAGGTTATCGCCATCACCGGCGGCGGCGCCGGCATTGGGCTCGCCGTGGCCGCGGCCGCGCTCCGCGAAGGTGCCAAGGTCGTGCTGATCGACCTCGACGGCAAGCTGGCGGAGACATCGGCCAAGGCGCTGAGCCCGAACAACGGCAGCGCCTGGGGCTTCGGTGCCGACGTGACCAAAGCCGCGGACGTCGAAGCCGCCATGGAAGCGGCAAGCGCGGCCGCCGGTCCTGTCACCGGGCTCGTCAACAACGCCGGCATCGCCGGTTTCGGCTCGGTGCATGAGGCGGACCCCGCAGCCTGGGACCGCATCATGTCGGTCAACGTCACCGGCACCTTCCTTGCCTCCAAGGCGGTACTTCCCGCAATGATCGCCCGCGGCAAAGGCTCGATCGTCAATTTCGGCTCGGTCGCCGGCATGGTCGGCATCCCGACCATGGCCGCCTACTGCGCGGCCAAAGGCGCGATCGTCAATCTCACTCGCCAGATGGCCGCCGACTATGCCGCCAAGGGCGTGCGCGTGAATGCGGTCTCCCCTGGGACCGTCGCCTCGACGGGGATGGGCCAGCAATTGCTCGGCAGCGATACGAGCCCCGAGGTGCAGGCGCGCCGGCTGGCGAAATATCCGATGGGCCGCTTCGGCGAGCCCGAGGACATCGCCAAGGCCGTGATCTTCCTTCTGAGCGACGAAGCAAGCTTCGTCACCGGTGCAAACGTGGCCGTTGATGGCGGGATGACGTCGATATGACCGCGGCGACGAGAGCGGGGCCCGCAGGGGTCGAGACCGGCACCGACAAGCGGCGCGATCTCGAAGGCCTCGCCGCCATGGTCAAGGACGGCGACGTGGTAGCGGTCGGCGGCGGCCTCTCGTCACGCGAACCGATGGCGATCCTCCGCGCCATGCTCTGCCGGAACGTGCGCGGTCTCCGCGTGGTCGGCTCGGCGCATGGCATCGACATCGACCTCCTCTGCGGCGCCGGTGCCGTGTCCTGCTCGAGCGAGAGCTATGTCGGCTTCGAGCAGGATTTCGGCATCGCCCCGAACTACCGGCGCGCCTGCGAGGAGGGCGACGTCCGCGTCGACGACAGCTGCTGCTATACCGTGGTGCAGCAGTTGCGCGCCGCGGTCATGGGATTGCCGTTCATGCCGATCCGCTCGGCGCGAGGCACCGGCTTCACCGACCTCCATCCCGAATACAAGACAATGACCTGTCCCTACACCGGGGAGGAGCTGCTGCTGGTGCCGGCGCTCACGCCGGATGTCGCCATCCTGCACGCTCAATACGGCGATGCGCAGGGCAATCTTCGCATCGAGGGGCCACCGGTCCTCGACCATCTGTTCGCCAAAGCGGCGCGCACGGTGATTGCTTCGGTCGAAGAGATCGTCCCCACCGCGCGCCTCGTCGAACTCGGCGGCATCACCATTCCCTATTTCTACGTCACGGCCTTGGCGGAAGTGCCGATGGGCGCCCATCCCACCGCCTGCTATCCCTTCTACGCCTATGATCGGCCGCACACGGCCCGCTATTACGAAGCCGCGCGCGGCGGCGCCGAGCGCTTCGCCATTGACTATCTCGAACCCTTCATCCGCGACTGTCCCGATCACGATGCCTATCTCCGGCGCATCGGCGGCGAGGAGACCCGCCGCCGTCTCGCATCCTGGGCGACAGGAACGGACGCCTGGATGTCGCTCTATCGCGAGAGGGTCGACGCATGACCCGAGACTGCAGCCTCGGCGAGATGATGATCGCGGCGATCGCCCGCACGATCGACGATGGGACCTTGGCCTTTCACGGCTTCGGCTCGCCCTTGGTGCAGCTCGCGCTGCATGTCGCCAAGCGCACCCACGCGCCCAATCTGGTGCTGATCGCCGGCGCCACCTATGGCGTCAACCCGGAGCCGCCGTTCCTCACGCCGACCACCAATGACTGGGTCATGGACCGGGGCGCGCCGTTTGCCCTCGACATCGAAGAACTGTTCGACCTCGCCGCGGCGGGGCGCATGGGGCGGATGTTTCTCTCCGGCCTCCAGATCGACAAATGGGGCAATTGCAACGTCACCAGCCTCGGCAAGAACCGCCTGGCGATGAAGCTGCCTGGCGGGGGCGGTGGCTGCAATCTCGCCTGCGACGTCGACCACATCACGCTATGGACCACCGGGCACCGCTCGCCCCTCGACGCCAAGGGCAACAGGCGGTTCCGCCTCGTCGAGCGTTGCGATTTCATCACCAATCTTGGGCACCGAGCCGGCGACGGCCGCGACCGCCGCGCGCTTGGTCACCGTGGGCTCGGTCCGCAATGGATTGTCACCGATCTCGGCCTGCTCGATTTCGATGCGGAGGGTCATGCAAGGCTCCGCGCCGTCTATCCCGACGTTTCGGTGGACGAGGTCCAAGACAACACCGGCTTCGAGCTGCGTTTCGCGGAAACAGTCGAGACCGTGGCACCGCCGGATCGCGAGACCATTGACCTGATCCGCCGTCTCGACCCGTTGCGGGTCCACGAGAACGAGGTCCGGCCCGGGGATCGCAAGCGGAGGTTCGCGGCGTGATGGCACGCTCCCGGTCACGACCGAACGACGCCGTTGTGCTGAAGACGCCGTCATTGCGCGACCGTCGCAATTTGGTTGAGCTGCCTTACCGCGGCGTCAGCGTGCAACCTTACGACGGCGACATGACCGAGGACGCGATCAAGACGCATCTCCTCGGCCGCGAAGCCTATCGCCGCACCAACATGATCGTGCTGCACGGACCCGATGATGCCTATGCCCTTGCCGCCATCGGCCCGCGCGATCGCGAGCCGCTGTTCGCGCCGATCGATCAGGTCGAGGTGCTGGCGCTGCCGGACAGCTGCCGCTTCGTCGTCGACCCGGAGACCGACTGCGCCAATCCGTCCGCCCTGGCGCGTCTTGCCGAGAAGAGCGGCGTCGGTGTCGACGGCACCCTGATCTGCCAGGGCCAATACGACCACATCAACTTCATCCACCACCCGGACCCCCTGACCATCAGGGTGGTGGAGGTCAGCCCGCCCGACCCGCCAAAACTGTTCCACCTCATCGAACACGTCCTGACCTACGCCGATCTGCCGCCGATCAAGCTTGAGTTGGAGCGGATCGAGCTCAAGGATCTCGCGGCGAAAGAGCATCCCAAAGCCTTCCTCGTTCCCTGCCGCTCCGGCGGTCTCGATGATCTCGGCGCGCCGGTCCACTTTCTCGACGAGCGCCCCGCCGAGCGCGAGGACTGGGTTCTGATCGGCTGCGAGCGCAGCCTCCAATTTCATCGCCATTATTACGGCGACGAGCCGCCGCGCATCGAGATGTGCCCGCGCGCCATCGCCGGCAAGCGCAACGATCTCACCATGCTCAAATGCTGCCTGCTCGAGTTCGACATCGAGACCGACGGCAACGTCATCGTCGTGCCGTGGGGATCCGACCTTGCCATGGTCGAGCGGGCGCTGAAGGAAGCCGTGCGCCATGCTTGCTAAATCCAATCGGCCTTGGCTTGGGGTATTGGGCCTCGATGCTGCCATCGATCGCCGCGTGCAGCGGCCACGCGAACACGGCATCACCATGGTGATCGATACCGGGATCGGGCTCGCGGCAATGACCGACGCGCTCAAGATCGTCGCGCCTTACGTCGATCACTGGAAGCTCGCCTTCGGCACCTCGGCACTGATGACCGCTGATGCTCTGCGGCACAAATTGCAGCTCCTGTCCGAAAACAAGGTGCTGACCTATCCCGGCGGCACCCTGCTCGAGGCCGCCATCGTGCAGCAGCATTGCCGCGTCTATATGCGGCGGGCGCGCGAGCTCGGCTTTCACGCCGTCGAAATCTCCGACGGCACCATCGACCTGTCTCATGACCGCCGCCGTCGCGTCATCGACTGCGCCCGCAATGCCGACCTGATCGCCATCACCGAAGTGGGCAAGAAGGATCCGGCCCACCAGCCCGAAGCCAGCGAACTTGCCGAGCAGGCGCTGCAAGACCTCGAATGGGGCGCGGCATGGGTCATCGTCGAGGCGCGCGAGTCGGGCCGTGGTGTCGGCATCTACGACGACGCCGGGGCCTTGCGCCGGGAATTTCTCGAGGAGCTGACGCGGCGGCTCGGCGACAAGATCGACCGCGTCATCTGGGAAGCGCCGCGTAAGGAACAGCAAGCGGCGCTGGTGCGGCGGTTCGGCGCCAATGTCAACCTTGGCAATGTCGCCGCGCTGGAAACCCTGGCCCTGGAGGCGTTGCGCTCGGGCCTTCGCTACGAAACCTTGTCGCGGATTGCCGAGCTCGAGCAGGCCGCGGGGCACTGGAATCCTGCGGTGCCGGAACCGGTGGCCGAGCCGGAGGTGGAGGACGATGTCGCCATGCCGGGGGTCTCCAGCCATGGATAACATCAAGCGTCCACCTCAGTCCTCGGTGCTCGAGATCGGCAACCGCCTGTCAGAGCCACCTTCCGAAAGCCTGGTGTCAAGCGCGTTCGCCGAGGAGATTTCGGGACAAGGCAAACTCGCGATCCATCTCGGCCTCGTCGATCTTGCCCACGTCGTCACCTTGGCGGAGCAGGGCGTCGTTCCCGCCGACAAGGCGAAGGCTTTGGTCGGAGCTCTGCTTCAGCTGCAGAGGGATGAAACCGGCTTCACCCCGGGCGCGGCCTATGGCGATCTCTACACCAATCGTGAGGCGCACATCGCCACGCTGACGGATGCGGTTGGTTGGCTCGGCACCTCGCGGGCGCGCCGGGAGGCGCTCTCCACGGCCTATCACCTCTTGCTGCGCGAACGATTGCTCGAGCTCGGTGTCGCGCTCGCAGGCCTCGGCCAATCGTTGCTCGCTGTGGCCGCCGCCCACACCGAAGACCTGATGCCGGACTACACCTATCTTCAGGCGGCACAGCCGACGAGCTTCGGACATTATCTCTCGGGCTTCGCCTGGCCGGTGCTGCGCGATCTCGAACGGCTCGAATCGCTTCATGGCCGCGCCGATCTCTGTCCGGCCGGCTGCGGCAGCATGAACGGCTCGGTCGCGTTTCAGGATCGCATGTCGCTGGCGCGGCGCCTTGGCTTCGCCGCGCCGGTCGCCCATGCGCGCGACGCCATGTGGCAGGCCGATCTTGCCATCGAAGCGATGGCGGTTGCCGTCGCCGGCGTGGTCGGGCTCGATCGTCTCGCCGAGGATCTGATGATCTTCGCCACGGCGGAATTTGGTTTTGTCCAGCTTTCGGACCGACACGCGCGGGCGAGCAAGATCATGCCGCAGAAGCGAAATCCCTACGCGCTGTCTTTCATCCGTGGTCTCGCCAACCGTCTCATCGGCGAGCAGGCAGGTGTCGCCGCGAGCGGACGCACACCCTCAGGCCAGATGGACAGCCGCATGCTGCCCTACGCTGCGGTCCCGGCGGCACTGCACGCCGCGGCACAGGCAGCAGCCCTCATGAGCGAGGTCGTGAGCGACCTCACCTTCAACGGCGACCGTGCCCGGGCCGCGCTCGCTGATGGCGCCTGTTGCGCCAGTGATCTCGCCGAGCGCTTGTGTCTTGGTCTTGGTCTCGATTTCCGCAGCGCCCATGGCCTCGTCGCCAGGCTGATCGGCCGGCTTGAGGCCGAAGGGCGGACACTCGCCAGTCTCACTGACGAGGAATTGCGGAGGGCTTGCGCCGAGGAGGGCAGGGACCTGCCACCGGTGCCAGACTGGCTGCGCGCATCTGCGCTCGACCCCGAGATCTGTCTTAAGGCCCGGAGCGACGTCGGCGGCGCCGCCCCGGAAGCGACCGGGCGCCAGCTTCGCGAACTCGCCGACCTGTTGCTGCCGCACCAATTGTGGCTTGAGGCGTCGCAGCACCGGCACGTTGCGACCGCGAACCAGCTTCTCGCCGAAGCGCGGGCATTCGCGGAGGGCACGCCATGACCGGATGGTCGTTCGGCTCGCGCGTCTATGGCAGCGCCTGGTCGACGCCGGCGCTCAACGCGCTGTTCGACGACGAGCCGCGCACCCGCCGCTGGCTCGATCTGCTGGCGACCCTGGCGGAAGTGGAGGGTGAATTCGGCGTAATTCCGCAAGAGAGCGCCGCCGCCGTTGCAGCCGCCTGCCGCGACGTGGTGCTGGACGACGCCTTCTTCGCCGAGTTCGAGGCGGGCTACCGCGCCACCGGGCATTCGACGGCGGGGCTGATCGAGGCCATGCATCGGCGCTATCCGGAGGTGGCCGGGGAGTGGTTCTATTTCGGTGCCACGGTGCAGGACATCACCGACAGCTGGCTGATGCTGGCGCTCGAGGACGCGCGCGCCTTTCTGCTTGCCGATCTCGACCGCGCCATCGCCGCCGCGGCGCGCCTTTGCCGCAAGCATCGCGACACCTTGATGCTGGGCCGCACCCATGGCCAGCAAGGGCTGCCGATCACCTTCGGCTTCAAGGTCGCGGGCTGGCTCGTCGAACTCCGCCGGCATCGGCAGCGCTTCACCGAAATTGCCGCGCGCATGGGTATCGGCCAGCTCTGCGGCGGGGTGGGCAGCCTGTCTTCGCTCGGATCCCGTGGTCTTGAGCTGCAAGAGGCGTTCTGCGCCAGGATCGGGCTTCGCCAGCCCGCCATGTCCTGGACCGCGAGCCGGGACGTGATCGTCGAATGGGCGCAGCTCCTCGTGCTGGCGACGGGCACGGCTGACCGCATCGGTCACGAGGTCTATTCGCTCCAGCGCGACGAGATTGGCGAGCTTGGCGAAGGCTTGAGCAGCGCTCAGATCGGCAGCATCACCATGCCGCACAAGCGCAACCCCGAGATCTCCGAGCATCTCGGCACGCTGTCTCGCGTGGTCCGCGCCAATGCCGCGGCGCTCGCCGAGAGCCTGCCCCATGACCACGAGCGCGACGGCCGCTCCTGGAAGGTGGAGTGGCACGCGGTGCCGGAGCTCACCATGGCCGCGGGCAAGGCGCTCAATCTCTTGGCCACCTTGCTGGAGAATCTCGACGTCGACGTGGAGCGGATGCGCCGCAATCTCGAGGCGAGCGAAGGCCGCGTCTGCTCGGAGGCAGTCATGCTCGCGCTCGCGCGGAAGCTTGGCAAGCAGTCAGCGCATCAGATCATGCATCGCGCCGCTCAAGAAGCGGCGGCGCGCGGAGAGCCATTCGACCAGGCGATCAGGGTGGACGCCGATATCGCGGCGAGCCTGTCGCCGCAGGAGATCGGCGATCTGCTCGATCCGTCGCGGCAAACCGGCCAGTGCCAATTGCTTGTCGACCGTGTGCTGGCAAGCGAGGAGTGACAATGCGCGGACAGCTCGATTGGCAGCCGCGAACAGATGAGCCGGCGCGGATTCCGCTCAATCCGGCGCCGACGCCGCTTTTGCCGGCGGCTGCTCTGGGGGAAGCGCTCGGCGGCCCAGCGCTTTGGATCAAGCGCGACGACCTGATTCCCTTCGGCCTCGGCGGCAACAAGGTCCGGGGCCTCGAATTGATCCTCGCCGACGCCATCGAACAAGGCGCCGACACGCTGGTCACCGGCGCGGGGCCGCTCTCTAACCACGTGCGCGCGACGGCGGCTGCGGCCGCCCATACCGGGCTCCGCATGGTCGCGGTCTATTGGGGCAGCCCGCCGCGCCGCCTCGAGGGCAACCATTATCTCACCGCGCTGCTCGGTGCCGAGATCCGCTTCACCAACGATGCTGACCGGAGCTCCGTCGACCGGGCGCTGGAGCAGGAGGGCGCGCGCATCCGCGCCGCCGGCGGCCACCCGTACCTGATCCCACGCGGCGGCGCCTGCCCATTGGGCGTGATTGGGCACGTCCACGCCGTCGCCGAGACGCTCGCGCAATGCCGGCAGAACGGCATCCTGCCGGATTGCGTGGTAATGGCCGTAGGGTCGGGAGCCACCTTGGCTGGCTGGCTGTTGGGCTCACGTCTTTACGGCGCCGCCTGGCGCGTCGAGGGGATCACTGTCAGCCGCCCGGCCGCCGAGGTGCGCGCGCAAATCCATCGCCTCGCCGCCGCGGCCGCCGAACGCTTGGGCTCTCGATGTCAAATCGATGACGACGAACTGATCGTCCATGACGGCTTCATCGGCGCCGGCTACGGCATTCCGTCGGCGGCAGGCGATGCGGCGCTTGAGCTCGCGGCCCGCTGCGAAGGACTCGTTCTCGACCCGACCTACACCGCCAAGGCGCTCGCCGGTTACCATGCGCTCCTGGCCGACGGCCGATTCAAGGACTGCGGCACGGTGCTCTTCATTCATAGCGGCGGCTTGCCGAGCGTCTTCGTGCAGCGCGGGGGCGAACCATGACCGCCTGGCCGCAAGCCTTGTTCGCGCCGCGATGCGTGGCGCTCGTCGGCGCGTCGGCGACGCCCGGCAAGCTCGGGCATCTCGTCATGCAAAATCTGATCGCGACCGACTCGGCATTTCAAGGCGAGGTCGTCGCGGTTCATCCCGAACGAGGAGAGGTGCTCGGTCGGCCTGCCTATGCGAGCCTCTCAAGTGTGCCCGGGGCCGTTGATCTCGCCATCGTCGCGGCGCCCTCAGCTGAGGTTCCGGCGATCATCGAGGATTGTGCCGCGGCCCGCGTGCCGGTTGCGGTGGTCATCAGCGGCGGCTTCGCCGAGACCGGCGACGCTGGTTTGGCATTGGAACGGCGCGCGCTGGCGGCGGCACGAGCAGGCGGCGTACGGCTGATCGGCCCGAATTGCTTTGGCGTGGTCAGCCCCAGTGTCGGCCTCAACGCCTCGCTCGGCTTGGGTCTGCCGGCCCGGGGGGGCATCGCCCTCTTCACCCAGAGCGGCGCTTACGGCATGGCCGCCTTCTCCCGCTCGCAGGAGGAATTGATCGGCTTCTCCAGAGTCGTCGCCTGCGGCAACAAGGCCGACCTCGACGAGACCGATCTCTTACGCGCCTTCGCCGGCGACCCGGAGACCAGGGTCATCGCCATGCTGCTCGAATCGATCGGCGATGGCCGCGGCTTCTTCAAAGCCGCGCGCGAGGTCGGAGCTCACAAGCCGATCGTGGTCCTGAAGACGGGGCGGGGCGAAGCCGGGCGCCGTGCCGCCGCAAGTCACACCGCAGCCTTGGCCACCGACACGGCCGTCACCTTGGCTGCGCTCCGCCAGGCCGGAATCCATGTCGTCGATGACGGGTTGACGCTGCTCGATCTCGCCGCTGCCCTCGACCGCCAGCCACCGCTTACGGGCTGCCGCGTCGCCATCATTACCAATTCCGGGGGAACCGGCGTCGAACTCGCCGATCTGTTGGAATCCCACGGGCTCGAGGTTCCGAGACTTTCCGAAGCGCTGCAATCGGCCATCGCGACAGCGCTTCCCGCGCACGGGTCCGCCGCCAACCCGATAGACGTCACCACCGACTGGCCGCGCTTTCCCGAGATGTATGGCGCGACGCTCGCAAGCCTCCTCGCCAGCGATGAGATCGACGCCGTCGTCCTCGTCCTGCTCCAGCGCTCGGCCTTGATGAGCGAGGTCACCGACCGGGTCATCGCCGAAGTCAACGCGGCGAGGGCCGATGGCTCGCACAAGCCGGTCCATGTCTGTTGGGTCGCGCCTGAGACGGCAGCGGCGAACCGGAAGCGGTTGCTTGCCGCCGGCATTCCCTGTCATCCCTGGCCCGCGCGCACGGCGGAGCTGTTGGCGTTGACCCGGAGCAAGAGCGCCGCACGCGATATTGCGCTCAGTCCTCCATTCGCCGCCGCGCCGCGCGCAATGGCGGATGGCTGGCTGCCTTCGACACTCGCCTTCGAGCTTCTCGCCGAAGCCGGTCTGCCGGTCACGTCGTGGCGGCTGGTTCATTCGCGCCGGGAGGCGGTTGCCGCCGCCGACGACCTCGGCATGCCTGTGGTGCTCAAGGCGGAGCAGCCCGGCCTTACCCATAAATCGGAATGCGGTGGCGTGCGTCTCGGACTCGCCACCCATGCCGCCGTCGCCGCGGCCTATGACGACGTCTCTACCCGTCTCGGCTCGGCGACGGCACTGTTGCAGCGGCAGGTGGCGCCCGGGATCGAGCTCGTGCTCGGGGCTCGCCACGACGCCACGTTCGGACCCGTGGTCATTGCCGGCCTGGGCGGCATCTGGGTCGAGGCCCTCGGCGACGTCGCCTTGCGTCTCGCTCCCGTGGGCGAAGCCGAAGCGCGTCGCATGCTCGATGAATTGAAGGGCCGAGCGCTGTTGACCGGTGCCCGCGGCCAGGCCGGCATCGACATTTCCGGTTTTGCCAGTCTGATCGCCGCGTTCTCGAAGTGGGTCGCCGGCGTTCCCTGGCTGGAAGAACTCGACCTCAACCCAGTCATCGCCACAGCCGACGGCTTCGTCGTGGTCGATGCCCGCATGCGGGCCTCGAGCGCGCTTTCAGCCGCGGCTGCGTCGCATGCCAAGCACTGAACCTGAAGGGGAAATTCGCTATGACGACAGTTGTCGCCGACATCGCCAAGAAGCCGAAACAGACGCCGGAGCAAGCCGAGGCCGAGATCGCGGCCATGATTGCGCGGGCGCGCGCCGCGCAGCAGGCGATCGAAGGCTATAGCCAGGCGGAGGCCGATGCCCTGGTAACAGCCATCGGCTGGCATGTGTTCAAGAACCGGGAAGCCTTGGCGCGCCTCGCCGTCGATGAGGGCGGGTTTGGCCGCTATCAGGACAAGGTAGCGAAGTTCGAGAACCGCGTCTTGGGCACGCTCGCCGACATGGCCGGCATCAAGACCTGCGGCGTGGTGGAGGAAATTCCGGAGAAGGGCCTGGTCAAGATCGCGAAGCCGGTTGGCGTCGTGGCGGCGTTAATCCCGACCACCGGACCTGATGCGACGCCGCCGGTGAAGGCTCTCGGCGCTCTCAAAGCCCGCAACGCCATCATCGTCTCTCCGCATCCCCGGACGAAACTGACATCGATCGCCGTGGTCGAGGCCATGCGCGAAGGGTGCCGCGAGGTCGGCGCCCCGGAGGATCTGATCCAAGTCATCATGCAGCCGTCGCTTGCCAAGACGGAGGCCCTGATGCGCCTCGCCGATCTCGTCGTGGCGACGGGGGGCGCGGGCATGGTCAAGGCGGCCTACAGCTCAGGCACGCCGGCCTATGGCGTCGGCGTCGGCAATTCCGTTCACGTCGTCGACGAGACCGCTGACCTCGACGACGCCGCGCTGATGATCGCCAGGGCCAAGACCTTCGACTATGCCACCAGTTGCCTCGCCGACAATTCCGTGCTCGCGGCATCGGATATCTACGCGGCGCTCTTGCAAAAGCTGATCGATGCCGGGGGCTATCTCTGCACCCCGGAACAGAAGCAGCAGCTCGCGCGGGCGATGTGGCCCGACGGTGGCCACATCCCGACCATCGATGTCGTCGCCAAGCCCGCGGCGCGTATCGCCGAGCTCGCCGGCTTCGACCTTCCTGACGATCGCACCTTCCTGATCGTGGAAGAGGATGGCGTCGGCCATGACCACCCCTTCTCCGGCGAGAAACTTTCGGTGGTGCTCGCGCTCTATCGCTATTCGGGCGGCATCGACGCCGCCGTCGATCTGGTCAACCGCATCACCGGCTATCAGGGGCTCGGCCATACCTGTGGCATCCACACCACCAGCGACGCCAACGTCGAGGCGCTGGCCATGGGCACCAAGACCGCGAGGGTCATCGTCAATCAGAACCTGAATGAAGGGGCGGGGAGCCCGCGCAACGGCATGCCTTATACGCTGTCGCTCGCGTGCGGCACCTGGGGCGGCAACATCACCACGGAGAACGTCAGCGCGCGCCATTTCGTCAATCTCACCTGGGTGTCGCGGCCGCTCCAGCCGAGGGTCATCACGCCCGAGGCGATCTTCGCGACGCATTGGGTGAAATACGGCAACACATGAGCGAGCCACATGAGCCGTGTCTTGATCGTAGGAGGTGTCGCCGCGGGGATGAAGGCGGCCGCGACCGCTAAACGCCGGCGGCCGGACCTCGACATCGTCGTCCTCCAGGACGAACCCGAGGTGTCCTATTCGGCCTGCGGTCTTCCCTATTGGCTTGGCGATCCGGGAGGGATATCGCGCAGCGCCCTCATCGCTCGCAGCGTCGAGCGCTTCCGTACCGACGGCATCGACCTTCGCGTCAGACAGCGGGTGGAGGAGGTCGATCTCGGCGCGCGCCGGGCGCGGGTGAGATCGCTCGAGAAGGGCAAGCTCGCGAGGGAGTCCTTCGACGAGATCCTGTTTGCCACTGGAGCCCAGGCGATTCTGCCTCAGATTCCGGTGGCCGGGGGCGCACCGCCGATCCTGCCGCTGCGATCGATCGGCGATGCCGACCGGCTGGCGGGCATGCTGCGCCATAGCGGTCAGGTGGTCATTGTCGGCGGCGGCTATATCGGCCTCGAGATGGCCGAAGCCGCTTGGCTCAGGGGCATGGCGGTAACACTGGTCGAGGGGATGCCGCGGCTCTTGCCAGGTTTCGATCCGCGGATCGGCGAAACCGTACGGCATGAACTGGCGAAGCATGCCATTCAGATCGTTTGCGGCGTCTCGGCGACAGAGATCGTCAAGGGCGGCGTCGAGCTCGGTGACGGCCGCCGCGTCGATGCCGACTTGGTGTTGATGGCGGTCGGCGTGCGCCCGCGTGTCGACCTCGCCGCAGCTGCCGGAGTCAAGATCGGCGCGACCGGCGCCATCGCCGTCAACGCCGAGATGCGCACCAACGTGCCGGGCGCCTACGCCGCCGGCGACTGTGCCGAGGCCCGTCACGTCGTATCGCAGAAAATGATCTGGTGCCCGCTTGGCGACGTCGCCAACCGTCAGGGAAGGGTCGCCGGCATCAACCTCGCCGGGGGCCGGGCCACGTTTCCCGGCATTCTCGGCACCGCCATCTTCAAGGTGTTCAATCTTGCCGTGGCGCGCACCGGCTTGACGCGGGATCAGGCGCGCGACTGCGGCTTCGATCCTGTCTCGGTTCACGCCAAGGTGCCGAGCCGCGCGCGGTACATGCCGCAATCACGATCGATCGAGGTCATGCTTGTTGTCGACGGGCCGAGCGGACGCCTGCTCGGCGCCGAGGCCGTGGGCGCGGATCAGGTCGACAAATATATCGACACTGTCGCCACCGCGATTTGGGGCAAGCTCGCCGCCGAAGACCTCGCGGATCTCGATCTCGCCTATGCCCCGCCTTATTCGCCGGTGTTCGCCCCGGCCCAGGTCATTGGCGAACTGGCGCGCAAGGAGAGCGACGATGAGGCGAGTGCCGCGGCCTGACATCGAAACACAGGCGCTGAGGCGGCCTGACCGAAGGTCGAGGCGCATTGCCGAACCTGGCGCTGCTTCAAGCAACTCCGTTTCCACTGGAATCCCAGGAGCTTGCCGGCTCGCGCCTCGCAAGGGCGCGGCTGTGAGGCAGCTGCTGCTCAATTTACCTACCGCATGAATGGATATGTATTTACATCTATGTTGATGAGTGGTAAGGCTTGAATTGACCAATAACGACTAAAATCGTACAATTATCTTTGGTTCGTGCGCGCTGGGAAGGTTTGGAAAGATTAGGGCGGACTGACCATTGATTTGAGGAGGAGACCAGGGGGGTCACCCCCTTGGGAACGTTCGACAGGCCGGCAGGATCTCCGGTCGGCGATTCTAAGGAGGAAAACATATGACTGCGTATGCGAATGAGCGCCCGACGCGTATAGCGCAGGCGTCGATGAATCAAACATGGGCACAGATCGCAGCGATCGGCTGCGGCTTCCTGCTCGTGCTGTACGCGGCCGTTCGCGTCTATCAGGGTATCGCCGGATGGAAATACGGCCTCGATTCGACATTGCCTGAATTCCAGATCTACTGGATGAGGCTGCTTTGGACCCAGCTCGTGCTCTTGCCGATCATCGGCGTCGGCTGGCTCGGCTATCTCTGGTTCACCCGTGACAGAGACTTGGAAGACCTGCCCCCTCAAGTTGAGATCGTCCGGTACTTCAAGCTTCTCGGGCTGCTTCTCGTCTACGTGTTCGCCGTCTATTGGGGCGCGAGCTATTTCGCCGAGCAGGATGGCTCGTGGCATCAGACGGTGCTCCGCGATACGAGCTTCACGCCGAGCCACATCGCCATCTTCTATCTGAGCTTCCCGGTCTACATCATCTGCGGATCGGCGGCTCTGATGTACGCCACGACGCGTCTGCCGAAATTCGCCAGGCGCATCTCCATTCCCTTCATGCTGGCTGTGTTCGGACCGTTCTTCATCCTCCCGAACGTTGGCCTGAATGAATGGGGCCATGCGTTCTGGTTCATGGAGGAGTGGTTTACCGCGCCTCTTCACTGGGGCTTCGTCGCGCTCGGTTGGACTGGACTGGCGCTCTTCGGCCTCGCTCTTCAGATCGGCCTTCGCCTCAATGAGCTGATCAACGAGATTTGGGGCGAGCACGCTCTGGATGGTGTCGCGCACTAGGCGCCACCAAAAGGAAGGGGCGTCGGCTGAGCTGTGACCTCCCGGATCGACGAGGCCGGCGCCCCATTCTCAATGGAACGAGCTCAACCATGAGCCGGTCCGCATAACGACAAGAATTGAGGGGAGCGAAATGACCACCACGATGGAGTATCGGGACAGGCGCGCGGGTAGCGACGCGGCAGTCACCGGCACGCAACTGCCAGCGAAGGTCGCGGCAGCACGGGCATCCAGGGCCTTTGATTTGGTGATCGCGGTGATCGCGTTCTTCACCATCGCCGGCACGTTTCACCTGCACTTCATGCTACTGGCCGGAGATTGGGACTTCTGGGTCGATTGGAAAGACCGGCAGTTCTGGGCCACCCTGACCCCCATCGTGGCCATCATGTTCCCGGCAGCGGCTCAAGCCTATCTTTGGGAAAAGTTCCGCCTGCCGATCGGCGCCACGCTTTGCATCCTGGCGCTCATGTTCGGCCAGTGGGTTGACCGCATTCTCGGCTTCCACATGTGGGCGGGTCTGCCCTACAGCCTGATCTTCCCGACTCTGCTTCTGCCGGGGGCGCTGTTCATGGACTCAGTGCTGTTGCTGAGCCGCAATTTTCTCGCGACCGCCATCATCGGGGCCTGGGGCTTTGGCCTGCTGTTCTATCCGGGCAACTGGCCGATGATCGCGGCGTATCACATCCCCGTCGAGCATATGGGCCAAGTGCAGTCGACTGGGGACATGGTCGGCTATGTCTTCACCCGTTCCTCCACTCCCGAATATCTCCGCTTCATCGAGCGGGGAACGCTGAGAACGTTCGGCGGACATTCTGCGTGGATCTCCGCCTTCTTCTCAGCCTTCGTCTGCATGATCATGTATCTGGTGTGGTGGTACATCGGATTGTTCTTCGCCAGGACGAACTGGGTCGAGAGTCCGATAGCAACCTATCTCGGTGTGAAGCCTAAGGCGAACGAGACCGATTAGTCCGGCGCACAGGCAAACAAGGCATAAGCAACCGGCATGCACCACAATCCTCGGGAGGGAACGGTTATGCTCCTCTTCATTCGGTCGCCCCTGGCACGGCGTCTCCTGCTTTGGGCCAATCTCTTGATCCTCGTCTGCGCAGTCTCTGTTGTTGGCGCGGTCTCCGCCTTTGCTCATGGCGAACGCAATCAGGAACCGTTCCTGCGGATGCGGACCCTGCAGTGGTATGACGTGCATTGGTCCACAACAGACATGAAAGTGAATCAGGACCTCGTCGTCACGGGGAAGTTCCGGGTGTTCGGCGACTGGCCGCAGAATCTTGCGGAGCCGAAACTTGCGTTCCTGTCCACCGGCGGCCCCGGCTCGGTGATGGTGAAGAAGGAGTCTTACATCAACGATGTTGCGGCTCAAAATTCTACGGGTCTGCAGAAGGGCCGCGACTATAGCTTCAAGCTTGTTCTCCAGGCGCGCATTCCCGGCCGGTGGCATATTCATCCGACCGTCTTGGTTCACGAGGCCGGACCTATCGTGGGGCCTGGCAAGTGGGTCGAGGTCACTGGCGCCGTGGCGGATTTCAAATATCCGGTCACGACTTTGGATGGCCGGACGATTCCGGATCTCTCCACTTGGGGCGTTAGCACCGTCGTCATCTGGCAGGGACTTTGGGCCGCTATCGGCCTGTTCTGGCTGCTGTGGTGGATGCGCCGTCCGATGCTTATCCCTCGCTTCCGCGAGGTGGCCTCAGGCCACGCCGGCCGTCTGATCACGCGCGCGGACATGTTCGTCGGCGCGGCCATACTTGTCGGGACGGTCACGCTTGTCGTCGGTGGGGTGAGTTGGGCCGACACGGAATACCCGCGCAGCATTCCCCTTCAGGCGGGCAAGATGCAAACGGATCCCCTTCCGCTACCGGATAGCGAGGTTTCGGTGAAAGTCTTGCGGGCGACCTATGACGTGCCAGGCCGGTCGATGAAGATGACCTTGCTGGTCAAGAACGAGACGCCGGACGTGCTTGAGATCGGCGAGTTCACCAGCGCCAACGTTCGCTTCATCAACGAGAAGTCGGAAACGGCGCTGCGCAACGTCGATGAGAGCTATCCGGCGGATTTGGTCAATCACGGCCTGGTGGTGAAGGACGACCAGCCGATACAGCCAGGTGAGACGAGAGAGATCGAGATCGAGGCAACAGATGCCGCGTGGGAAGTCGAGCGTCTCACCAGCCTCCTTAACGATCCCGACAATAGGTTCGGAGCCCTGATCTTCTTCTACACGCCGGAAGGCGTCCGCCGAATCGCCGAGATTTCGGGTCCAATCATTCCGAATTTCCTCGGGACATCGTGAAGGAGGAAGTCATTAGGTCCGCTGTTGCCATCGGCCTCGCCGCTTGTGCGCTGATTGCCTCGGGGTGGTTTTCCCCGCAGGCGTCGGCGCATGGCGGGCTGAGCATCGAAAAGGACAAATGCGTGTTGCGCGTCGGCCCGCACATCATCCACTTCACCGGGTACCAGCCGCAGGAGACCGACACGCAGGAGTTTTGCGAGGACATTCCGAAGACCGGGAAGACGGTGGTCGCCTTGGACTATGTCGATCCGGCGATGCGCAAAGTGCCGGTCGAAGTGAAGATCCTGCGGATTGTCGACAAGTGGAAGGCTGATGACGAGCAGCCCGTCGAATTCAGCCTGCCGCCGGCGTCCTATTCGACCGGCACGATTCACTTCGAGCACGACTTCGCCGAGGCCGGCCGATATGTGGGGCTGGTGACGGCGAAGGAGGGGGGCACCGATCAAGTCGCACGGTTTCCGTTCGCGGTCGGCATCGGTTGGCCGCCGCTGCTGCGAATTGGCTGGAAGGTGCTCGCAGTGATGATTCTCGGTATTGGACTGGCGGTGTTGTTGATACAGCGCCAGGCGGCGTCGGCTGAACGCGCCCGACGGAGGCGGGTGTGAGGCAGCCATCGTCGCCCAAGCGGCCCTTCCGGCAATCTTGACAGTCTCCGGATTGATCGCCGCCGGTTTGCCGAATCACGTGACCAGGGGCATTGGGAAGGCTCGTCTGCTGGTCGCGCCGATGTCCTCCCAGCCGAAAATTGGGGACAGCGAGCGGGCGAAAAGGATCGGTCCCAGCACCCCAAGTATTCTTGGCGGAGGATCGGAGAAGGCCGGTGAAACTTCGAAATATTGGCGAACTTACCTATGCGATCGTACCAAGACTTGCACACGATTGAAGGGGACCTCGGCCTTGGCTAAAGGTTTGTATAGGTGCGACACATTTCTTATATGTACGGGACAGATTCTTGGCTAAGTAACGCTTGCGAGTGAGGCCTGCCGCAGGCGGTCGGCGACATGGAGAAGAGTGCCAACACCTATGACCAAACTGAAACCACTTCTCACTCTTGACGAGGCGTCGACGTATCTCGCGGTCAGCAAGACCACGCTCCGTCGTTGGACCAACGAGGGCAGGCTTGCCTGCCATCGCGTAGGGCCGCGCAACGAGCGCCGCTTCGATGCTGACGTACTTGATATGTTCGTGGCGAGCGGCGTGTCCGAGGCGTCAGACCTCAGGGCGCCTACCATCAGCGGCTTGAGCGGCGGCGCCAAGGAAGCCGAGTCCGACCTCGCCTCAAGGCATATCTGCCTGTTCGTCGGACGCCATGCCGAGCGTTGGGAGGCGTTCCGTCCCTTCTTTTTGAACCACTTCTATGCCGGCA